>NZ_SMLC01000259.1 GCF_004349245.1 Actinomadura sp. 6K520 | reverse complement strand
GCCCGCCGGGACCCGTCCCGCCGGGCCCGTCGCCCGAACCGGTGCCTCCCGGGCCGCCGCCGGACCCCTCGCCGCCCGGACCGCCGCCCGAGCCGAGCCCGCCCGCGCCCGATCCGGACCCGGTCCCGCCCGGACCGGAACCCGACCCGGTCCCGCCGACCCCGGGCCCCGGCCCGCCGGGACCGCCCGGCCCGCCCGCGACACCCGGCTGACGGACGCCCGGCTGACGGACGCCCAGGTGACGGACGCTCGGGTGCGGGCGTGTCAGGTCAGGCGGCGCGGCTGCAGTTCGGGACGCGGCCCGAGCGGCCGGTCCAGGGTCAGCGTCACCTCGCGCACGGTGACGCCGGTCGCGTCCGCCATCACCGGGTCGAGCTCCAGGCGCGCCACCTCGGGCAGGTCGTAGCCGAGGCGGGACGCGCGCAGCAGCAGGTCCTCCAGTGCCCTCAGGTTCACCGGCTCGGCACCGCGGTGCCCGAGCAGGAGCGGCGCCGTCCGGATGGCGCGGACCATCTCCGCCGCGTCCACGTCCGCGAGCGGCGACAGCCGGTGGGCGCGGTCGTCCAGGAGGGCGGCGGTCTCGTCGGCGATGCCGAAGGAGACCAGCGCGCCGAACGAGGGGTCCTCCCTGATCACGATGCGGGTCGGCACCGCGTGCGCGTCGCCTCCGTCGGCGACCTCGATGCCGTAGCAGGACAGCAGCTCCGCCGCCTGCTTCGGCGTGGCCTCCACCGGGCCGCCGCCCCCCGCGTCGAGCCAGTCGGCGACCAGGCCCCGCGCCCGGTGGCGGTCCACGTCGTCGAAGTTCGGCGTGGTCCCCGCGGGCCGCTTGCGCCACTGCGCGTAGCGGATCACGTACGCCATCGCCCGGACGGCGTCCTCCGGCGAGGGGTAGGACGGCACCGAGCCTTCCGCGGCCATCCCGTCCGGGCCGGCCACGCGCAGGTCGGCGGGCATGCCCTCGGTGCCCAGGTACGTCGCGGCGATCGGCTTCCTCGCCTCCGCGGCGAGCCGGAGGATCTTCTCGGGGACGCGGACGTCGAACCCGCCGATCGTCGGGGGCGTGAACAGCGCCACCACCGCGTCGACGCCGTCGTCGTCGAGCGCCGCGGCGAGGGCCGCCTCGTAGTCGTCGGCGTCCGCCCGCGGGCCGAGGTCGATCCGGGGCCGGACGTCGAGCCCGAGCGCGACCGCCTCGTCCTGCGCCAGCAGCCCCAGCGAGTTCGAGTTGTCGATGATCGCGACGCGGTCGCCGGCCGGGAGCGGCTGGTAGGCCAGCAGCTGCGCCACGTCGAACAGCTCCGAGAGGTCCTCCACGCGGATCACGCCCGCCTGCTCGAACAGCGCGCTGACCGCGTGGTCGGGCAGGGTCAGCGCGCGCGCCGCGTGCCCGATCGGGACGCCCTGCGTGCTGCGTCCGCTCTTGACGGCCACGATCGGCTTGCGCCGGCCGAGCCTGCGCGCCAGCCGCGCGAACTTGCGGGGGTTGCCCAGCGACTCCAGGTACAGCAGGACGGCCTTGGTCGCCGGGTCCTCCTCCCAGTACTGCAGGAGGTCGTTGCCGGAGACGTCCCCCCGGTTCCCGGCGGACACGAACGTGGACAGGCCGAGGCCGCGTTCCGCCGTCCGCTGCAGGATGGCGATGCCGAGCGCACCGGACTGGGAGAAGAAGCCCACCGGCCCCCGTCCCGGCATCGTCGGCGCCAGGGTCGCGTTGAGCCGCACGTCCGGGTCGGTGTTGGCGATGCCGAGGCAGTTGGGCCCGACGACGCGCATGCCGTAGGCCCTCGCCAGCCGGACCAGCTCCTCCTGCCTGGCGCGTCCCTCCTCGCCGATCTCCCCGAAGCCGGACGACACGACGATCAGGCCCCGCACGCCCTTGCTCGCGCACTGCTGCACGACCTCGTGGACGGCGTCGGCCCGGACGGCGACGACCGCGAGGTCCACATCGTCCGGGATCTCCAGAACGGACGCGTAGGCCCGCACCCCCGCGACGGCCACCGCCGTCGGGTGCACGGGGTACACGGGACCGGTGAAGTCGCCGGCCAGCAGGTTGCGCAGCACGGTCTGGCCGACGCTGTGCTCGGCCCGGCTCGCGCCGATCACCGCGACCGACCGCGGGAACAGCAGCCGCTGGATCGACCGCGACTCGGCCCGGTGCTCGCGGGCCGTCATGACCTCCAGCGACGTCTCGGTCGGCTCCAGGTCCAGGACGAGCTCGATCACGCCCTCCTCGAACCGCTGCTCCGCCCGGTACCCGGCCTCCCGGAACACCCGCGTCATCCGCCGGTTCTCGGGCAGGACGCTGGCCACGAACCGGCGCAGGCCCCGTTCCCGCGCCGCCGCCGCGATGTGCTCCAGCAGGACCGGCCCGAGCCCGCGCCCCTGGTGCGCGTCCTCCACGAGGAAGGCGACCTCGGCCGTCTCCGGCCGGTCGCCCAGCCGGTCGTAGCGGACGACCGCCACCATCTCCTCGCCGATCGTCGCGACCAGCGCGGCCCGCCGGTCGTGGTCGACGGTCGTGAAGTGCTCGACGTCGCGGTCCGACAGGTGGGGGCGCGGCGAGAAGAACCGGTAGTAGATCGACTCCGGGGACAGCCGCCCGTGGAACTCGCGCAGGATCTCGCCGTCGCCGGGCCGGATGGGACGCAGGTGGGCCGTCCCGCCGTCGCTGAGGACGACGTCGGCCTCCCAATGATCCGGATAACCCTCGGTCACGTACCCGAGGGTAAGGCACGGGCGCCCGGACGCCCGCGCCACGAAAAACCGTCCTTCCCGGCTTTCGCTGCGCGTTCGAGACCTAATCGGGGCCCCGAAGCTGTTACGGTCGTCCACACGCCCTGAATTGCCGCTCGCGCGGGCCGTGTTGATCGAGGTGATGACTCCATGACGCGCGTGGTCGTGGTCGGCGATCTGATGACAGACACCGTGGCGCGTGCCGCGTACCCCTTGGCCAAGGGGAGCGACACGCCCGCCGCCGTGACGACCCACGGGGGCGGCTCAGGCGCCAACGTGGCGGCATGGCTCGCCGTGGAGGGGATCGACGTCGCCTTCGTCGGCCGCCGCGGGTCGGACATCGCCGGACGTAACCGGGACATGGAACTGATGGGGTACGGCGTCGACGCCCGCCTCGTCATGGACGGGGAGCGCCCCACCGGCACCTGTGTGGTGATGGTCACACACAAAGGCGACCGGACGATGCTCTCCGACCCCGGCGCCAACGGCGCGCTCCTCCCCGAGGACATCGAGCGCTGCAAGGACCTCTTCACGCAGGGCACCCACCTGCACCTCTCCGGCTACGCGCTGATCAACGAGGGCTCCCGGAAAGCCGCCATCCACACCCTGGACCTCGCCCGCAAAGCACAGATGTCGGTCTCGGTGGACGGCGGTTCCTCCTCCCCCCTCAAGCGGATGGGCGCCGAGCCCTTCCTCGAGTGGACGCAGGGCGCCCGCCTCCTGGTCGTCAACGCCAAGGAGGCCGAGATCCTCACCGGCCGCGACAACCCGGAGCAGGCCGCCAAGGTGCTCACCGCCTGGTACCCGCAGGTCGTCATCACGACCGGCGAGGACGGCGCGCTCTGGTACACCAACGGCCGCCCCGAGCCCGTCACCGTCGGCGCCGAACCCATCGACAAGATCATCGATGGCACCGGCGCCGGCGACGCCTTCGTCGCGGGCTTCCTCCCGCCATGGCTGGACGGCAAGCAGCCCGCCGACGCGCTGACCGCCGGCTGCCGGCTCGGCGCCCAGGCCATGAAGCACCTGGGCGCACGGCCGACCCTCGACGTGGTCGACAACCAGATCAACTGACGCGCTCCCCAGCCCGAAGCGCGGGCTGGGGATTCGGCCTGTACCGCCCCGTCCGGGACGTCCCGTCCGCGGCTTCGTGCTTCATCGGGGATCGCTGCGGCGAACGGCGGGCGCACATCCCTTCCACATTCCATGTCTCCGCCCGCCCGGCGGCGACTCTCATGCTGTGTCCGTCGTGACATGGCGGAGATGCCGGAGCCCCCCTCCCCCCCGCAGATCGAATACCAGCGGGTAACACGCTCCGTGGCCAGGCGGTCACCGGCGTTCCATGAATTGTCGGCCCGGCACGGTCAGGCGATCGGGCTGTAGGTGCGGACGTCCTCCCTCACCGCCGCCCACAGGCGGTTGAGGGGATGGCCAGCGTCGTAGCGTTCGAGGTCGGCGCGGCGGACGAAGGCGCCGGTCATGAGCTCCGCCTTCGGCTCCAGGTCGTCGTGCAGCCCGATGGCGCGGAGCGGGACGGTGTCCGGGTCGTCCTGGGCGGCCATGCCGCGGCCGATCGAACCGGTGACGATCATGCAGCCGCGGACGAAGCCGGAACGCAGCAGGGACAGGCCGTAGTGCACGTCGTCGATGTCGGCGACGACGGTGAGGCGGTCGCGGAAGTTCGGCCCGTACCAGGTGGCGAGCAGGTCGGCGACGAGCCCCGCGGGCGGCACCACGAGGGGGACGCCGGCGAGCCGGCTGGTCTCGACCGGCGTGTCCGGCAGCTCGGACACCGGAAGGTTGGTGAGCAGCAGCGCCTGCCCCCGGGCGTACTCGACGACCTCGTAGTCCCGGAAGCGCAGATCGCCCTCCGGCGTGCTGACGATGCTGCCGCAGATGAGGTCGACCTGGCGGGTCTCCAGCCGCGACCACAGGTCCTTCGTGCGGACGTGGGCGACCTTGAACTCGACCTCGCGCTGCCGGAACTCCTCCGACACGCGGTTCCAGGCCCGCGAGACGATCGGGAGCGTGAACTCGGTCGTGCCGACGGTGAGCATCCTGCCGAGGCGGCGCCGGCTCCAGTGAATGGACTCCAGCCATTTCTCGAACGTCGTCCGCGCCAGTTCGACGGTGGTCTCGCCGGTCGGGGTGAACAGGAAATCCTTCCCGCGCCCCTGCCGGACGGTCAGGACCTCCCCGCAGAGCGTCTGGCTGTTGCGGTTGAGCGTGTCCAGCTGCTTCTGGACGCTGGACTGCTCGCGGCCGAGGACGCGGGCGGCCCGCAGCGCGGACCCCGTCTCGTGCACGACCAGGAGCGTCCGCAACTGGTCGAACGTCATGTCCAGGAGTCCGGACGGGCATTCGAGGAGCGCGTCGTAGGTCGGTGACACGGGCAGCGACATTACTACCTGTTCCGTCGTCCCCGCCGAAATGGCCGATTGGCCATCTGGGCGGGAAATGATGACATTTCCCGCTGAACTTATCTTAAGATGTTCTTGCAATCAACTGGACAGGGTTTTCTAACCTCTAGAACACTTTCCCTGGGCATGCCACTCCCCGCCGCCGTCATCCGTCCCATCCAGGACGGCGGCGCTCCCGGGCGCGCCCCGGCGGTGCCGGCCGCCGGGGCCGCCGCCCGCGACTCCCGTTCGCCGCGGCCCTTCTCCGCCGCGGCGCCGGGGCCGGACGCCGGTCCGTGCGCGGGGCCGCGCGCACGGACCGGCCCGATCGTCCCGCCCGCGCCCACGGGGGCGCGCGGGCGGGTGCCGCCGCCGGTGCCGGCGCGGGTCAGTTGGGGGTGGCGAGGACCAGGGGGAGGATCGGGCCGGCGCCGGATTCCCTGAGGAGACGGGTGGCCACGGTCATCGTCCAGCCGGTTTCGATGCGGTCGTCCACGAGGAGGACGGGGCCCGGCGTCTCGGCGAGGGCCCCGGCCAGGTCGGCGGGGACGGCCAGGGAGTGCCAGACGGAGCGGAGGCGCTGGGCGCTGTTGTGGCGGCGCGGGACCGGGTCGCCGAGCGGGGTCAGTTCGCCCAGGTGGGGCAGGCGGCCGATCTCGGCGATCCGGTGGCCGAACGTGCCGACCAGGCGCGGGCGGGAGCGGGACCCGATGGTGACGACGCCGGTCGGGCGGGCGGGCCAGTCCCAGGCGGAGAGCACCTTGACGACGGCGTTCACCAGGTCGTCGGGGACGTCGGTGTCGCCCCCGGCGAACAGGTCGCGGAGGCGGTTGCCCCAGCCGATGTCGGTGAGGCGTCCCAGGGCGCGGCCGGTTTCGGCCTGGAGTTCGATGCGGCCGGAGACGCCCAGGTCGTCCTTGACGCCGGTGGGCCACATGCGGCGGGGCGGCACGTCCACGCCGGGGCGGTGGAGGCGGTCGCGGGCCTGGGTGGCGCCTTCGCGGGTGACGTCGGCCGGCCAGTGGCGGCCCGTGCAGTTGTCGCAGCGGCCGCAGGGGGCGGCGGCGGGATCGTCCAGCTGGCGGCGGAGGTACTCCTCCCGGCAGGCGGACGTGGAGATGTAGTCGAGCATGGCCCGCTGCTCGCGGCGGCGTGCGGCGGTGACCCGCTCGTAGCGTTCGCGGTCGTAGGCCCAGGGCGCACCCGTGGACGTCCAGCCGCCCTTGACGCGGCGGACCGCGCCGTCCACGTCGAGGACCTTGAGCATCATCTCCAGGCGGGCCCGGTTGAGGTCGACCTGCGGTTCGAGGGCGCCGGTGGACAGGGGGCGCCCGGCGGCCTCCAGGACGTTGAGGGTGTCGCGGACGACGGGTTCGGGCGGGAACGCGAGGCTGGCGAAGTAGGCCCAGATGTCGCGGTCCTCCCGGCCGGGCAGGAGGATCACCTCGGCGCGGTCGACGCCGCGGCCGGCGCGCCCGATCTGCTGGTAGTAGGCGACCGGGGACTGCGGGGCGCCCACGTGGACGATGAACCCGAGGTCGGGCTTGTCGTAGCCCATGCCGAGGGCGCTGGTGGCGACGAGGGCCTTGAGCTTGTTGTCCTGCAGGTCCTGCTCGGCCTGGAGCCGCTCCGCCTGCTCGGTCTGCCCGGAGTAGGCGGCCACCTCGTGGCCGCGGTCGCGCAGGTAGCCGGTGATCTCGTGGGCGGCGGCGACGGTGAGCGTGTAGATGATCCCCGAGCCGGGGAGATCGGCGAGGTGCTCGCCCAGCCAGGCGATGCGCTGCTCCGCGGTGGGCAGGGTGACGACGGCGAGGTGCAGCGAGTCGCGTTCGAGCGCTCCGCGCAGGACGAGGGCGTCGTCGCCGGCGAGCTGCTCGGCGACGTCCCGGGTGACGCGGGCGTTGGCGGTCGCGGTGGTGGCGAGCACCGGGATGCCGGGCGGCAGCTCGGCCAGCAGGGTGCGCAGCCGGCGGTAGTCGGGACGGAAATCGTGCCCCCAGTCGGAGATGCAGTGCGCCTCGTCGACGACGACCAGCCCTGCCCCGGCGGCGAGCTTCGGCAGGACGAGGTCGCGGAAGTCGGGGTTGTTGAGCCGTTCGGGGCTGACGAGCAGGACGTCGACCGCGCCGGCCTCCACCTCGGCGAAGACCTGCTCCCAGTCGCCCGTGTTGGACGAGTTGATCGTGCGGGCGTTGATCCCGGCGCGGACCGCGGCCTCGATCTGGTTGCGCATCAGCGCCAGCAGCGGCGAGACGATCACGGTCGGGCCCGCGCCGCGCTCGCGGAGCAGCCGGGTGGCCACGAAGTACACGGCGGACTTGCCCCAGCCCGTGCGCTGGACGACCAGGGCCCGGCGCCGCTCGACGACGAGGGCGCTGATCGCCGTCCACTGGTCGTCGCGAAGCCGCGCGTGGTCGCCCGCGAGGGCGCGCAGGCAGCGCTCGGCCTCGTCCCGGAGTCCGTCTGGAGTGCTCATGCGTCCTTGGTACCAGCGGCCCGGAAGCGGTCGCACCAGAATCGCGTTCTGTGGAAAACCGGGGCGGGGGTACCGGGGCGTCC
>NZ_SMLC01000258.1 GCF_004349245.1 Actinomadura sp. 6K520 | reverse complement strand
CGCCCGCCCCGGCCGACGACAAGCCCGCCCCGCCGCCCCGGAGCGGTTCCGACCGGAGCGACTCGGACGACGACGAGCCGGGCGACTGGACCCAGATGTACGGCGGCAACCGCTGACGACGGGTCAGCGGCCGGCCAGGATCAGAGTGCGGCCAGGGTGCCGGGGACGTCGTTGACGACCATCGCGTCGAAGCCCGCGGCCGCGTAGACCGGGGCCGCCTCCGCGGTGGGGCACCAGACGACCGTCTCCAGGCCCGCCTTGTGCGCGACGTCCACGCAGTGCTCCAGCGGGCGCAGCCGCGTGTCGGGATGGTCGAGCCCGCACGAGCCGGTGTGCACGGCGACCGCGTCGAAGCCGAGGCCCGCCGCCGCCGGGACGGCCTGCCACAGCGGGAACCGCAGCCACGTCAGCAGGCCCAGCGGCACGCCGGGAAGCTCGTCCCGCAGGAACGTCAGCAGTGCCGGGTCGAACGAGGTGACGAGGAGCCTGCGGCGCCTCGCCTCGCGCTTCAGCAGCGGCAGGAGCAGCGCGCCGGTGCGGCGGGACGGGGCGTCCACCGCGTCCTCCAGGACCGTCTTGACGTCCACGTCCACCGCGATCTCCGGCGGCAGCGCGGCGAAGATCTCCGTGAGCCGCGGCAGGCCGCAGGCCGCCGCCGCGACGTCGACCACGTAGTTGCCGCCGGGGGTGGTCGGGTCGTGCCGGAGGACGAGTTCGTCGTCGGCGGTGCGCGTCACGTCGATCTCGACCCACGACGCGCCCGCGTCGATCGCGGCGAGCATCGAGGCCAGCGTGTTCTCGGCGACGGGCGTCCCGGCCCCGGGCGGCGTCGGGACGCCCGAGCCGTAGCCGCGGTGCCCGATGATCGCGGGGGTGGCCTCGAAGATCACCGGCGGTCCTCGCCCGCGAGATGCTCGGCGACGACGACGTCCAAGGGCTGGGTGACCTTGAGGTTGCGCTCGCTGCCCGGCACCACCCGGATCGGGACGTCGGGCAGGTAGCGGTGGACGATGCCGCAGTCGTCGGTGGCGCGCAGCGCCGGGTCGGCCTGCGCCAGCTCGTACGCCTTGCGGATCGTGCCGAGGCGGAAGCCCTGCGGGGTCTGGAACCGGGTCATCGTCTCGCGCGGCGGCATGGACACGACCACGCCGTCCTCGACCACCACCATCGTGTCGGACGCGGGGAGCCCGACCGCGACGGCCTCGCCGCCGTCCAGCGCGTCCAGGACACGGCCGATGACCCCGTGGTCGACGAAGGGGCGGGCCGCGTCATGGAACAGCACCCGGTCATCGTCGGGGCGCCCGGACAGGGCGCCCAGCGCGGCGACCGTGGAGGCGGTGCGGGTCTCGCCGCCCTCGATCACGGCGGCCGTCTTGCGGAACGGCGCGGCGATCGCGGCGGCCTCGCGCAGATGGCCGGACGCCATCACGACGACGACCTCGTCGATGCCCCGATGGGTGTCGAACGCGTCGATCGCGTGCGCCAGGACGGGCCGTCCGCCGACGTCGACGAGCTGCTTGGGGCGCCCGGCGCCCAGGCGCCTGCCGACCCCGCCCGCGAGCACCACCGCTACCGCAGCCATCTCACCCCTCGGTTTCCGCGACATCCGGTCACCGGGCCACTACGCTGTGCATCTGCGCCGCGCTGTTCCCGACCGGCCGGAGGCCCCGATGGACGAGTTCCGCCGCGACCGGCCGGCCACGCTCAACGTACCGGACGAACCCGTGATCACCCGCCCGGAACCGGCGGCCGCCGGAGCCGCGGACGGCTCGTACCGCCCATATCGCGCGGGATCGAGTATGGTTACTTCGCCGTGCTGGGGTTCGCGCAGGCGGGTTCGGCGCCGCTCGTCCACGTGCCGATCGCCGTCCTCGCGCTCCGCCGCCGCGGCATCGTGTACCGCACCCGCCAAGGGCGTCGCTCGCGGGCCCGCTCGGTCTGCTCCCGTTCGCGTCTCCCGCACCGGTCGCCTAGCTTGGCGTGTTCGTCCGGTGCCGGGGGCACCGTCGCGCGGCGGCGGGGCAGCCGCGGCAGCGGCGTGAAGGTCGACCTGAAGGAAGAGGAAGCATGATCGGCATGGTGCTGGCGGCAGGGGCCGGCCGGAGGCTGCGGCCCTACACCGACACCCTCCCCAAGGCCCTCGTCCCCGTGGACGGTGAGACCACCATCCTGGACATCGCCCTGGGCAACCTCGCCGAGGTCGGCCTGACCGACGTGGTCATCGTCGTGGGCTACTGCGCGGGCGCGGTCGAGGAACGCGCGGACGCCCTCGAAAGGCGGTACGGCGTGCACATCACGCTCGTGCACAACGACAAGGCCGAGGAGTGGAACAACGCCTACTCCATGTGGCTGGCTCGGGAGCACTTCTCCAAGGGCGTCCTCATGGTCAACGGCGACACGGTCCATCCGGTGAGCGTGGAGAAGACGCTACTGGCGAACCGCGGACCGGACATCCTCCTGGCGGTGGACGACGTGAAAACTCTCGCCGACGAGGAGATGAAGGTCATCCTGGACGGCGAGGGCCACCTGAAGACCATCACCAAGCTGATGGACCCGGCCACCGCGAACGGCGAGTACATCGGCGCCACCCTGATCGAGCCCGCCGCCGCGGAACCGCTGGCCGACGCCCTCAAGGCCGTCTGGGAACGCGACCCCGACCTCTACTACGAGGACGGCTACCAGGAGCACGTGAACCGGGGCGGCCGCATCGGCGTCGCGCCGATCGGCGACGTCGACTGGGTGGAGGTCGACAACCACGACGACCTGGAGAAGGCCCGGCGGATCGCCAAGGGCTACTAGCCCGTCCCGCGACCGCCCCCCGACCACCGACAGCGCGGACGACGAGGACGCTCATGCCCCTGCTGACGCGGATGCTGAACGCGCCGCTCTCCATCGACGTCCGGCGCGGCGCGATCGCCGCCCTCGGCGACCTCCTCGCCGACCGGCGGATCGCCACCGAGGGCCGCGTGGCGATCGCCGTCGGCCCCGGCCAGGGCGACCAGATCGCCGACCACGTCCGGCCGTCCCTGGCGGCCTGCGATGTGTACCGCGTGGCCGGCGGCACCGTGGACGCCGCCGTCGAGCTGGCCGGAAAGCTGCGCGCCGGGTCGTACGAGGCCGTCGTCGGCATCGGCGGCGGCCGGACGATCGACGCCACCAAGTACGCGGCGACGCTGTCGGGCATCCCGATGGTGTCGGTCGCCACGAACCTGTCCCACGACGGGATCTGCTCGCCGGTCGCGTCCCTCACGCACGACAACGGCAAGGGCTCGTTCGGCGTCGTGATGCCGCTGGCGATGATCGTCGACCTCGACTACGTGCGGGCCGCGCCCGAGCGGCTCGTCCGCGCCGGCGTCGGCGACGTGCTGAGCAACTTCTCCGCCGTGGAGGATTGGCTGCTCGCCGCCGAGCAGTGCGGCGAGCGGGTCGACCGGATGGCGCTCACCGTGGCGCGCACCGCCGCCGAGGCGCTGCTGCACCAGCCGCAGTCGATCGAGTCGGACCGGTTCCTGACCGTGCTCGCCGAGAGCCTGGTGCTGTCGGGGATGTCGATGGCGTTCGCGGGCGACTCCCGGCCCGCCAGCGGCGGCGACCACGAGATCCTGCACGCCATCGACCACCTCTACCCCGACACCGCCAACCACGGCGAGCTGGCGGGGCTCGGCACCGCGTTCTGCTACCACCTGCGGGCCACGCACCTCGGCGACGGCGACGGCGCCGAGCGCCTGGCGGAGATCCTCACCTGCCTCGGGCGGCACAGCCTGCCCCGCCTGCCCGGCGACGTCGGGCTGTCGGTCGAGCAGTTCGCCGAGGCCGTCCTGTACGCGCCGCGGACCCGCCCCGGCCGCTACACGATCCTGGAATACCTCGACCTCGACAAGGACGAGACCCTCAAGGCGGTGGAACAGTATGTCCAGGCCCATGGAGGCTGAGCTCCCGGGGCGGGACACCCCGCCGGAGACCGGGGACGACGCGCCGAGACCGCACCGCAAAGGCGCCACCGTCGCCGACGTCCGCCGGTACGGGCAGCCGCCCGGCCTGAAGGACCGCCGCAACGAGGAGCACTGGGCCGGCCGCCTCTACATGCGGGACCTGTCCCCGTACTTCGCCTGGCTCGCGCTGCGCCTCGGGTTCACCCCCAACCAGCTCACCTACCTGATGATGGCGAGCGGCGTCCTCGCCGGCGTCGTGGTGTCGCTGCCCGCGTCCGGCACCGGGACGCTGTGGACGGCGCTCGGCGGCGCCGTGCTCATCCAGGTCTACCTGCTGCTCGACTGCGTGGACGGCGAGGTGGCCCGCTACCTGAGGCAGACCTCGGTGGCGGGGGTGTTCCTCGACCGGATCGGCCACTACCTGTCGGAGGTGGCGCTGCTCATCGGCCTCGGTTTCGCCGCCCAGGGCGGCTGGGAGAACGGGGGCTGGGTCGAGCTCGGCCTCATCGCCGCCCTCGGCGCCGCGCTGATCAAGGCGGAGACCGACAACGTCGTCGTCGCCCGCGCCAAGTCGGGGCTGCCCGCCGACCCGGCCGGCGGCGACCGCGCGCTGCGCCCCCGCTCCACCGGCATCGCGCTCGCGCGGCAGGCGGCGTCCATGGTGCGCTTCCACCGCATCATCGGCGCGGTCGAGCTGTCGCTGCTGATCCTCGCGGCCGCCGTGCTCGACACCGTCTTCGGCAACGCGACGCCCACCGCCGTCCGCGTGCTCATGGTCGCGGTCGCGGCCGTCGCGGCCGTCCAGACCGTGCTGCACCTGGTCAGTATCCTGGCGTCCCGGAGGCTGAAGTGACCTCCCTGGACGAGGACGCCGTGGAACCGAGAGAGCACGCCCCCGGCCCCCGCGCGGACGGGGCCGCAGCCCTCAGCGTCGTCGTCCTGACCATGGGGAACCGCCCGGCCGAACTGGCCCGCGCGGTGCGCAGCGCCTTCGACCAGGAGCACGTCGCCGTCGAGGTCGTCCTCGTCGGCAACGGCGTCCCGGGCGACTGGCTGCCGGGCGACGACCCGGTCTTCGCCGACGAGCGCGTGACCCTGCTCCGGCTGCCGAAGAACGTCGGAATCCCCGCGGGACGCAACCGGGGGGTGGCGGCGTCCAGCGGGGACGTCATCCTCTTCCTGGACGACGACGGCTGGTACCGCTCCCCGCGCCTCGGCGCGTACCTGCGCGACCGGTTCTCCGCCGAACCCGACCTGGGCGTCGTCTCGTTCCGGGTACGCGACCCCGAGGGCGGACGCGGCGAACGCCGGCACGTCCCGCGGCTGCGCGCCGGCGACCCGGAACGCTCGTCCGCCGTGACCACGTTCCTGGGCGGCGCCTGCGCCGTCCGCCGCGCCGCGTTCGACGCCGGCGGAGGTCTCCCGGAGGACTTCTTCTACGCCCACGAGGAGACCGACCTCGCCTGGCAGATCCTCAACGCCGGCTACCGCATCGTCTACGACGCGTCCGCCGTCATGTTCCACCCCGCCGTCCTGCCCACCCGGCACGACATGTTCTACCGCTACAACGCCCGCAACCGCGTCTGGCTGGCCCGCCGCAACCTGCCGTGGCCCCTGGCCATGACCTACCTCGCCGTGTGGGTCGCCATGACCGTCCTTCGCGAACGCAGGCCGAGCGCCCTGAAGCCCTGGTTCAGGGGCTTCGCGGAAGGCTGGCGCAAACCCGCGGGCCCGCGCCGCCCCATAACCTGGCGAACCGCCTGGCGCATGACCCGCACCGGCCGCCCGCCTGTTATCTAGCAGTTCCCTTGGCGTCAGGCGCTAGGGCGCCTTCCTTCGGCGGGAACTGCGGTGCGATCGCTGCATCGCTACGTCTCGCCTTGCGGCTCGCTGCGCGATCAGGTTTCTCGCAGGCTCGAAACCTGCCTTCGGACGCGATCGCGACGGTTCAGGCTGTTGCGTGGTTGCGGTGGTGGCCGAGGTAGGTGCAGTAGTGCGTACCACCGGGGGCGGCCACGGTCGCGGGGCGCGGTGGGCGCTGGAGTTGTGGTGGGGGCGTGGGCGTCAGGTGTTATTGGGGGCCTGGCGTCCTAGGGCACGGCAAATGAGTTCCGTCAGTTCTGCGGTTATGTCGTCCAGGGGGATGTCCTGGCCGCGGGCGGACCAGTGGTGGACGAGGTTGTTGACGGCGCCGATGACGGCGATCATGGTGAGGCGGTAGTCGCGGTCGGCGGCCTCGCCGCGGTCGACGGCCTCGCGGGCCATCGCGACGAGGGTGTCCTCCCAGCGGGAGCGCCAGCGCAGCCGGTGCTGCTCCAGGCCGGCGCTGACGCCGATGACCTCGACGAACGCGATGCGGGCCCAGCGGGGGTCGCTGGCGGTGACGGTGACGAACGCGCGCACCGCCCGTTCCACGCGGGTCGGCAGGTCGGCGTCGGCGGTGCCCGCGTAGGCGGTGGCGAGGGCCGCGGAGGCGCGTTCGTTGATGTCCCTGTGCAGCGCGGCGAGCAGTTCCTCGCGTCCGGAGAACTCCTCGTAGAAGTTGCGCGTGGACACGCTCGCCGTCCCGCACAGCCGTTCGATGGACGTGGCCGCGTAGCCGCGGGTGCCGAACAGTTCGAGGCCCGCGGCCAGCAGGCGCTCCCGCCGGTCGGCGCGGCGCTCCTCGGCCGACCGGCCTCCGTAGCTGCGCCTGGGCGCGGGATTCCGGCCGCTCATCGCTCTCCGTCCACCGGAACGAATGGGGCAGCGTCAGCCTAACCGCGCGGCCGGTCACTTTTCACCGCCGCCGGGACGGCGCGGCCGCGGCGGCTCAGCCGGTGAGGAGCGTGTCGCGCCACCCGGGGTCGGTGGTGAGGACGGTGAGGCGCTGCGTGGCGCGGGAGACGGCCACGTAGAGGACGCGCAGGCCGCGCGGGGACTGGGCGGCGATGGTCTCGGGCGCCACGATCACCGCCGCGTCGAACTCCAGGCCCTTGGCCTCCAGGACGTCGAGGACCTGGACGCGTTCGGGCAGGTCGGCGGCGAGCCGCTCGCGGTCGGCGGCCGTCCACACGGGGGCGCCGGACGGCTCGGGGCCGTCAAACAGGGTCGCTTGCCCGTCCGGCTCGTCCTGGGGGTTCGCCTCCTCCGGGGGGAGCGGGACGATCAGGCCGATCGTGCCGTCCACCTGGCCGAGCAGTTCCTCGGCCGCCTCCCACGCGGCGGTGATGCCCAGATCGGGCAGCACGCGGATGACCGGGTCGATGCCGGACGTGCGGACGGCGCGGGCGGGCCGGGCCTCGGGCAGCGCCACCGCGAGCACCCGCGCGGACACGGCGGCGATCTCGGTGGAGTTGCGGTAGTTCGTGGTCAGCTCGTACTCGTGCCGTGCCCGGACGGGGGCGGGCTTGCGGGGCCGGCGACGTCCCCGGGACGAGCCGCGGGAGCCGGACCGGGCACCGCCGAGCGCCGTCTCCATGGCCTCGCGGGCGGCGTCCAGGTCCTCCCAGGCGCTCTGGGCCGGGTCCTCCACGATGGTCCAGCTCGCCTGGCGGCCGCGCCGGCCCAGCATGCGCCACTGCATGGGGGAGAGGTCCTGCGCCTCGTCCACGACGATGTGCGCGTACTCGGGACGCTCCTCCACCACGCCGTCGTCCACGCGCCGGGACCGTTCGAGCCGCTCGATGGACGTGGTGAGCTCCTGCATCTCGGGCTCCCAGGTGTCGTCCGCGACGTCCTCGCCCGTGAGGATGTTGACGCCGTCCACGACGAACGGGTCGTCGGCGGCGGGGGCCCGGCGGCGGGACG
>NZ_SMLC01000257.1 GCF_004349245.1 Actinomadura sp. 6K520 | reverse complement strand
GTGTTCGGGTTCCGGGGCGGGACGGGGCGACGGTGCCCGCGGCCGCTCGTAGGTTCCCGCGTCGGTGTCCGTGCGGACGGCCTGCTCCGCGTCGCCGGGCGTGCCGGCGCTGGGCCGCGGCGCCGGGGCGGCGGAGGTGGCGGTGGAGTGGTCGGGCACGCTGCCCGCCGCGGCGACGCCGGTACTGGCCAGGACGGCGCCCGCCACGCCGAGGGCGACGATGGTGCGGGGGCCGCGGCGCCGGGGGCCGGGCCCGGACGGCGGCGGTGCCGGCGGAGCCGCTTCGGGGCCGGCGTCGCGGCCGCAGCCGGGATCGTCCACGTCGTCGAGCAGGGCGCGCAGCAGCCGTACCGCGGGGTCGGGCTCCTCGGCCTGCCGCGGGCGGCCGGCCTCAGCCCCGGGGTGGGGACGGGCCGCGGAGCCGGCAGCGCGCCGCGCCGCGAGCGAGTCGATGAGCGCGTCGGTACGGCGTACCGCGCCGAGGTCCACGGTGTCCGGCGGACCGCTCGCGGGCGCGCGGGTCTCGCCGGGGTTCGACGGCTCGGCCGGATCCGGGGCTCCCCGCATGCCAGTGAAGGGGCCACGCTCCGTCAAGCGATCGACTCCTCTCTGGCCATCGCCCGGAGCCGGGCCAGGGCCCGGTGCTGCGCCACCCGTACCGCCCCCGCCGACATGCCCAGCACATTACCGGTCTCCTCGGCCGACAGGCCCGCCACGACGCGCAGCAGGACCAGCTCCCGCTGGTGCGCCGGGAGGCGCGTCAGCAGGTCGCGGGCGCGCTGCGCCTCGATGTAGCGGACCACCGTCTCCTCCGGGCCGGGCCGGTCGTCGGGACCGTCCGGCAGGTCCTCGGTGGGCACGGCCGCGCGGACCGCGCTGCGCAGCGCGTCGGCGATCTTGTGGGCGGCGATGCCGAAGACGAAGGACGCGAAGGGCCGGCCCATGTCCCGGTAGCGGGGCAGGGCCGACAGGACGGCGATGCAGACCTCCTGGGCCACGTCGTCGGCGATGTGGTACTGGCCGGAGACCCGTCCGAGGCGCGCCCGGCAGTACCGGACGATCATGGGACGGACCTCGGCGAGCAGGACCTCGATGGCCCCCGGATCGCCCTGGACGGCGAGGTTGGTCAGCTCCTTGAGGTCGCCGTCGCCCGCCTGCGCCGCGCGGAGCACCCGAATCCCACGGCCGGTGTCGTGGGACGGCGGAGGGGCGGGCCCTCCCGAGGGGTCGACAGCGCGCGCGGCCATGGTCCCGGCGTAGCTTCCCTCGGTCACGTCAAGCATGATGCCCAGCACTCCCGGGCGTGTCTCCACCGTCCTCTACAACGGAATGGTCACAGTGCTGGAGCGATCCTGGCGTTACTACACATCGCGCCCAGACGACCACGGCAGGTCACTCGGCTGCGGACGGCTCGAACACAAAACCCCCGCCCGGACGGGCGGGGGTCTTGCGAGACGCTTCCGGACGGGACGCCGTCCGGTGCGGCGATCTCAGTGGCCGTGACCGTGGCCGTGGCCGTGGCCGCCGGCGGCTTCCTCTTCCTCCTCCGGCTTGTCGACCACGAGCGCCTCGGTGGTGAGCAGCATGCCCGCGATCGAGGCGGCGTTGGTGACGGTGTTGCGCGTCACCTTCACCGGGTCGATGACGCCCTGGGCGATCAGGTCGCCGTACTCGTCGGTGGCGGCGTTGTAGCCGTGGCCGGCCTTCAGCTCGCGGACCTTGGAGACGACGACGTAGCCCTCCTGGCCGGCGTTCTCGGAGATCCAGCGCAGCGGCTCGTCCAGCGCCCGGCGCACCGCCTCCGCTCCGGTGGCCTCGTCGCC
The DNA here is from genome assembly GCF_004349245.1 of Actinomadura sp. 6K520. Taxonomy (GTDB): domain Bacteria; phylum Actinomycetota; class Actinomycetes; order Streptosporangiales; family Streptosporangiaceae; genus Spirillospora. The sequence goes on along the minus strand of NZ_SMLC01000257.1, from coordinate 5,974 downwards.
GGTCAGGCCGAGGGAGTCGAAGCCCTCCTTGGCGATGTGCACGAGGGCGGCGCCGCCGCCGGCGACGATGCCCTCCTCGATCGCCGCGCGGGTCGCCGAGACGGCGTCCTCCAGGCGGTGCTTCTTCTCCTTCAGCTCCACCTCGGTGGCGGCGCCGACGCGCAGCACGCAGACGCCGCCGGCCAGCTTGGCCAGCCGCTCCTGCAGCTTCTCCCGGTCCCAGTCGGAGTCGGAGTTCTCGATCTCGACCTTGATCTGGTTGATCCGCGCGGTGATCTCCTCCGCGTCGCCCTCACCGTCGACGATCGTGGTGGCGTCCTTGGTGACGGTGATGCGGCGGGCGCGGCCGAGGTCCTCGACGCCGATGCTGTCGAGCTTCAGGCCGATGGCCTCGCTGACGACCTGGCCGCCGGTCAGCGCCGCCATGTCGCCCAGCATCGCCTTGCGGCGGTCGCCGAAGCCCGGCGCCTTGACCGCGACGGAGGTGAACGTGCCGCGGATCTTGTTGGCGACGAGCAGCGCCAGGGCCTCGCCCTCGACGTCCTCGGCCACCACGAGCAGCGGCTTCTTGGTCTGGGCGACCTTCTCGGCCAGCGGCAGGAACTCCTGGACGTTGGAGATCTTGCCGTCGACGATGAGCACGTAGGCGTCGTCCAGGACGGCCTCCATGCGCTCGTGGTCGGTCACCATGTGCGGCGACAGGTAGCCCTTGTCGAACTGGAGGCCCTCGGTGAACTCCAGCTCCAGGCCCATCGTGTGGGCCTCCTCGACGGTGATGACGCCGTCCTTGCCGACCTTCTCGAACGCCTCCGCGATCAGCTCGCCGATCTGCGGGTCCTGCGCGGAGATGGTCGCGACGTGCGCGATCTCGCCCTTCTCCTCGACCTCGCGGGCCGACTTGACGAGCTGGTCGGCCACGAACTGGGCGGCGGTGTCGATACCGCGCTTGAGGGAGAGCGGCGACGCGCCGGCGGCGACGTTGCGCGTGCCCTCCCGGACCAGTGCCTGCGCGAGGACGGTCGCCGTGGTGGTGCCGTCGCCCGCGATGTCGTTGGTCTTGGTCGCCACTTCCTTGGCGAGCTGGGCCCCGAGGTTCTCGTAGGGGTCCTCCAGCTCCACCTCGCGGGCGATGGTGACGCCGTCGTTGGTGATGGTGGGCGCGCCGAACTTCTTGTCGATGACGACGTTGCGGCCGCGCGGGCCGATCGTCACCTTGACGGCGTCCGCGAGAGCGTTGACGCCGCGCTCAAGAGCCCGGCGAGCGTCCTCCTCGAACTCCAGGATCTTCGCCATGCGGATTCTCCTCTTCACGCGATTCCGCCCCGGGCAGCCCCGCCGAAGGCGGCGCCGACCGGGGCGGATGCATCACGTCTCGGTGATTACTTCTCGATGACCGCGAGCACGTCGCGCGCCGAGAGGACGAGGTACTCCTCGTTGTTGTACTTGACCTCGGTGCCGCCGTACTTGCTGTAGAGCACGACCTCGCCGACCTTGACGTCGACCGGGACACGCTCGCCCTTGTCGTCGACGCGGCCCGGGCCAACGGCAAGGACGGTGCCCTCCTGGGGCTTCTCCTTGGCGGTGTCCGGAATGACCAGGCCCGACGCGGTGGTGGTCTCGGCCTCAAGCGGCTGGACGACGATACGGTCCTCGAGCGGCTTGAGAGTGACCTTGGTGGCGGTCGTCACGATCTGACCTCCCCTTCGATTGGTCCTCGGCCGGCCGTACTCGGCCGGCCGGCACATGTGACAGAAGAGGCGACCCTGGACCGGCCTGTCGTCGCGGGTGCCAGACCGACCTATGTCGCTGTGGTTGGCACTCTCAGTGGGAGAGTGCCAACCTGGAGACTATTCCGTGCCCGGTACCTCGTCAACACGGACACGGACACACCGGAAACCCGCCGCCCCCCATTCACCGCCCGCTAACTTCCCACCATGGAGATCGCCTCGTTCCTGGCCCTGGCCACCCCCGCCGGCCAGGCGCTCCTCGATGAGGCGTCGGGCCTGGACGTGAGCGAGGACGGGCTGCTCGCGACGGCGTCCCGGCTGCGCGCACGGCACGATGCCGAACTCGTGTCGGCGGCCCTCACGCAGGTGCGGTTGCGACAGCGGGCCAGGGCCAAGTTCGGCGACGACGCCGATCGCATGTACTTCACCCAGACCGGGCTGGAACAGGCCACCCGCGGGAGCGTGGCCGCGTATCGTGCGCGACGGTTCGCGGATCGTCTGCCTGGCACACGTGTCCTGGAACTGGGGTGCGGCCTCGGGGCGGACCTTGTCGCGCGGGCGCGTGCGGGGCTCCCCGGTGTCGGGGTGGAACTCGACCCGTTGACCGCTGAGGTGGCGCGGGCGAACATCGCCGCCTTCGGTCTGGACGATCTCGCCTCTGTACGCGTGGGTGACGCGGCCAGGGCAGACCCTGATGGCTTCGGAGCGGTCTTCGCCGACCCCGGACGACGTACGACACGAGGCCGGATCTTCGATCCCCGCTCCTATGAGCCGCCGCTGGACGTCGTCCTGGAGCTGGCCGGCCGGGTGCCTTCCGCCTGCGCCAAGGTCGCGCCGGGCATACCGCACGAGGCCGTCCCGGACGGCGCGGAGGCCGAATGGATCTCCGTCGGCGGCGAGGTCAAGGAGGCCGCCCTGTGGCTCGGCGGGCTCGCCGGGGAGACGGGCAGGCGGGCCACCCTGCTCTCCTCCGACCTCGATCCACGGGTGTGGACGCTCACCCCGCGAGGGCTCGGCGACCCCGGCGTACGCCCCTGGGGCCGCTACCTGTACGAGCCGGACGGCGCCGTGATCCGCGCGCACCTCGTGGCCGAGGTCGCGGAGCTGGTCGGCGGCGGGCTCGCGGACCCCCGCATCGCCTACGTCACGTCCGACGAGCTGCGTCCCACCCCGTTCGCCACCGCGTACGAGGTCGAGGACGTGCTGCCGTTCTCGGTCAAGCGGCTGCGCGCGGAACTGCGCCGGCGCGGCACGGGCGTCCTCACCGTGAAGAAGCGCGGCTCGGCGGTCGACGTGGACCGGCTGCGCCGCGACCTGGGCTTCGCGGGACGCCGCGCGCCCCGCGGCGCACCCGGGCTGACGCTGGTCGTGACCCGCGTGGGCGACGCCCCGGTGGCGCTGCTCACCCGTCCCGTCCGGGGCTGACCCGCTCGGAGCGGCGGGCCGCCCCGGGATCGAGTCCAAAGATCTTCCCCGGGACGGGGAAATGCCAAGGGACGGCGGGCGGCGCACCATGGCCGTGCAAATCATCGGCGCTTTCCGGCATTGTCTTCGCCATGGACGGCGCGCCCCCGGCAAGTCCGTGCCCCGGCCGGCCGGACATCGCGACGGGCGGGAAAACACCAAGACATGTTCAGCACCGGGACTCGGGCGCTCCCGAATACGTCATCAAAATGGCCCGCCGCCGGCCGCCGGGCGGCACGCCGCCCGCGCAGGCGTGCGCCGCCGTGTACCGCTCGGCGGTTCGCGAACTACCGACGTTGGACGAGATGTACGGACAGAACACCGGGCGGAAACCGGCTCGCGCACCCCCGGCCACCGTGCACAACCCCATGATCTGCTGGATAGCCGCGAAGCGGTGAATCCCCCTGCGCCACACGATCATTCGCTATTCACTCCATTGGGATAACAGGCGCATCCAACAGAACTCACAATGTTCTCTGCTACCCGTAATAGCCACGCTCCACACGCACTACAGTGGCCACTCCAGAGATTCATTTGCCGTGCGTCATTTCGTCGCGCCGGCACACGAAGGAGCATCGGGTGGAAACGAATCACAACTTCCTGCAGACGGGGGGTCAACCGGTCTCGGATCGGATGCGGGAGTTGCTCGCCCGTGCGGCGCAGGACCACGTCTATGAACAGCGCTCACAGGGTCAGGTCCTCGACGAGATCCGCCAGCGGCTGGAGGGCATGGAGTGGCTGCTGCGCGAGGTCCGCGAGCGGGAGCTCAGCGGGTTGACGGGGCAGATCGAGAGCGTCCGCGGGCAGGTCGACGAACTGGCCGGCAAACCCCCGGAGTGGGCCGAGGGGCTGGCCGAGCACATCGAGGCGTTCGGCGACCGGGTCAAGCCCGTGGCGGAACTGCCCGCGCTGTGGGCCGACGTCGGCGTCGTCGCCGAGAACGTCGACGAGGGCCTCACGCGCATCCAGGCCGTCCTCGACTCCGCGCAGCACATCACCGACGCCACGCAGCAGGCGTCGCAGCGCATGGACGAGATGACCAAGCGGCTCGACAAGCTCCAGGGCAGCATGGAGGCCGCGTCCGTCCGCTTCAACCGGCTCGACAAGTCGCTGGCGGAACTCGGGCACCGGTCCGAGCGGCTGGAGCACTCGATCAACGGGGTCACGGCGCGGGTCGACCAGGCGCTCGGCGAGATGGCCGAGCGCATGGAGCAGGGCCTGGAGGCGGTCGGCGGACGGGTCGAGGGCGTCGGCGGGCGGCTCGACGGCCTGGACGGCCGGCTGGACGGCGTCGACGGGCGGCTCGAAGGGCTGTCCGGCAAGATGGACGGCCTCGACGGGCGCTTCGAGGGCATCGACGGCCGCATCGACGGCGTCGGCGAGCGGATCGGCCGGCTGCCCGCCACCCTGGAGATCGCCGAGCTGCACCGGCTGCTCAACGAGATCGCGCAGCGTCCGGCGGCCGAGTACGGCGACCGCTTCGACGCGCTGGAGAAGCACCTCGCCGAGGCGGTCGACCCGCTGATCGAGGAGCTGCGCGCCCGGCCCGACCGCGACGAGGTCAAGGCGACCATGTCGCAGATCGCCGAGACGGCCTACAGCGACGTCGCCAAGCGCATGGACGAGTTCTCCCGCCGGTTCGAGGACGTGCAAGAGAACGTCCGCAAGCGCATCGAGGACATCCACGAGGGGCTCACCAAGCGGGTCGACACCGCGCTGGAGGAGTTCACCACGCAGGTCGCCATCGTCTCCCGCCGCGTCGAGTCGGTCCACACCGACGTCACCAAGCAGGTCGAGTCCGTCCACCACGAGGTGTCCCGGCAGGTCAGCGGCGTCCACGAGGACGTCGGCAAGCGGATCGGCGACATCCACGCGGACGTCACACGCCAGGTCGGCAGCATCCACGAGGACGTCACCAAGCAGGTGGGTCACATGCAGGAGGACGTCGCACGGCAGGTCGGCGGGGTCCACGACGAGTTCGCGCGGCGCGTGGAGGGCATGCAGGACGAGGCCGGCCGGCGCGCGGAGGCCGCGCAGACCGAGTTCGCCAAGCGCTTCTCCCACGTCGAGGAGGAGGTCGGCCGGAAGGTCGACGGTGTCCACGACGACGTGTCCAAGCAGGTCAACGCGGTGCACGAGGACGTGCTGAAGCGGCTGTCCACCCTGGAGGAGACGATGCTCGCCCTCGCCGAGGCGCTGCTGCGCCCCCGCCGCGAGAGCAAGGACTGAGGGGCCGCCCCCGGACCGGCCTGTGTCCGGGTGGGTGGGGCCCTGCCCGGCCCCACCCCGCGCCCGTCCGGGGGCACCGGATACCCGTCGGGATCCGCGAAGTTCGCCCGGCAGGCACCGCGACGCCCGGAGCCGCGCCGTCGATGCGCCGCGATGACGTGCTTAGCGTTACGTTCCGTCTTCACGAAATCACTCCCCATACTCTTCGGAATCCGTTTTCATGGATCAGGTGACCCACACACAGGCTCCCTGCCTCCCGACCGGCGGCTCGCCCGCCGGCGCCGCCCTGCGCTGGGTGGAGGAGTGCCTCGGCAAGGGCGCCGAGGTCCGCACGGTCCGGCCGCTTCCCGGCGGCGGGGCCCACACCAACCACGCGCTGCTCGTCGAGAGCGGGTCCGGCAGCACGCACGAGCTCGTCCTGCGCCGCTGGACGGCGTCCCAGGAGCCCGGCCCCGGGCACCTCCGCCACAGCGCCACCGCCGCGTTCTCCCCCGAGCGCGAGATCGCCGCGCTCGCCCTCCTCGCCGGCTGCGAGATCCCCACCCCAGCCCTCG
>NZ_SMLC01000256.1 GCF_004349245.1 Actinomadura sp. 6K520 | reverse complement strand
GCCCCCACGCCCGGCCCCCGCGTCCGCTTCCGGCATATTGGACGGATGCGCGCAGCGATCTGTGAGGAACTCGGCTCCGTCGCCGTCCGGGAGGCCGAGCCGCCCGTCCCCGGGCCGGGCCAGGTCCTCGTCACCGTGGCGGCCGCCGGGGTCAACTACGTGGACGCCCTCTTCGTCCACGGGCGGTACCAGATCAAGCCGCCGCTGCCGTTCGTCCCGGGCAGCGAGGTCGCGGGCACGCTCCCGACCGGGGAGCGGGTCCTCGCCATGTGCGGGCTGGGCGGTTTCGCGACGCGGGTGGCCGTGCCCGCCGCCGCGGCCGTCCCGATCCCGGACGGGCTGGACTTCCCGCGCGCCGCCACCTTCACCCAGAGCTACAGCACCGCGCTGTTCGCCCTCCGCGACCGGGCCGCCCTGCGCCGCGACGAGACGCTCCTGGTCCTCGGCGCGGGCGGCGGAGTCGGGCTGGCGGCGATCCAGGTGGCCACCGCCCTCGGCGTCCGGGTGCTCGCGGTCGCCTCCACGCCGGCCAAGCGGGAGGCCGCCCGCCGCGCCGGGGCCGAGGCCGCGCTGAGCGGCGCCGACGACGTCAAGGCGGCCGCCCGCGAATGGTCGGACGGCGGAGTGGACGCCGTCTACGACCCGGTCGGCGGCGGCCTCGCGGAACCGGCGCTGCGCGCACTCCGCGAAGGCGGCCGCTACATCGTGATCGGCTTCGCGTCGGGGGACATCCCGTCCCTCCCGCTCAACCAGGTCCTGCTGCGCAACCGCACGATCGTGGGCGTCGACTGGGGCGCCTGGTCGATGACGCATCCCCTGGAACAGCGCCGCCTGCTGGACGAGCTTCTCGCCATGGTCGCCAAGGGCGGCCTGGCCCCCGTCGCTCCCCGTACCGAGCCCCTCGCCTCGACGGCCCAGGTCCTCGACGACCTGCTGAACCGCCGCGTCGTCGGCAAGGTGGCCCTGCTCCCCTGAACGGCTCTCTCAGGCGGCCGAGGCGTGCTCCGACTCGGACGCGTCGCCGCGGACGACGATGACGGGCAGCGGGCGCCGGGCGGGGGCGTCGGCCGTGCGGCGCAGGTAGCGGCGCTCCTCCGGCGTCGTCCCTCCCCAGATCCCGTCGGGCTCGCCGACCCGCAGCGCCCAGGCGAGGCACTCGGCCTTCACGGGGCAGTTCGCGCAGATGGCCTTGGCCGCCTCCTCCTGCGCCTGGAGCACCGGTACCGAGTAACCGATCGGGAAGAACAGGTCCGGATCGGCACCGCGACAGATGGCGTGGTCGCTCCAGTGCTCCTCGTTCTCGTCATGATTCATGGCATCTCCCTGCGCGGCGAAGAGACCACCGGGCAGTTCGGCTAGTCGGGGTGGTCCCACTCAACGTAGTACTACAAGCCGTAGTACTACAAGAGGTGCGTGAACGTTGCAACTTAGCGTCCGGATACCCTGTTACGTGTGAAGCGTGATCAAGAAGTGACCTTCCGCGAGGCGACGGTGGCGGACTTGCCGCAGATCGTCCGGCTTCTCGCGGACGATCCCCTCGGCGTCACCCGTGAAACACCGGGCGACGAGATACCGGAGGCGTACTTCTCCGCCTTCACCGCCATCGAGAAGGACCCCAACAACCAGGTGATCGTCGCGGAGGTGAACGGCGCCGTCGCGGGGACGCTCCAGCTGACCTACATCCCCGGCCTCACCTACACCGGCGGCGAACGGGCCCAGATCGAGGGCGTCCGGGTGGCCTCCGACCACCGCGGCATCGGGCTCGGCCAGGACATGATCAACTGGGCCATCGACCGCGCCCGCGCCCGCGGCTGCCGCGTCGTCCAGCTCACCACCGACCGCCAGCGCCCCGACGCCATCCGCTTCTACCAGAAGATCGGCTTCCGCCCCTCCCACATGGGCATGAAGTACCCCCTCCGCGACGGCTGACGGCACCTCAGGGGCGAGCCGGGGACAGGGCCTCCTGCCAGCGGGCCGTGTCCGTGTACTGGTGCAGCCACGAGATCCGGCCGTCGGTCACCCGCCACAGGTGGGCGAACTCGGCCTCGTGAGGACGGCCGGTGGCCCGCGCGGTGCCCCGGTAGTGGCCGGTCACCACGATCAGCCCGCCGGTCGTCTCGTCCCAGGTTTCGGCGTGGGGGGCCGTGTCGAACTCGGCGAACACCGCGCCCCAGACCCGGGTGAGCGCCTCTTCGGGGCCGCGGAACGTACCACCGGCGCCGCAGGGAAGGCCCGGCGCCGTGTGGACCTCGAAGTCCGGATGCAGGATGGCGAGGATCGCGGCGCCGTCGCCTGCTTGAGCGGCGCTGTAGAAGCGGGAGACGACGTCCGAGGAAACCGACATGCGCCCTCCTTTTAGAGGAAGTGTTCTAGAATCACACTCTAACTAGAGAACGTCGGGAGAAGCCATTGGGAAGGCCGGCGAGGTACGACGAGGCCCGCATCCTCGACGCGGCCCTGGCGGTCACGGCGGAGGACGGGCCCGGCGCGGCCACCATCGCCGCCATCGCCGACCGGCTCGGGGCTCCGTCAGGGTCGCTGTACCACCGCTTCCGATCGCGTGACCTGCTGCTCGCCTCCCTCTGGACGCGGACGGTACGGCGCTTCCAGGAGGGCTACATCGAAGCCCTGGCGCGGGACGACGCCGAGGCCGCAGCCCTGCACACTCCGCGATGGTGCCGGGAACACCCGGACCAGGCCGCCGTGTTGCTCCTCTACCGCCGCCAGGACCTCGTCGCCAGGTGGCCCACCGAACTCGCCGGCGACCTCGGCACGCTGAACGTGCGGGCCGCGAAGGCGCTGGACGCCTTCACCGCCCGCCGTCCCGGCGTCGACCGGGAACGGGCCGTCTTCGCCACGGTCGACGTCCCCTACGGCGCCGTCCGGCGTCACCTGCTGGCCGGACGTCCGCCTCCACCGCTGGTGGACGAACTGGTCGTCACGACCTGCCGGGCCGTCCTGACCTCGTGAGCCCCTCGGCAGATGCCCCGGGGCACGAGTGCGCGCGAGGCGTAACGAGGTGATCAATAGCGTTCTGTCGTTGTTCAGCCTGGCGTGAAATGCTTGTTACCTGGGGGTGTGCGCCCTGTCGCGTCGTCATGAGGAGCAGAGCGTGGCCGAGAGGCATCTTGAGGTCGAGCAGAAGTACGATGCCGCCGCCGACTTCGTCCTGCCGGAGCTGGACGGGCTGCCGGGCGTGGCGGCGGCCGGGGAGCCCGAGGTCCAGGAACTGCACGCGAGCTACTTCGACACCGCCGACCTGCGGCTGGCGGCGCACGGCGTCACGCTGCGGCGCCGGCGGGGCGGGACGGACGCCGGGTGGCACCTGAAGATGCCGGCGGGCCCGGACAGCAAGCAGGAGATGCGGGCGCCGCTGGGCAGGCCGCTGGTCGTCCCGGCGCGGCTGGCCGGGCTGGTCGCCGCGTACACGCGGGGTGCGGAGCTGCGCCCCGTCGCGACGCTGGAGACCAGGCGGACGGTCGTCCGGCTCCGCGCGGCGGACGGGTCCGAGCTGGCGGAGGTCGCCGACGACCTCGTGACGGGCTCCGGGCCGGACGCCGAGACCGAGCGGTGGCGGGAGATCGAGGTCGAGCTGAAGGGCGGCCCGCCCGAACTGCTGAAGGCGGCGGGCAAGCGGCTGCGGAAGGGCGGCGCCAAGAAGGGCAAATCGTCGTCCAAGCTGGGGCGGCTGCTCGGCGAGGCGGTCGTCCCGTCGAAGGCGGCGGCCGCCCGCGCCGCGGCGAGATCGCGGATCGCGGAGGCGACGTCCAACGGCAAGGGGCCGGGCATCACGACCGGGGAGGTCGTCGTCGCCTACCTCGCCGAGCAGGTCGAGGCCATCGCGGAGTACGACCCGAAGGCGCGGCTGGAGGAAGAGGACGCCGTCCACAAGATGCGGGTCGCCGTCCGGCGGCTGCGGAGCGTCCTGCGCAGCTACCGGCCCGTCCTGGACGCGGAGCGGACCGTGCCGCTGGGGCCGGAGCTGCGCTGGCTGGCCGCCGTCCTCGGCGAGGTCCGCGACCTGGAGGTGCTGCGCATGCGGTTCGCGGACGCGCCCGCGTTCCTGGTGGAGGACCTGGAGAAGCGGGAGCGGACCGCGTACCGGCGGATGAACGCGAGCCTGCGGGAGCCGAGGTACTTCGCGCTCCTCGACGAACTCGACCGGCTGATCCTCGATCCGCCGCTGGCCGGGGCCGCGGACCGCAAGGCCCGCAAGGAACTGCCCCTCCTCGTCACGCGGGCGTGGGACCGGATGGCCAAGGACTACGCGTCGATCAAGAGCGCCGACGACCCCGACGTCGCGCGGCACGAGACCCGGAAGGCCGCGAAGCGGGCGCGGTACGCGGCGGAGCTCGCGGTGCCGGTGCTGGGCGTGGCGGCGAAGCGGGTGGTCAAGGACGCCAAGCGCATCCAGGAGGTCCTCGGCGGCTACCAGGACGGCGTGATCGCCATGGAGCACCTGGCGACGGCCGCCAAGCGCACCAAGGTCCCGGCGGAGGCGTTCACGCTCGGCGTCCTCTACGGCCAGGAACAGTGCGAGGCCGAGGCGGCGCGCGACCACCTGTCCACTACGTGGTCGCAGACCCTGGGGCCATCGTTCTAGGCGTGTGACGTTCCAGGGCGGGCATCGAACCACCGGCCAGGTGCGCCGCCCAGAATTCCGACTTGCGCAGGCTCGGGTCCTCCGGCGCCTTCTCCCCCATTTTCTCGCACAGGCCGGTGACGAGTTCGGAGACGACCTCGCCGTGCGTGCACACGATGGTGGGGACGCCGTCCTCGACCAGCGACAGCAGCCCGTCCATCGCCTGCTCCGGGGTGGTCGCGCCGACCGTGAACGCCGCGTCGGTGACGATCTGCGTGCCCGCGCGGCGCGCGTACGGCAGGACGGTCTCCAGGCAGCGGGCCGTCGCCGAGCTGACCAGCCGTGCGGGCCCGTAGGTGTGCAGCAGGGCCGCGAGGTCGGCGGCCTCGGCCCGGCCCGCGGCGTCCAGCGGGCGCAGCTCGTCCGCGTCGCGCCACTCCGACTTCTCCCCGGCGGACGCGTGCCGCAGGATCACCAGCGGCGAGGTGTCCAGGGGGCCGCCCAGGAACTCGTGGAGCAGGGCGACGTCGTGCTGGTAGCTGAGCCTGGCCTCGGCCTCGTCGGCGGGCAGCCAGGCCAGCTCGTCCACCTCGTCGTTGGGCGTGAGGATGCCCGAGGTGACCGGGCGCGCGGCCCAGTAGTCGACCTGCTTGGTGCGCCCGCCGATCGGGTAGGTGCTGGTCGGCAGCCGGCGGCCCAGGCGGGCGACGATGCCCGTCTCCTCCTCGATCTCGCGGACCGCGGCCCGCAGCACGTGCTCACCCCGGTCGATCTTGCCTTTGGGGAACGACCAGTCGTCGTAGCGGGGCCGGTGGACCACCGCGAACTCGGGGCCGTCCCGCCACAGCAGCGCGCCGGCGGCCCGGACGACCTCGGCCCGCGCCGGAGTCGGACTCTCAGGCATCGACCGTCCTCCACCGGCGGCTCTTGACCAGATGCGTCTGGATGTCGCGCAGGGTCTCGCCGGGCGGACCCGGCAGCCGCGTCCACGTGCCGTCGCCGGCGAGCGCCCACGCGTCGGTGCCCTCGTCCATCGCCATGTCGATGAGCGACAGCAGCTCGTCGCGCTGCGCCCGGTCGGTGACGGTGACGAGCGCCTCCACGCGGCGGTCGAGGTTGCGGTGCATGAGGTCGGCGCTGCCGATCCACACCTCCGGCTCGCCGCCGTTCTCGAACGCGAACACCCGGGAGTGCTCCAGGAACCGGCCGAGGACGCTCCGCACCCGCACCGTGTCCGACAGGCCGGGCACGCCGGGACGCAGCGCGCAGATGCCGCGGACCCAGACGTCCACCGGCACCCCCGCGCGGGACGCCCGGTACAGCGCGTCGATGACCACCTCGTCGACGAGCGAGTTGCACTTGACGCGGATGCGCGCGGAATGCCCCGCCCGCCGGTTGTCGATCTCGTGCTCGATCCGCTGGACGAGCCCGGACCGCAGGCTGTTCGGCGCGACGAGCAGCCGGTGGTAGGAGCTCTGCCGCGAGTAGCCGGTGAGGTGGTTGAACAGGGCGCTGACGTCCTCGCCGACCTCGGGGTGGGCGGTGAGCAGCCCGAAGTCCTCGTAGAGCCGGGCGGTCTTCGGGTGGTAGTTGCCGGTGCCGATGTGGCAGTAGCGCCGCAGCTGGCCGTCGGACTCCTGCCGGACGATCAGCGCGAGCTTGCAGTGCGTCTTCAACCCCACGAACCCGTACACGACGTGGCAGCCGGCCGTCTCCAGCTTGCGCGCCCATGCGATGTTCGCGCGCTCGTCGAAACGGGCCTTCAGCTCGACCACCACCACGACCTGCTTGCCGGCCTCGGCGGCGCTCATCAGCGCGTCCACGATCGGGGAGTCGCCGCTCGTCCGGTAGAGCGTCTGCTTGATCGCGAGGACGCGCGGGTCGGTCGCGGCGTCCTCGATCAGCCGCTGGACGGTCGTGGTGAACGAGTCGTACGGGTGATGGACGAGCACGTCCCGCTCACGGATCGCGGAGAAGATGTTCGCGTCCTCCGGAACCGCCTCCTTCGACGGGACGAAAGGGGGGTACTTCAACTCCGGGCGGTCGAGGTCGGCGATGGCCGCGAGGCCACCGAGGTCGAGGGGGCCGCCGACGCGGTAGATCTGGCCCTCGTCCACCGCCAGCTCCGAGGTCAGCAGGTCCAGGACGCCGTCGGAGATCGACTCCTCGACCTCCAGCCGGACGACCGGGCCGAACCGGCGGCGCAGCAACTCGCGCTCCAGCGCCTGCAGCAGCCCCTCGCTGATGTCGTCGTCGATCTCCAGGTCCTGGTTGCGGGTGACGCGGAATGCGTGGTGCTCGACGACCTCCATCCCGACGAACAACTGGCCGAGATGCGCGGCGATCACGTCCTCCAGCGGCGTGAACCGGTCGGCGGACGCCTCGATGAAGCGCGGCAGCAGCGGCGGCACCTTGACCCGGGCGAACATCGTCGCGTCCGTCTCCGGATCGCGGACGATCACCGCGAGGTTGAGCGACAGGCCCGAGATGTAGGGGAACGGATGCGCGGAGTCCACCACCAGCGGGGTCAGCACGGGATAGATCCGGTCGCGGAACAGCCGCCGCAGGCTCTCCTGCTCGGTCTCGGCCAACTCGTCCCACCGCAGGATGTCGATGCCCTCCTCACCGAGCGCCGGACGGACCACATGGCGGAAGCAGGCGGCGTGCCGCCCCATCAGCTCGTGCGCGACCACACCGGTGCGCTCCAGGACCTCGCGGGGCTGCCGGCCGCTCGCGGACTGGACCGCGAGCCCGGTCGCCATCCGGCGCGCGAGACCGGCCACCCGCACCATGAAGAACTCGTCCAGGTTGCTGGAGAAGATCGACAGGAAGCGGACCCGCTCCAGCAGCGGCAGTCCGGGGTCCTCGGCGAGCTCCAGGACGCGCTGGTTGAACCTGAGCCAGCTCTCCTCCCGGTCGAGGAAGCGGTCATCGGGCAGCGCTTCGACCCGCTGGGGGAGCTGTCCTGGGTTGACGGTCATACCAGTGATTGTCCCTAACCAAGGTGAACGACGGTCGAACTCGGTTGATTCGCCGACTATCAGACACTCCGATCATGCCCGGAGTTCCCGCAGATCACTCTTTATTTCCCAGGGGGGGCGACCCCCCTGGAACCCCCCGTTGCGCACGGTGCTAGCCCAGGGGGGCGACCCCCTGGAACCCCCGTTACGCACGGCGAACCGTTTCCCGATCCGCTTCGCGTCTCGTGAAACGGCTCGCCGTGCGGCGGGTCGTGCGACCTTCGCTCGCTGCGCTCGCTACGGCCGCACGACCCGTGGGGTGAGGATGCGGGGGGGTGGGGGGCCTGACGATCCCCTCACCGGACGCTTTGCGGT
>NZ_SMLC01000255.1 GCF_004349245.1 Actinomadura sp. 6K520 | reverse complement strand
CTCCCGTCCCACCCCACCGACACGACACGCCGAGCAACCCTCCAAGCTCAACCCACAACCGGCCCCGTACGTACAAGAGGCCATACGCGGTCTGTAAGCCGCTTGACAATCTCGCCCCGCCAAAACCTACGGAGCGCACCTAGCCCACCCGAGCCACCCCGCAGACCCTGTAAGGACGCGAGATTCCCAAAGGAGCGCCTATGAGTCGGAGGGGGTCGTCTCTCTCGGCGGACTTCCCGCTTTCGGGGGTGCCGGTGGATCTCGCCGGGCCGATGCTTCCGTATCTGGACGCGGCGGCGGTGGAGATGGTGCGGGAGATCCAGTCGCTCGTGCCCGAGTACGCGCGGCCGCCGGAGAGCCGTTACGGGCGGCGGATGCACTGGGCCGTGGAGCAGAGCGTGCGGCAGTTCGTGGACGCCATCGGCCGCCCGGACGTGGACTGGGAGACCGTCACGGCCATCTACCGCCGTATCGGGGCGCACGAGGCCCGCCAGGGACGCAGCCTGGACGGCCTGCAGTCGGCGATCCGTGTCAGCGGGCAGGTGGCGTGCCGGCGGTTCATCAAGGACGCGCGGCGGCTCGGCTGGTCGCTGGACACCCTCGGCAAGATCACCGAGTCGCTGTTCGTGTATCTGGAGCGGATCGCGAGCGCGGCCGGCCAGGGGTACGCGCGGGCGCAGGGCGAGCTGGCGGGCGAGCGGGAGCGGTTCCGGTGCCGGCTGCGCGACCTGCTGGTGATGGATCCGCCGGCCAGCGCGGAGGCGGTCGGGGAGCTGGCGCGGTCCGCCGGGTGGCCGGTTCCGAAGACCCTGGCGGCCGTCGCCGTCCGGCCCGATCCGGCGCAGGCGGTCCCGGTGCTGCCGCCCGCGTTCCTCGTCGACTGGCACGGCCCGGGGCCGTACCTGATATGCCCGGATCCGGACGGCCCCGGGCAGGACCGGCTGCTCGCCGCGATCACCGGGGCGCGGGCGGCGGCGATCGGGCCGACCGTCCCGCTTTCGCGGGCGGCGCTGTCGCTGCGGTGGGCGCGGCAGGGGCTGGCGCTGGTGGAGCGCGGGGTGCTGCCCGGGAAGAAGCCGCTGCGCTGCATCGACCATCTGCCGAGCCTGGTGGCGGCGCAGAGCGAGGAGCTGATCGACGTGGCGCTGGGTTCGCGGCTGGCACCGCTGATGCGGCTGCCGCCGCACCGGCGGGACGCGCTGGCCCGGACGCTGCTGACCTACATGGAGAACCGCGACAACGCGGTGGCGACGTCCGAGCGGCTCATGGTGCACGAGCAGACCGTCCGGTACCGGATCCGCCGCCTGGAGGAGACGCTGGGCGGTGTCCTGCTCGACCCGGGCCGCCGTATCGAGCTGCTGCTCCTCCTGCACTACCTGGTCCGCCTGGACCCGGGCGGCCGGCGGCCGTCTCCCGAGGAGGGGTGACGGCCCGCGCGGGAAACGGCGGGGCCGGTCTCGCGCCGGGCCGGCCCCGCCGTTTCGCTGACCGGTGGGGTCAGCCGGTCGGGCAGGTGCCCGTGTATTTCGCGATGCCCGCGTCCGGCCGCGGGGCCGGGCACAGGAACCGCTCGTAGCGGGCGTCGTCGTCGACGAACCGCTTCATCCACGCGATGGCGTATTTCGCGATCGTGGTGTTCGGCGAGTTGAACGTCAGGTGGCCGGCGTTCCGCAGTTCCAGATACGCCTTCTCGGGTGCGGCGGTGAGGCCGGTGAAGTACGACTCGGCCATCGAGCCCGCCGGGGCGATGAAGTCGTTGTCCGCCGCCATGATCATCGT
Organism: Actinomadura sp. 6K520; assembly: GCF_004349245.1. Taxonomy (GTDB): domain Bacteria; phylum Actinomycetota; class Actinomycetes; order Streptosporangiales; family Streptosporangiaceae; genus Spirillospora. The sequence continues at coordinate 6,156 of NZ_SMLC01000255.1, read as the reverse complement.
GGGCACCCGGACGTCCGCCCAGTCGTAGTCGAGGTTCCACGGGGCGAGCGGTATCGCGGCCCGCAGGGACGGGCGGTCGTCGGCGGCCTCCAGCGTCCCGCCGCCGCCCATGGAGTGGCCCATGGCGGCGAGGCGCGATCCGTCGACGCGGTCCCGGACCTTGCTCGCGCCGGCCACGTAGTCGAGGGCGGCGAGGAGCTGCGCACCGCGGGCGGCGGGCGTGTCCAGCAGGCCGTTGGTCTCCAGGATCATGACCACGAACCCCTGGGACGCCAGGCGCGGGCCGTACCAGCCGACGAGCGCCTCCGGGGAGACGAAGCCGGGCGAGACGGCGATGGCGCCGAAGGTGCCCTGGCTCAGGTCGGTCGGCGCGTAGATGGTGCCCCGGTTGAATCCCGCTCCGCTGTTCGCGGGGACGTCGATCTCCTCGATGTCGAACGGGCCCCTTTCCGCGGTGATGCTCTGCTCGGTCGGCGCGGGCCCGCGCTCGTGGGGATTGGCGGCGAGCCGGATCGCGGCCGGAGGGGCGGGAGCGGCGGCGTTGGCGGCGGGAGTGGGGGTAAGGGCTGCTCCGGCGGCCAGCACGGCGGCGGCGGGGAGCATTCTGAACGCATGCGCCACATGCTTGTTCATCGGTGGGCTTGACCCTTCACTAGCCGAACCGCGACGTGTGGGGCATTCGCGGTATCCGGATTGTGCGGCGCCCGGTCGGCCGTTACTTCGCGCCCACCGATACCTTTCGACGGGAAGCCTTGTAGTGAACTAATAAACTCCCTGAAAACGGACGGAGGGGTCACTTCCCCCGAAGTGACCCCTCTTCCCCCCGTTCCGCCGGGCGGCCCCGGATGCGTACACAGGACCGGCCGCTCCCCCCGAAGCGGCAGTCGCATCGGCCGTCCGGCGGATGTGTCGAAGGTAGCGAGGCCGGGGCCGCGGGTTCGAGGATTCGGCCGTCCCCGTCGATGAGCGGGCGACGGTGTGCGACGAACGGAACACGCTCTGCTGCCAGGCGCTGGATGTATTTTTGCACCGACGTATAAGGAATTGACCCTGGTGGGCCGGGAGGGCACGGGCGATGACGGGACGGGTGCGACCGATCACGATGGTGGGGACGCCTGTCCTTCATCGACCATGCCGTCCCGTCGAGGATTTCGACGCGGCGCTGCGGGAGCTGGCCGACGACATGTTCGCCAGCATGTACGAGGCGGACGGTGTCGGCCTGGCCGCGAACCAGATCGGCGTGGACCTGCGCGTCTTCGTGTACGACTGCCCGGACGAGGACGGTGAGCGGCGCAAGGGAGCCGTCGTCAATCCCGTGCTGGAGCTGCCGACTTTGGAGAACCGGCGGTTGGACGACGGCGAGGAGGGCTGCCTTTCCGTGCCGGGCCCGCACGCGCGCCTGGCGCGTCCCGACCAGGCGGCCGTCCACGGCTTCGACGTCACCGGAACACCGATCACGGTCGAGGGGACGGGCCTGCTCGCCCGCTGCCTCCAGCACGAGACCGACCACCTGGAGGGCAAGCTCTACATCGACCGCCTGTCGGCACGCGCGCGCAAGAAGGTGCTGAAGGAGTACGAGGCGCTCCGCGCGGAATCAGGGGCGCTTCCCGGCTGACGTCTCCGCCGGGCCGTCCCAGATGGGCAGGTGGACGGCCGACGGGTACGTCGCGCCGCGGAAGATCTCGAAGCGGGTGCGGCGGGTCGCGACGGCCTCCCCCGGGGGTGCGCCGGTGCCGGGATTGCGGGCGAACCGGGGGAACGCGCCCCCGGCCAGCATGACGCGGAGCCGGTGCCCGCGCGCGAACCGGTAGGCGGTCGGATGCATCTCGATCTCCGCGCGGACGATGCCGTCGGCCGGGGCGCGGTCCGGGGTCAGGCGGAGTATCCCGTCCGTGACGTTTCTGGAGACGCCGTCGCGGTCGACGTCGCAGAGGCGGAGGAACAGGTCGCCGTGCCCGGTGCTCGTGCGAACGTGCACCGTTGCCGAGACCGGTCCGATGATGTCGAGGTCGCTTTCCAGGGGTGCGCCGGTGAGGACGACCACGTCGTGACGGCGTTCGATCCGCGTGTTGTCACGCTGCCCGCCCTTGCCAGGGGACAGCAGGGGGCCGCCAACGGCCGGTGTGGGGTCGAGCGGGTCGTAGGTGAACGTGGCGCGCTCTGCATCGGCCGGCACGTCCCAGGAGAGTCTTCGGGACAGGTAGAGCGGCGTGGGCTTGGTTCCGGGCGGCGGCCACCGGTCGAAGTCGAGCCAGCGATCGGCCTGTTGCAGGTGCAGCCTTACTGGAGCCTGGCGCAACCGGGCTTTTCTGTCGTTCAGGTGGGCATCGAGCCAGGAGACCTGGTCGATGAGCATGGCGCGCAGGGCTTTTGTGTCGTGCCCCCATGGGCCGATCGTGATGCGGACGTCGCGTCCAGCGGTCTGGAGGGCGGCGAAGTCGCGGAGCTGCCGGCGGAGGAAGAGATCCCACCAGCCCGTCACCATCGTGGCGGGTGCGACGGTGCCGGGGACGGCGTCGCTGTGGTCGGTGGCCTTCCAGAAGTCGTCGCCGGACCCGGCATGGGCGGTGACCTCCTGGAAGAACGGTTCGGGACGTCCGATCGCGGCGGTGTCGGCCTCACCCACGGGCAGGTGCCGCATCGCCCGGCGTACGCGCCGGTTGTGCAGGGGACGCCTGCCGTCGCCCTGGGTGCCCATCAGCGACGACCAGACCAGCGTGTTGTGAAGGGCCAGCGCACCGCCCGGGTAGAAGGAACTCGCGAACTCGGACGCGGTGACGCCGAGCCCCAGCGCCTCCAGGGGCGGGTCCGCGTAGGGGGCGACGGCCCAGGCGGTGAAGCCGAGATAGCTCGCACCGGCCATCGCCACCCGGCCGTCGCACCACGGCTGCGCCCGGAGCCAAGCGAGCGTCGCGAGGCCGTCGTCCTTCTCGTGGTGGAAGGCGCGGAACGCACCGCCCGAGCCGGGGACGCCGCGCACGTTCTGGACGACGACCTGGAGGCCGCGGCGGGCGAGAACTCCCGCGTACAGCCGCAGGGCGGGCCGCCCTTTGCCGTACGGGGTCCGGATCAGCACCGCGGGCAGCGGCCCGGCGCCGCGCGGGCGGCGGAGGTCGGCGACCAGCACGACCCCGTCCGGCATGGGTATCCGCAGGTCGCGCTCGATCGAGACGCGCCGCGCCGGCGCCGGGGGAAGGCCGAGGAGACGGTCCGCGAGCGGTCGCCGGCCGGCCATCGCGCGCCCCCTCCCCAACTGGTCTAAATTGCGAGAATGATCGCAGTCCTCGACGCCCCGTCCAACCTCGGGCTGCGCCCGCCGCGCGAGGGACACGAGCCGGGCGTGCGCCGGCTGGCCCGGGCGCTGCGCGGGCACGGCATCCTCGGCCGCCTGGCCGCCGAGGACGCCGGGCGGGTCGACCCGCCGCCCTACCTGTTCGGCCCGGACGAGGAGACCGGCTACCTCAACGGGCCGGGCATCGCCGACTACGCGGAGCGGCTGGCGTCGCGCGTCGGGGAGCTGCTGGACACCGGCCGGTTCCCCGTCGTGCTCGGCGGGGACTGCGGCATCCTGCTCGGGCCGATGCTCGCGCTGCGCCGCCGCGGCGCGTTCGGGCTGGCGTACCTGGACGGGCACGACGACTACTCGCCCCGGCGCGACCCGGCGGCCGTCGCGGGGCGCCTCGCCGCCGGGGGGACGGCGCTGGCGCTGGTCACCGGGCACGGTCCCGGCGCGCTGGCCGACATCCGCGGGCTGCGCCCCTATGTCGCGGAGGAGCACGTCGCGCACCTCGGCGTCCAGGTGGAGCCCGAGGACGTCGAGCTGTTCGACCTGGCCGCGTTCGACGCCTCGCGCGTCCGCCGCTTCCCGATCGAGTACGTCCGCCAGCACGGCGCGGACGCGGCGGCGCGAGGGGCACGCGACCATCTGGAGGCGGCACCGATCGACGGCTTCTGGATCCACCTGGACGCCGACGTCCTCGACCGGAGCGTCATGCCGGCGGTCGACTCCCCCAACCCGAACGGCCTGTCGTTCGAGGAACTCACGTCCGTGCTGACGACACTGGCGGCGAGCCCGCGCGCGCTCGGCCTCCACGTAACCATCTACGACCCGGAACTGGACACGGACGGCATGGCGGGCGCAGCGCTGACGGACACGGTGGTCACCGCACTGGACCGAGCCGGACTGAAGCGTACCGACTGAAGCGGACCGACTAGGGCGATAGGAGCCGTTCGTACTCGTCGAGGACGCGGGCGAACTCGCCGGTCGGTATCTCGCAGGCATGCCCTGGCAACCACAGGTGCTCCAGGCGGGCGGTCTGCACGTCCAGCCGGAGGTGGCAGGCGTTCCCCGTGTGCTCCCATCCCGGGCGGGCGGCACGGACGACCTCAAGATGGTGGCGGTGACTCTGCACGTCGTGAAGCAGGAACGCGGTCAGGACGTGCCTCGGCCCGTACACCGATGAGGTGCACCCACTCGCGGTGGACGCCGCCGCCTCCAGGTCGACACCGGAATCGGCCAGCTCTGGGAAGAACACCCTCACACGCTGCATGACGCCCCCGACCGCGATCGGCTCGCAGGGGAGACGCAGCACCATGTCCGGGTCGACGTAGCCGTGCGCCGGGACACCTGCGACGAAGCCGTACCACGCCCCTGGGACCGACCTCAGGAAACGAGCCTGCATCAGGGCGCTGCCCAGCTCGGTCATGAGCCGCTCTGGGTCGATGCCACGCGGCATGAACGTCTTGGTGCCGCTGCGCAGCCGCGTCTGCGTCCCGTCCAGGACGGCCAGGTCCGCCCAGCACGCCCCCGAACCGGTGCTCAGGACGCCGTGCGGAAGGCATGCGTCCGGGTGAGGGGTGAGCCCCGCCATGTCCTCCAGAACGGCACGCGGTGTTCGGATGAGACCCCAGCCCTGCGTCCGGTGAGAGACGGACCCCAGCGCGAGGGACGTGGCCACAGGCTCGCCGGAGGACGCCTCGCTCAGCGTGCGCTCAAGGCTGCGGCGGCTATGCAGCGCGCCCACCTGCTGAAGGTACTCGTCCAGGCACCGCCGCAGCACCGCCGGGTCGAGGTCGCACGACGCCCATCCGGCGACGTCGCGCACGTGGACGATCGTTCCGTCGAAATCGAGGCGGTGGTAGCGGTAGAGCTCCTGCCAGGGCTCGAACCGGTCACCGCTCAGCCGCCCCTGGGCGCGGACGATCGCGGAGATGTCCTCGCCCAGGTCGTTGAGGAGGAAGTCGCGCAGCGGGGCGTGCAGCGGATCGGTCTCCACCGCCACCCGCACCCCGTCGCTGCGGAACCGCACCGGGAGCGATATCGCCATTCGCGTGATTATGCCGATAAGCGAAGATCATCACCGCTTTGGCGGAATGTTCGGTGTGCTCACTCCGGTCACCGGCAAGATCCGACGACCGGACCGCACCATGTGTGCCGACAGCCTGACCGTGTGTGACCGAAGGGGCGGAGTTCGCTCGCGCCGCTTCCCCAGCGGCGACGCAGGCACCGGGGAGGCGAATTCCGATCGCGGCGATTAATGGGTTGACACCTGTCGGCCACCTATGGCTAACTCTTACCCATGAAGCTTTGATACTTCTCCGGTTGAGCCGCCCGCCGACACTGGACACGGGCCCGCTCCCATCTCACCAGGCGGTATGACCGCCGTCGTCCGGCGTCCTCGCCACATCCGTTTCACACCGGCCGTGGCCTGCGCCGTCCTGCCGTAAAGCCTTTTTCGTCGGCCCTTTCGCGGCCGAATTTAAACGTGCCCGGAGGTATTCTCTTCATGCGTGCCATTCACAACAACCCCGTACCCGCGCCCTTCGCCAGGACGAAGAATAAGGGCAAGCGGAAGAACGCCGACTTCAGATCGGTGAAATTCGCGGACAACAACCGCCGGAACGCCCGGCAGCTGCCCACCCGGCAGCTCAACCGCGGTCGCTGAACGGCGCCCGGTCCCGGCCGCGGGCGGCCGGGGCCGGGAACTCCGCCCACACCACCGTCCGGTGGCCGTCCGCCCGGAACCCCCAGCGGGACGCCAGCGCCGCCACGATCCGCATCCCCCGCCCGGACTCCGCGCCCACCTCCGCCTTGACGTGCGGGCGCACACCCGCCGCCCCGTCGTCGGCGACCTCCAGCCGGTACACCCCGTCCCC
>NZ_SMLC01000254.1 GCF_004349245.1 Actinomadura sp. 6K520 | reverse complement strand
GCGTCGGGGAAGGCGGGGCGGGGCCGCTCGGGCTCGCCGGGCCGCCCGGACGGCTCGTCCTGCTCGGCGGCGTCCGCGGACGCGAGCAGGTCCTGCAGGCGCTGGTGGACGTCCTCGTAGATCTCCACGTGCCCGGAGACGGGCCGTGCGCCGAGCTCGCCGAGGCGGGCCACGGCGGCGTCCACGCGCGGGTCGCCGGTGGGGTCCGGCGGCGGGACGGCGGGGAGATCCGGCTCGTCCGCGACCGGGTCCGCCTCCGGTTCCACCGCGGAGGCCGGTAGAACCGGGCCCTGCGCGACCTCGTCGGACATCACGTTTACCTCCCAGTAGACCCTGAGCGCCCGTGACAGGTCGCCTCCGGCTCATGCTGAACGCTACCTTCCCTGAACGACATCGTCGTCGGAGGAACGGGGAACGGCCTGACCATGGCGAACGAGGAGGACTGCCGGGCGGCGCTCGGCCTTGTCGTGGCCCGCCTGGGGGAGGTGGACGCCGACCGGTTCGCCGAGCACGTGGTCGAGCGGACGATCAGCTGCGTCATCCCGGACCTCGGGCTGGCGTACCGCTCGCGGCTGCACGCGGGCGGGCTGGACCCGTTCGAGCGGGACGACGACCCGAAGGCGGCGCAGGTCCGGCTGACCATGGACAGCGACGACCTCGTCGCCATGGCCCGCGACGAGCTGAACCCGGCCAAGGCGTGGGCGGCGGGCCGCCTCAAGATCGAGGCGAGCATCTTCGACCTGCTCCGCCTGCGCAAGCTCCTCTGAGATCAGAGCGCGAGGCTCGCCAGGGCCTCCGTGAGCGCCTCGGCGGGCGGCGGGGTCCCGGTCTCCCAGGCGGCCGCCGCGAGCGCGCGGAGACCGTCGTAGGGGTCGCCGGAGCCGGCGACCGTGAACGCGGCGCCGGCGCGGTGGGCCGTCCAGCCCCCGCAGCGGTGGCCGCCGTCCGCACGGACGACCTCCGGGTGCGGGACGAGGAGGCCGGTCAGGTCGGGCGCCAGGTAGGTGGGCCGCCGGTTCGGCGGCGCGGTGAGGGCGTCCAGGGGGCCGGTGACGCCGGTGAAGACGAGGAGGCTGTCGGCGCCCCCGTTGTGGGCGCCCTCGATGTCGGTGTCGAGGCGGTCGCCGACGACGAGCGGGTTGCGGGCGCCGGTGCGCCGGACCGACTCCCGGTGCAGCGGCCGTTCCGGCTTGCCGGTGACGATCGGCTCGACGCCGGTCGCGGCACTGATCACGCGGAGCAGCGAGCCGTTCCCGGGGTGCGGCGGCCCGTCGCCGCCGGGGATGGTCAGGTCGCCGTTGGAGCCGACGAACAACGCGCCCATGGCGACGGCCTGCGCGCCCTCGGACAGCAGCCCGTACCCGAGGCCGGGGTGGTAGCCCTGCGCGACGGCGGCGGGCCGCGCGGCCGCGGTCGACACCGGGCGCAGCCCCTGCGCGTACAGGGCGTGGCGCAGGCCCGTCCCGCCGACGACGAGGACCGCCGACCCGGCGGGCAGGCGCTCGGCGAGCAGGCGCGCCGCCGCCTGCGCCGAGGTGACCACGTCGTCCGCGTCCGCCGGGACCCCCACCTCGGTGAGCAGCGCCGCGACGGCCGACGGCGTCCGCGAGGCGTTGTTGGTCACGAACGCCAGCCGCTGCCCGGCCGCGCGGGCCTTGGCGAGCGACTCCGCCGCCGCGGGCACGGGCCTGCGGCCGACGTAGACGACCCCGTCGAGATCGAGCAGGGCGACGTCGTACGCCTCGCTCAGGGGACGGTCGCTGCCTTTCATGGGGCTCCTCATACCGTGATCGTACGGGGATCGTTACCAGCCGGTAGGCCCGGACGGGCGCGGCGCGCGGGCGCCTGCCGCGGCCGGCGGTGGTCACCGGGGCCAGCGGGGGGTCAGAGGCGCGACTTGAGCGTGGCCCTGGCGTGCCGCAGCGCCTTCGCGTAGTCCTCGTTCTCGGGACGCATCGCGGCCGCGAGCGCCAGGTGCCGGGCCGCGCCCTCGAAGTCGCCGAGGCGGCTGAGGGACAGGCCGAGGCCGAACCGCGCGTAGTCCTCGGCGGGCTCCTCCTCGACGATCGACCCGAAGCTCTCGGCCGCCGCGCCGAACCGCCGCGTCCCGAACTGGGCGCGGGCGAGGGCCTCGCGGATGCTGTGCGACGCCGGCTCGGCCTCCGCGGCCCTGGTCAGCAGCTGCAGCGCGGCACCGGGGCTGCCCGACCTCAGCAGTTCCAGCCCCCGGGTGTACCACTCGTAGACCCCGCCTTCCGGAGGGGTGGCGTACCCGCCTGGGCCGTCCCCCGGGGAATCCTCGGGCCTCCCGGAACCTTGATGACTCATGTGGACCTCCCCTCGCATTCCGACCGTACCCGCACAGCCGCAACACGCCCGGCGGTGGTTAGCATGCCCAAGGTGGACGACGACCTCCCCTCCGGCCTGACGCCCCGGGAGTTCAGCGCCCGGATCTTCGGGACGTCGGAGCCCCGGACGGGCCGCGGCCTGGAGCTGGCGCCGTTCCACGGCGTCCGCTTCGCCCCCGAGGTCGCGGGCGACCCGGCGGCGGTCACGACGCCCCCGTACGACCTGATCGACGAGGCGGGGGCGCTGCGGCTGCTGGCGGGCGGCGGGTACAACATCGTCCGGCTCAACCTGCCGCGCGCGGCCGGGGAGAGCTACGCCACGGCGGGCGAGAGGCTGCGCCGCTGGCTCGACGAGGGCGTCCTCGCCGTCGACCGCGACCCGGCCCTGTACGTCTACGAGGCGGCCCGGGGCGGGACGGTCCTGCAACGCGGGCTGGTCGGCGCCCTGGGCCTGCGCGCGGAGTCGGAGGGGGTCGTGCTGCCGCACGAGGACGTCTTCCCCGGTCCCGTCCGCGACCGGCTCGCGCTGATGACGGCGGCGAAGGCCAACCTGGAACCGATCTTCCTGCTGTACGACGGCGGCGACGACGCCGCCCGGATCGTCAATGACGCGGCGGACGACGAGCCCCTGCTGGAGTTCTGCGCCGACGACGGGCTCACCCACCGGCTGTGGCGCATCGCCGACCCGGCATTGCACGGCCGGGTGGCCGCCGACCTTCGCGGCAAGCGGGCGCTCATCGCCGACGGCCACCATCGCTACGCCACGTACCGCGCCCTGCAGGCACGCCATCACGCCGCGGGCGACGGCCCCGGCCCCTGGGACGCCGGCCTGGCGCTGCTCGTGGACTCCTCGCGCTACCCGCCCCATCTGGGTGCGATCCACCGGGTCCTGCCCGGTCTCAGTCCGGCGGAGGCCGTCGAACAGGCCCGCAAGGTGTTCCGCGTCACCGACTTCAGGGACGAGGCCACCGCCCTAGAAGCGCTCGCAGGCGAAACCGGCCACGCCTTCCTTCTCGGTGGAGGCGACTCCCTGCATCTCCTCACGGACCCCGATGAGCATGCCCTGAGCCGCTCCATGCCGTCCGACCACTCGCCACGCTGGCGGCGGCTCGACACCGCCGTGCTCGACCATGTCCTCATCGGGGGCCTCTGGAACGTCCCCGAGAACGAGAACGCCATCGAGGTCGTGCACGACGACCCGTCCGCCGCCGTCGCGCGTGCCCGCCGCCTGGGCGGGACGGCCGTCGTCCTGAACCCGCTCAAGGTCGCGGACGTCGTGGCGGTCGCCGGGGAGGGCGAGCGCGTCCCCCGCAAGTCCACCTCGTTCGGCCCCAAGCCCCGCACCGGCCTCGTACTGCGCCTGCTCCGTCCCGATTTCGACCAGTAGGGGGTGGGGTGGCCCGCGAGGGCGGTCAGGGCCGATGATCGGGGGATGAACACGACGACCACGGTCACGCCGCTCGGCGGAGACGTCTACGAGATCGACACGCGGATGGCGGGGTACAGCGGCATCACCGCCGGCTACCTGATCATGTCCGACCGGCCGTGCCTGGTGGAGCCGGGAACGTCCGGGTCGGCGCCCGTGGTGCAGGCCGCGCTGCGGGAACTCGGCGTCGGTCCCGGCGACCTGGCGACGGTGGTCGTGACGCACATCCACCTCGACCACGCGGGCGGCGTCGGCGACATCGCGCGGATGTACCCGCGGGCGGAGGTCGTCGTCCACGAGAAGGGCGCCCGGCACCTGGCCGACCCGTCCAGGCTCATGCGCAGCGCCCGGATGGTCTACGGGGACGCCCTCGACACGCTGTTCGGCGAGCTGAAGCCGACGGACGCGGCGCGCATCCGGGCCGTCGAGGACACCGGCACGGTCGACCTCGGCGGCGGACGGCGGCTGGAGTCGCACTACTCCCCCGGCCACGCCAAGCACCATGTCGGGCTGATGGACTCCCAGACCGGCGACCTCTACGTGGGCGACGCCGCCGGGATCTACATCCCCGAGACGGCGGACGTGAAGCCCGCGACGCCGCCGCCCGACTTCGACCTCGACACCGCGCTGGAGTCGATCGGCAAATTCCGTTCGCTGGGCCCGCAGCGGCTGCTGTTCGCGCACTACGGGCCCGTGACCGACGTGGACGACACCCTCGAACGGTCGGCGGAGGAGCTGCGGGTCTGGGTGGACGCCGTCCGCGACGCCAAGGACCAGGGGCTCGACCTCGACCACGCCGTCGCGATGGTCGTCGACCGCACCAAGGACCGCTACGCCATCACGGCCGACGGCGTCGACCCGGAGCTGGCCGCCAGGTACGAGGTCCTCAACAGCGCGGAAAGCAACGTGGCCGGCATCATGCACGCCCTGGACAAGAACGCCTGACGCTCCCGTCCAGGGCGAACGGCCCTCAGCGGCGGAAGGGGCCGGTGACTTCGAACGTGTAGCCGTCCGTGCCTGCGATGAACCCGCTCTTGCCCCGCTGGGACGAGAAGTACAGGCGCGAACCGTCCGGGCTGAACGCCGGGCCGGTGATCTCCGACTCGTCGTGGCCGTTCAGGCGCAGGAACGGGGTCACGATTCCGTCGGTGGTGATCAGGTTGATCTCCATGTTGTCGCCGTCCTCGGCGACGAAGAGGTCCCCGGCCGACGTGGCGGTGACGTTGTCGACGCCTTGCAGCGGCGCCTCGCCCTCCGTCACGAGATCATCGTCGTAGGCGATGTCCAGCCGCTCGGCCGCCGCGTCGTAGGCCCACACGCGGTTGTCACCCTTGGTGGTGAAGTAGCAGATGCCGTGCGTGTAGTAGCAGCCTTCACCGCCTCGGAAATGCATGGCCTCGGCAACCTGCTCGCGGGTCGTGGTGAGCCACATCTCCGGGTTGGGCACCTTCGCCCACTGGACGGGGCCTGTCCCCGAGCCGACGAGCACTTCGAGCGTCCCCGAGGACAGGTCGCCCCACGTCCGCGGCCGGAAACGGTAGAAGCACCCGTCGGACTGGTCTTCGGTGAGGTAGATGACCTTCCGTTCGGGGTCGGACGCGGCCGCCTCGTGCTTGAACCTGCCCATCGCGGGACGCGCCACTGCCGAGTTCTGGCCTCGCGGGTCCGTCTCCCACACGAGACCGAGGTCGTGCTCCTCGCACGACAGCCACGTGTTCCACGGCGTCGCCCCTCCGGCGCAGTTCAGCGAGGTGCCGTTCAGGGTCCGGTACGCGGACGTGATCTTGCCGGACGCGTCGAACCGAATGGCGGACACGCCGCCGACGAGCGGGACCTCCGAGTTGCTGACGTAGATCCAGCCGTCCCCGTCGCTGTAGCACGCACCGCCGTCGGGCGCCGGATGCCAGGTGTACCTCGTCCCCTCGACGCGCCGGAGCGAGCGCGCCACGACCCGGCTGGTGAACCCCTCCGGAAGCTGCAGGCCGTTGCCGTCCGCGGCCCGCAGCGGACCGTAGGGGCTTGGACCGGGCTGTGCCGGGCCGGACGCGAACGCCTGGTGCCACAGGGCGCCCGAGAAGGCGGCCGTCCCACCGGCGACGGCGGTGGCACGCAGGAACATACGGCGGTTCAGGGGCATGACAACTCCAAGAGTCGATCACCACCGGACGTGTCCGGCGGCCCCCGATCGGCGCGATTCCGTGAATATCGAGCGAAACCTACCCGCCAGTCAAGTAGGGCAGGTCATCCGGCGTGCGGCGGCTGCTCCCCCTCGGCGGGCTTCGGTGCGAGGAACACCGCGGGCACGTCCGGCGCGTCCTCTTCGGGCGTCTCCGGCACCTCGGGATCGGCGGCCTTGAACTCGATGCCGGTCGCCGGCGCCCCTTCGGCGGCGGCCACGCCTCCGGGAACGGATTCGCCCTCCGGCACGGCGTCCCCGCCGTCTTCGGGCCCGTCCCCGGCATCGCCCTCTTCGGCGCCCGCCTCCTCGGCGCCTGCCTGGTCGGCGCCTGCCTGGTCGGCGCCTGCGTCCTCGACGTCGCCGTCCTCCGTGTCGATGATGTGGAGGCCCTCAAGTTCGGCGTACCGCTCGGCGGCGTCGGTCTCGCCGTCCCGGTCGGCCGCCGCGGCGCGGGCGAACCAGTCGGACGCCTCCTCCTTGCGTCCCGCCTCTGCGAGCGCGTCGGCGTAGGCGTAGAACAGCCGGGCCGACCAGGGCCGGAGCCGCCTGTCGCGAAGCTCCGGGATCTGCAGCGTGACAACGGCCGCGTCGTACTGCCCGAGGTCGCGGCGCACTCCCGACTCCACGATGCGGAGCTCCACGCGTCCCATCGGGTCGAGGTTCTGCGCCTCCGGCGACTTGATCAGGTCCAGTGCGCGTTCGGGGCGGCCGAGCCCGCGTTCGCAGTCGACCATCACCGGCAGGTAGGAGACGTCGCCCGCGCTGAGCCGCCGCGCGGCCCTCAGCTCGGCGAGGGCCTCCGCCCATTCGCCCGCGTGGTAGGCCGCGACCCCGGCGGCCTCCCGGACGACCCCCACCCGCGACGCGAGCCGCCGCGCGGCCCGCGCGTGCTTGTAGGCCCGCTCCGGCTCCTCCTCGGCGAGCCGGCCCGCCATGACGAGATGCCGGGCGACCTTCGCGGCCAGTTCCTTCGGCAGCGTGCGCAGCTCGGTGCGCGCATCGACGTCCAGTTCCTCACCGGTGACGTCGTCGGGCAGGATCGGGTCGTCGTGCCGCGGTGCGGGGCGCTCACGCTCGTCCGTGCGCAGCCGCCTGTCGGGGCGGTCGCCACGCGGCCCGGAGGGGCGTCCTCCACCGTCCTGCGGACGTTTCGGGCCTCCGCGGCCCTTGAAGGGGCGGTCCCGGTCGCGGTCGCGGTCGCCTGGGCGTCCCTCGCGCCGCCCTTCGAAACGCCGCCCGCCGGGACGCCGCTCGTCGCGTCCGCCACGACCGTCACGATCCTGGAAGCGCCGTTCACCCTGGCCGCTACCGGCCTGCCGTCCGCCCGGCCGCCCCTCACGGCCCGGACCTCCGCTCCTGGCAGGGCGAGGACCGCCCTGAGACGCAGGTGGGCGCCCCTCGCGGCGCTCTCCGCCACGAGGTCCGTCGAACCGGCCTTCCCGCCGTTCACCGCGCGGACCGCCAGGACGGCCTTCCCGTCGATCGTCCGGCCGCCGCTCACGGGACTCGGCGCGCCGGTCGTCCGACCGCTTGAAGGGACGGCCTGGCTTGCGGTCGTCACGCTGACCGCGCGCGTCGCGGTCCTTGCCCTTCCAGCCACCGCCACTCGGTCGACCCCGGCCGCCGGGCGCACCGCCGGTACGGGGCGCTCCCTGGCGTGGGCCACCGCCCTTGCGGTCTCCGGAACCACCCGGGCGGCCACGAGCGCCGCTCCCGCGGCGGGGTGGCGTATTCCGCCCCCCGTTGTCGCCCCGCCGCTCGCGGCTGTCGTCGCCGCGGCCGTCCTCTTCCGCGCTCATCACGTCCGTCACTGTTCTTGAAGGTGGTTCGTGGACTCTTGCAGCCTACTTCGCAACCCATGACATGCGTCGAGGGCCGCCCCATGAATCGGGGCGACCCTCGACCAATATATGTCCGGCGGTGTCCTACTCTCCCACACAGTCTCCCATGCAGTACCATCGGCGCTGAAGAGCTTAACTTCCGGGTTCGGAATGGGACCGGGTGTTTCCCCTTCGCCAAAACCACCGAACGT
>NZ_SMLC01000253.1 GCF_004349245.1 Actinomadura sp. 6K520 | reverse complement strand
GGCTGCGGCGGCCCGCCGCACCGGCCGCACGAGCGGAACCAAGACCCCCCACCGCGCCCCTCTGGCCCTTCCACACCGCCCGGAGCGCCGGGCAAGGTTCCGTCCACCACTCCGTCCACCACTCCGTCCACCGCAGGGACCGGCGGCCCCAAACGTCCTGACGACCGTGAGCAGGACACGCGTCCGCGCACCCCGGAGCCGCCGGTGAGACCGCGCAGGCTTCCGCCCGCACAAGGCCCCGGCGGGCCGCCGCAGCCTCCGGGCGAGCGGGAGCGGAACCCGTCTCCGCGTCCCCCAGCGCCGCCCACACCGCCGCGCAGGCCTCCACCCGCGCCGGTGGCCGACGGGCCGCCGCAGCGGCTCGACGCGCGGAATCGCGAGGGGCGCGCGTCCGGTGAACCGGCCGGGTCCGCACTGCCGCCTCGGCGGCTGGACGCGCCGCGCCTCGTGCGGCCGCCGGGCGGGGCGCCCGCGGGGACCGGGTCGGACGCGCCGTCCGGGCCGCCCCGGCGGCTGGACGCCCCGGGGCGTGCTCGCCGGGACGAACCGGCGGAGCCGCCGCCCCCCGCGGCGCCACCCGCGGCTCCCCCCTCGGAGATTCCGGCGCTCTGGGGCACGCCCGGCGGGCGGCCGAGCGAACCGGCGGCCGGAGCGGCGCAGGTCAGGCGCGGGCAGTCGATCGCCACCTACAAGCGGCCCGAGCTGGTCGAGATCGTCGGGCGCATCGCCGCGCGGGAGCCGGACCTGTCGGACGACCAGCTCATCGAGCTGGTCACCCGCATCCTCGGCTGCCCCGAGGACGAGGAGCTTTTGGTCGGCGCCCGGCTCCGCTACGCCGTCGAGATGTACCGGAAACAGACCGGCCGCGGTGACGCCGAGCAATGAGAAAGCCGGAGCGGGTTTCCTGACCGTTGTCCGCCGCGCCACATATGCCGTTCGGCCTGAATTGCCACGCCGTGTCGGTGGATGTCGGTAGAAATGTTGGGTGGGTGGATGGGACGAGGGAGCGCTGGCGCGGTTGCGGTCTGCCGTCCACCGGGGGGACGGGGCCGGTGGGCTCGATGTGCTGGCGGGACGTCCGCTCCGGCCGGTCCTCCAGTACGCCGGGGACGTCGCGGTGGCCGCCCGGGGGCTGCCCGGGGGCGAGGTGCTCGCCCGGGAGTGCGCCGAGGAGCTCCGGCGGCGTGGGGCGCCGGGGGACGCCGAGCTGGCCGCCGAGATCGCGGGGGACTCCGGGCTCGCCGGGCTGCCCGTCGATCTCGGGGCGGTGGCAGCGGCGATGGACGAGGGGTTCCACGTCCTGGACGTCGAGCGAGGCGATGTCGTCCCCATGGACGAAGGGGGAGCGGGCGTGCCGATCCCGCCGGGCGCCCTGCCCGAGGGGGAGGACGCCCGGCGGGGCGTGGCGCGGCGGTGGCTGGCCGGGCAGGGGTACCGGGCCGTCCCGCGCGGCCTCTAGGGGCCGGGGCGGGCCAGCGGGAAGGGGATCGTCTCGCGGATGCTGCGGCCGGTGAGGGTGATCATCAGGCGGTCGATGCCCATGCCCATGCCACCGGCGGGCGGCATCGCGTACTCCAGGGCGCGCAGGAAGTCCTCGTCCAGTTCCATGGCCTCGGGGTCCCCGCCGGCGGCCCGCAGGGACTGCTCGATGAGGCGGCGGCGTTGCAGGACGGGGTCGATCAGCTCGGAATAGGCGGTGCCGAGTTCGAGGCCGAAGATGATGAGGTCCCATTTCTCGGCGAGGCGCGGCTCGGTGCGGTGCGGGCGGGTGAGCGGGGACGTTTCCGCCGGATAGTCGCGCACGAATGTGGGGGCGGTGAGTTTCCCCTCGACCAGCGCCTCGAAGATTCCCTGCACGATTCTGCCCTGGCCCCAACGCGGGTCGAAGTTCAGGCCGAGGCTCACCGCGAATGACCGGACGGTGGTCAGCGGCGTGTCGGGGGTTATCTCCTCGCCGAGGATGCCGGAGACGGCCCCGTGAACGGTGATCTCCCGCCACGGTTCGGCCAGGTCGTGTTCGACGCCGTCGCGGACGACGACGGTGGTGCCGAGGGCGGCGCGGGCCGCGTCCACGACCAGGGACCGGGTGAGGGCGGCCATCGTGTCGTAGTCGCCGTAGGGTTCGTACGCCTCCAGCATCGTGAACTCGGGATTGTGCTTGGGGGAGACGCCCTCGTTGCGGAAGTTGCGGTTCAGTTCGAAGACGCGGCCGACACCGCCGACGAGGAGGCGCTTCAGGTACAGCTCGGGGGCGATGCGCAGGTGGAGCTGCATGTTGTAGGCGTTGATGCGCGTCGTGAACGGCCGGGCCGCGGCGCCGCCGTGGACGGGCTGCAGCATCGGCGTCTCGACCTCCAGGTAGCCGCGGCCGCGCAGGCCGTCGCGGACGGCGGCGATGGCGTCCCCGCGCATCCGGAGCATCCTGCGGGCGTCGTCGTTGACGATGAGGTCGACGTACCGCTGCCGGACGCGGGCCTCCGGGTCCGACAGCCCGGACCGCTTGTCCGGCAACGGCCGCAGGCACTTGGCGGCGACCTGCCAGGACGAGGCGAGCACCGACAGTTCGCCGTGCCTGGACGTGACGACCTCGCCCGCCACGCCGACCTGGTCGCCGAGGTCGATCAGCGTCTTCCAGCGGCGCAGGGACTCCGCGCCGAGCGCGTCGGCGGTCAGCATCACCTGGAGGTCACCGGTCTCGTCCCGCAGGGTGACGAAGATGAGGCGGCCGTGCTCGCGGGCGAGGACGACGCGTCCCGCGACGGCCACGTGGTGGCCCGTGGCGGCGTCGGGGCCGAGACCGGCGAAGCGTTCCCGGATGCCGGCGGCGACGTCGGTGCGCTCGCACCCGACCGGGTACGGGTCCATCCCGGCGGCGCGGAGCCGGTCGAGCTTGGCGTGCCTGACCCGCTCCTGCTCCGACAGCCGGCGCCGCGGCGCGCGGGCCGCCGCGGCGGCCTCCTCGATCTCCCGGACCCGGTCGACCAGGTCGCCGGAGGGTGCCATGGCGGCCGCCCGTTCCAGCTTCGGCCGGTTCAGGTCGGGCAGGAACCCCTCGGCGCGGGCGTAGGCGAGGCCGAGCCGGACGAGGTGCCGGCTCTGCGTGTAGCAGATGTAGCGGGGACGCCAGTCCGGCAGGTACTTCGCGTTCGCCAGGTACAGCGATTCGAGCTGCCAGAACTTCGACGCGAACGACAGGAACCGGTAGTGGAGGCGGGCGACCGGGCCGGCGCCGATCTGCGAGCCGCGGGCGAACGCGGAGCGCAGCATCGCGAAGTTCAGCGAGAGCCGCCGCGCGCCGACGGCGGCGGCCTGCTCGGCGAGCTTGGCGACCATGTACTCGTTCAGCCCGTTCTCGGCGAGCCGGTCGCGGCGCATCAGGTCCAGGGACAGTCCGGCGCGTCCCCACGGGACGAAGCTGAGCAGCCCGCGCAGCTCGCCGCGGGCGTCGAACGCCTCGACCATGACGCAGCGGCCGTCGGTCGGGTCGCCGAGCCGGCCGAGCGCCATCGAGAAGCCTCGCTCGGCCTCCTCGCCGCGCCACGCGTCGGCGCTGCGGACCAGCGCGGCCATCTCCCGGGCGGGGATGTCCGAGTGGCGGCGGATCCGCACCCCGTACCCGGCCCGCTCGACGCGCCGGACGGCCTGCCGGACCTGCCGCATCTCGCGCCCGTCCAGGGTGAAGCCGGTGAGGTCGATCACGGCCTCGTCGCCGAGTTCCAGCGCGTCGAACCCGTGCCGCCGGTAGACGTGCGCGCCGCGCTCGCCGACGCTGACGGCGCCGGGGATCCAGGCGTGCGCGCGGCACTCCGCCAGCCACGCCTCGATCGCCTGGTCCCACGATTCGGGATCGCCGAGCGGGTCGCCGCTGGCCAGCGAGACCGCCCCCTCGACCCGGTAGGCGATGGCCGCCCTGCCGTTCGGCGCGACCACGACGTCCTTGTCGCGGCGCAGCGCGAAGTAGCCGAGGGAGTCCTGGTCGCCGTACTCGGCGAGCAGCGACCGCGCCGCGAGCTCCTCCCGCGGGCCGAGGACGGGGTCCTGGCGGCCCGGCCGGAACATCGCCCAGAACGTGACGATCAGCAGCCCCGTGCCGAGGACCCACAGGATCGCGTTGACCCAGAACGGCACGTGGACGTTGATCGGCGTGCCGGTGACCCGCGGCCCGAGGACGGTCTGGGAGATCGCGTAGAGCGGGTGCGTCCAGAAGGCGCCGTTGTCGTCCCGGTCGGTGACGGTGACGAGGAGCGTCCCGATTCCGCCGGTCACCACGAGGAGGTTGGTGAAGACCTGGGTGGCGAGGCGGCGGTTCGCGCGGTCGGGCAGCGTGGTGAACTGCCCCCGCGCGGCGAGCAGCAGCACGAGGACGGCGAGGTGGGCGGCGGCGGTGCCGACCAGCCCGGTGCGCAGCGGCTCGTCCGGCTTGAGGAACGCCGTCGCGACGGCGGTGACGCCCACCGCGGTCGGCAGGCAGAAGACCACGACGAGGATCCGCCAGGCGGCCTTCTTGCGCCGCCGGACGCCCATCGACAGCAGGATCCACAGGAGGCCGACGGGCACGCTCGGGAACCAGGCGAGATAGCCGAGCCACCGCAGCGCCCAGATGTCGGCCATCTCGAGGATGAGACCATGGGACACCCAGGCGAGCAGCGACAGGATCCCGGAGAGTCGGGTGTACCAGAAGAAGATCGTGGGTGCGGACCGGACCAGCCGTCCCCACTCACCCAGCAGACCGCCACCGCCCCGGGGGTCCCGTCCGGCCGCGTCCCCGCGACCGGCCCCGCGGTCGGCCCAGCGGTCGGCCCAGGGCATGGTCCGCTCCCGCGCGGCGCGGCCCTTCGCGGTCCGGCCCTCCGGTGCGGAGGCCACCGGTACGGACCCCTTCATGGAGGGTGTGGCGGGGTCGTCAATGGCGGCTGTCACGTCCACCGTGCTTCCATCCGAGCTGGTGCGTCCGGTGGTGGCGAACCTCGGGGTGACGCCGGACGTCGTACGGGTAGGGGGAAGTGGCTTGCACGCTCGTTCCAAGGTTGTCAGCAAAAGTCGATATGGTCGCGGATATGCCAAGTGAACCCACCGGTGAGCGGTTGCTCGCCCGCCGTTACCGACTGGTGACCCAGGTCGGCCGGGGCGGCATGGGTACGGTCTGGCAAGCGCACGATGAGGTCCTCGGTCGTGACGTCGCGGTGAAGGAGGTCATCCTCCCGCATGGTCTCACCGATGAGGAACGGACCGTCCACCACAAGCGCACGTTCCGGGAGGCCCGCACCGCCGCGCGGCTCGGGCATCCCGGCGTGGTCACCGTCTACGACGTCGTCGAGGAGGACGGCCGTCCGTGGATCATCATGGAGCTCATCAAGGCGCGCTCCCTCGATCAGGTGATCAAGCAGGACGGTCCGCTGGAGACCCGCCGCGCCGCCGAGATCGGCCGGCAGATGCTCGCCGCGCTGCACGCCGCGCACGACGCGGGCGTCCTGCACCGGGACGTCAAGCCGAGCAACGTGCTGATCACCGGTACCGGGCGGATGGGCGAGCGCGCCGTGCTCACCGACTTCGGCATCGCGACCGCCTCCGGTGACGCCACCCTCACCCAGACCGGCCTGGTCATGGGGTCGCCCGCCTACATCGCGCCGGAACGGGCCCGCGGGCGGACCGCCGGCCCGGCCTCCGACCTGTGGTCGCTCGGCGTGACCCTCTACGCCATGCTGCACGGCAAGTCGCCGTTCGAGCGCTCCGAGCCGATGGCGGCGCTGATCGCGGTGATCTCCGACGAGCCCGACCCGCCGGAGAAGGGCGGCCGGCTCATCCCGGTCATCGAGGGCCTGCTGCGCAAGAACCCCGCCGAGCGGATGGACGCGATCGAGGCCGGTGCCCTCCTGGACGACATCGTCCGGCAGGAGAGCGTGGACACGCAGCGCACCATGGCGGTCGAGTTCCCCATGGACGAGCCCCCCGGCCCGTCGGCACCGGAGCCCGCCGAGCGCGGATCGCACGGGGCGCGCCCGTACGCGGAGCCTTTCGCGGAGGCGTACGCCGAGCCCTACCCGGAGACCTACGCCCCCGACCAGCCGCTCCCCGAGGAGATGGGCGACCCCGGCGGCGCGACGAGCGTCGACCCGGTCCGCGGGTCCGCCGCCCCGGCCGCGCCCGGCGCCGCGGACGCCCGCCCCGACCAGCTGACCAGCTTCGACATCCCGGCCGGCAAGGCGGCCAGGACCGGCGAGTCCCGCGACTCCGGGAAAGGCGGCGAGTCCAAGGCCGGCCCCGGGGAGACGGCGCCCGATCCGGACCGCGTCTCGTCCTGGCGCTCCGGCCCGCGGACGGAGCCCGCCGGCGCGACGGTCCCCGCCGGGCACGGGTCATCCGGCCACGGCGCCGTCCAGCACGGGTCGTCCGGCCACGGGGGGTCCGGCGGGGGGACGGCGACGCACTTCCCGCCGACGACGCACGCGACCGGGCGCCCGGCCCTGGCGTCCAACCGCAACGTGGTGGTCATCGCCGTGGTGGTGCTGCTCGTGATCGTCCTCGTGGCGAGCATCGCGCTCGCGAGGAGCGGCGGTGACGAGAAGGACGCCGGCAAGCAGGGGGCGACGACCCCGGCGACCGGTGCCACCGCGTCCGTCTCCGCCACCTCGACCTCCACCGGGCCCAGCGGCACGCCGAGCGCGGGCGTTCCCGCCGGTTTCAAGAAGCACCGGGACCGCAGCGGCTACACCGTGCTCGTCCCGGACGGATGGAGCGGGCCCGAGCGTAAGAACGGCGGCGACTTCTTCTACTCGCCCGACCGAGACGTCTACCTCCAGATCGACCAGACCGACGATCCGGGCGACAGCGCGATCGACGACTGGCGGCGGCAGGAGCGCGGCGGCTCCGGCTGGCCCGGCTACAAGCGGATCGCGATCAGGCCGACCGGCGACCAGCCGCCGGTGCCCGACACCGGCGACGGGGACGACTCCGCCGACTGGGAGTTCACCTACGCCGGGGAGGGCGGCCGCGTCCGCATCCTCAACCGCGGCTTCGTGACCGAGGGGCACGGCTACGCCATCCTGCTCCGCGCCCCCGACAAGGAGTGGGACAAGGTGTTCTCCGAACTCCAGCCGGTCTACCGGCACTTCGAGCCCGCGGAAGACTGATGGAAGGCCGCCTCCTCGCCGGCCGGTACCGGCTCGAATCCGTGGTCGGACGCGGCGGGATGGGCACCGTGTGGCGGGCCCGCGACGAGACCCTCGACCGCGACGTCGCGGTGAAGGAGGTCGTGCTGCCCGCCGGGCTGGGCGACGACGAGCGCGAGAACCGGCACCGGCGGACGCTGCGCGAGGCCCGCGCCTCGGCCCGGCTGAACCATCCGGGCGTCGTGACCGTACACGACGTCGTGGACGAGGACGACCGTCCGTGGATCGTCATGGAGCTGGTACGGGCCCGTTCCCTCCAGGACATCGTGGACGAGGACGGGCCGCTGCCGCCCGGCCGGGTCGCCACCATCGGGCGGCAGATCGCGGGGGCGCTGCGCGCCGCGCACGCGATCGGCATCCTGCACCGGGACGTCAAGCCCGCCAACGTGCTGGTCGCCGGGGACGACCGGGCGGTCCTCACCGACTTCGGCATCGCCCAGCTGGCGGGGGACGCCACGCTCACCGGCACCGGGCTGCTCATCGGGTCGCCCGCGTACATGTCGCCGGAGCGGGTGAACGGCGCCCCCGCGGTCCCCGCGTCCGACCTGTGGGCGCTGGGCGCCACCCTCTACGCCGCGACCGAGGGGAAGGCCCCGCACCATCGCGGCGACGCGATGGCCGTCCTCGCCGCCATCCTCACGCAGGAGGTCCCGCCGCCGCGGAACGCGGGGCCGCTCACGCCCGTGCTCACCGGCCTGCTGGAACGCGACCCGGACCGGCGGCTGACCGGCGACCGGGCGGAGGAGGCCCTGAAGGCGGTCGCCTCGGGGCACGCATCCGGCCTCGCCGACGCCGAGCCGACCGCGTCCGGCACGTTACCCGCCGCGCC
>NZ_SMLC01000252.1 GCF_004349245.1 Actinomadura sp. 6K520 | reverse complement strand
GCAACCGCCCCCGCGCAGGGCGGGTCCGGCCCGCTCACCGGGGTCGTGCCGCCCGTCTGCACCCCGCTGACCCCCGGCCTGGAGGTGGACGTCCCGTCCCTCGAACGGCTCGTCGACCGGCTCGTCCGCGCCGGTGTGGACGGGCTGTTCGTGCTCGGCTCCACCAGCGAGGTCGCGTTCCTGCCGGACGCGCACCGGCGCACCGTCCTGGAGACGGTGGTCAAGCACGTGGCGGGGGAGGTGCCCGTGCTCGGCGGGGTCATCGACATGACCACGCTGCGGGTGATCGAGCACGCCCGGGTCGCGGCCGACGTCGGCTGCGACGGTGTCGTGGCGACCGCGCCGTTCTACACCCGCACCCACCCGGCCGAGATCGAGACGCATCTGCGCCGGCTCGCCGCCGCCGTCCCGGTGCCCGTCTACGCCTACGACCTGCCGGTGTCGGTGCACTCGAAGCTGGACGGCGCGATGCTGCTGGGGCTCGCGGCCGAGGGGCTGCTGGCCGGTGTGAAGGACTCCAGCGGCGACGAAGGCGGCCTCCGCACCCTGATGACCGCGCTGCGGGACACCGGCGTGGCCGGGTTCAGCGTCCTCACCGGTTCCGAGCTGACCGTGGACGCGGCGTTCGCCATGGGCGTGCACGGCGTCGTGCCGGGGCTCGGCAACGTCGACCCGGCCGGCTACGTCCGGCTCTACCGGCACTGCCTTGCCGGCCGCTGGGACGAGGCCCGCGCCGAACAGGAACGGCTGCTGCGCCTGTTCGACATCGTCAACGCGGGCGCCCCCGGCCGGATGGGACGCGGCTCGTCCGCGCTCGGCTCGTTCAAGGCCGCCCTGCACCTGCTCGGGGTCATCGACTGCCCGGTGACCGCCCCGCCGCAGATCCAGCTCGACGCGGCGGAGACCGACCGCGTTCGCGCTCGCCTCACCACCGCCGGACTCCTGTGACCACCCCAGGGGCTCCGCCCGGCCGCGCCACGCCGCCCGTGCGCGCCCCGCGGGACCATCCGGTGTACATGGCGCTCGACATCGGCGGCACGAAGCTCGCCGCCGCGGTGGTGGACGGGGAGGGAACGGTCGTGGACAGGGCCAGAGTGGCGACCCCCGCCGGGGACGGCAACGCCGTGCTTCAGGCGGCGGCGCGGCTGCTGGCCGGATTCGGGGACGCCCCCGTCCGGGCCCTCGGTGTCGGCGCGCCCGGGGTCATCGACCCGGAGAGCGGACGCGTCGTCTCCGCCACCGGCGTGCTGCCCGGCTGGGCGGGCACGCCCGTCCGGGAGGCCCTCACCGACCTCACCGGGCTCCCCGTCACCGTGGTCAACGACGTCCGCGCCATGGCCTACGGCGAGGCGCACGCCGGCGCCGGGGCCGGCCACCACCGCGTCCTGCACATCTCGGTGGGGACGGGTGTCGGCGGCGCGCTGACCACCGGCGGGCGCCTGGAACACGGGGCGCACGGTACCGCCGGGGAGGTCGCGCACCTGCTCGTCCCCGAGCGGGGGCCGGTTCCGTGCGGCTGCGGGCGCCGCGACCACCTGGAGGCCGTCGCCTCCGGTCCGGCCATCGCGGCCACCGGCGACGCGCCGCACGCCGGTTCCCTGCTGGGACGCGCGCTGGCGGGCCTGCTCGCCGTCCTGGACCCGGACGCCGTCGTGGTCGGCGGTGGCGTCGCCCAGATCGGCGCGCCGTTCCTGGACGCGGTCACCGCGGCGTTCCGGGCCGACGCGCTGCCGCCGCTGCGCGGGACACCGATCGTCCCGGCCGGTCTCGGCACGGACGCGCCGCTCGTGGGCGCGGCGCTGCTGGCGACGGCGCTCGCCGGCCAGGGGAGCGGCTGATGACCCCCGAGTCCTTCGCCGCGGCCGTCGCCGGGCGGCTGATCGTGTCCTGCCAGGCGGGGGCGGGGCACCCGCTGCGCGACACCGCCGCGCTCGTCCGGATGGCGCGGGCCGCCGTCGGCGGCGGCGCCGCCGCCATACGCTGCGGCGGCGTCGGCGGCGTCGCCGACGTGGCCGCCGTCGCCGCGGCCGTGGACGTACCGGTCGTCGGCCTGACCAAGGACGGGACGGGCGGGGTGTTCATCACGCCCAGCGTCGCGGCGGCGCGTGCCGTCGCCGCGGCCGGCGCGCAGGTCGTCGCCGCCGATGCCACGTTCCGCCCCCGCCCGGACGGCCGCCCCATCGCCGCGTCGATCGAGGCCGTGCACGACGCCGGGGCGTTGTTCATGGCGGACGTCTCGACGCTGGAGGAGGGGGTCGCCGCGGCCGAGGCCGGGGCCGACGCGGTCGCCACCACCCTCGCCGGCTACACCGCCCCGGGGCCGCCCCCCGAGGGCCCCGACCTGGATCTCGTCCGCGCGCTGCGCGCCGCGCTCCCGGAGGCGCTGATCGTCGCCGAGGGCCGCTACCACTCACCCGCGTCGGCGGCGTCCGCGATCGAGGCGGGTGCGACCTGCGTGGTGGTCGGCACCGCGATCACCGACCCTCAGTGGATCACCGCGCGGTTCGCCGCGGCCGTGTCATCGTCGTCATCGTCCTGACCGGTGGTGAGGAGGCCGCGCAGATCCGCGGCGGCCCGGCGTGCGGCGCGCCCGGCCGCCGCGGAGACCCCGCCGAGCCCGAAGAAGCCGTGGTTGAGCGTCGGCCACTCGCGGTGGAGCACCGGGACGCCGGCGGCCCGCAGCGCCGCCGCGTAGGAGTTGCCCTCGTCGCGGAGCGGGTCGAAGCCGGCCGTGTGGACGGCCGCCGGTGCGACACCCGAGAGGTCGGGAGCGCGCAGTGGCGAGACGCGCCAGTGCCCGCCACCGCCGGGCGGGTCGTAGAGCCCGGCGAACCAGCGCATCGCCGCCAGCGTGAGGCCGTAGCCGTCCGCCCGCTCGGCCCGCGACGGGTACCGCGCGTTCACCTCGGGGTCCGCGTAGCCGCCCGCGACATCGGTGACCGGCACGATGAGGAGCTGGGCGGCGAGCGGGATGCTCCGGTCGCGGCAGGCGAGGGCGACGGAGGCGGCGAGCTGGCCGCCCGCGCTGTCACCGGCGACGGCCAGCCGTCCGGCGGATCGCCCGGCGACGTGGACCGTCGCGGCCAGGCAGTCGTCGAAGGCCGCCGGACACGGGTGTTCCGGAGCCAGCCGGTAGTCGACGCCGAGCACGGTCGAGCCGGTCTCCACGGCGAGCAGGCGCATGTGCTGGAGGTGCGTGCGCAGGTCCCCGGCGACCCATCCGCCACCGTGGAAGAACATGATCGTCGCGTCGGTGAGCCTCGTCGGGGGTTCGAACACCCGGGCGGGCACGGGGCCCTCGGTGGTCGCCAGCACGAGGTCGCGCTCCGCCGCGGGTACCGGCGGATCCGCGAGCGGCGCCCGCGACCGCGCGTTCACGGCGCGGGCGTGGATCCGGGCGCCTTCGACCGAGGTGTCCGCGGCCGTCGGATCAAGGGCGCGCTGCCGCAGCCAGGCGGCGACCTCGGCGTCGAAGCTCGCCGTCATGCCGTTCCTCTCCCTCGTCGTCCAGGATGTAGGACATCCTATAACCCGCCCGGGGTCGCGACTCGGGAGCCGCGCGGTCGCGGAGCGCCATGCAACTCACACGGTTCGGGTCACACGACACAGAGAGCATGAAACAGGGCGCTTACCGTCAAGGACAAGAGCTGATCGCCTTGATCGGTGACGGCGGCGGGGCCGAGGTGCTGGGCCCCGGTGGAAAGGAGCGCCGATGTTCATCATCGTGTTCGTGGCCCTCGTCCTCGCGGGCGGACTGGCCGGCATGGTCTACCTGTGGGACTTCTCGCGTGCCAGCCGGTACGACTCCCTGTTCCTTCCGGCGTCCGACGGGCGCGCGCGGCGGGCGCGGCGCGTGACCGGGATGTACGTGCGGGACTACACGCGCCACGACGACGACCTTGTGAGCCACTGACCGCGGGCCCCGGGCGGGCCACGGTGACCTGAAGACCGCGGAAGACACACCGGCGCGCGGGCCGTCCTTGCGGGGGGACGGCCCGCGCTTGCGTGTCAGGTGCCTGCGTGTGTCAGGTGACGGTCCGGGCCTGCGGCGCGTCGTCCGGGACGGGCATGAAGGTGCCCGTGGCCCGGTCGAGGATCTCGACGTTGGCGGACTGCAGGTCCAGGTAGAGGCCCACGAGTTCGATCTCGCCGGACTCGACGCGCTTGCGCAGCCACGGGTAGGTGAGCAGGTTGTCGAGCTGCTGCATCACGTTGATCTTGCAGAGCCGGGTGAGGGGCGAGGCGTCCTCGCCGGACGGGTCGGTGGCGAGGAAGCGGGCGAGGCTGTGGTTGCCGTGCTTGAGCCACCGCGACAGCCCGGTGAGGTGCTCGACCTCGGTGCCGCCGGCGAGGAGCGCGGCCATCGCGCCGCAGTTGGAGTGGCCGCAGACGGTGATCGTCCGGATGTCGAGGACGTTGGTGGCGTACTCGACGGTGGCCGCGACGGAGTCGTCGCGGGTGCGGGAGCCGTACCGCGGGACGAGGGCGCCCACGTTGCGGTTGATGAACAGGTCGCCGGGCCCGCTGGCGGTGATGATGTTCGGCACGATGCGCGAGTCCACGCAGGTGATGAAGAGGTGCTGGGGTTTCTGCTCCATCGCCAGCTCGGCCATGATCGGCCGCACCAGCCGCGCGGTGCGGCCGTGGTACTCGCGGACGCCGTCCAGCAGCACGGCCGCCGGGGAAACCTCGGGCGCGTCGAGTTCCTCCTCGGAACGCCGTCGACGATTCGCCCACGGCGCCCACCACCGGGCAGAAGGGGGCGATTTACGTGGCGAGGACATGTCACCTGTCACTGCTCTTTCATACCAAGCCTCGTGAACCTCGTCGATGTCGACCCTCCCCCCTTGGCGCTCGTGCGCGAGCCGCCACTGGTGGATGGCGTCGAACGCGGCGTGGTCCATGAAGTCGACGTTCAGGTCGAGGTCGACGCTGGCGCCCTGCGGGACGTCCTGCAGGAGCCGCGTCACCTTGGGGACGCCGAGGAAGGTCAGCGTGCCCTCCACGACCACGTGGGTGCGGATCGGGACCAGGCCGTCCTCGGGCTCGGGGACGAGGTGCTCGGCGCGGACCGACAACCGGGTCAGCCGCCGCAGCGCCAGCACCCCCATGACCGCTATGCCGACCAGGACGCCCTCGCCGAGCCCGAGGACGACCACGCCGACGAGGGTGGCGAAGTAGGCGGGCGCCTCGCGATGGTGGCGCAGGTCGCGGATGCGGGCGGTGTCGATGAGCTTGACGCCCAGCACGATGAGCAGCGCCGCGAGCGCCGGCAGCGGCACCTGCTCGATGGCGGGGCCGCACGACAGCGCGAGGACCAGCACCCACACGCCGTGCAGGACGGTCGACGCGCGGGACCGGGCACCGGCCTCCATGTTGGCCGTGCTGCGGACGATCACGCCCGCGATCGGCAGCCCGCCGAGGAACCCCGACACCGCGTTCCCCGCGCCCTGCCCGAGCAGGTCCCGGTCGAGGTCGGCGCGCGGCACCCCGGCGGGGCGCCGCCGGTCGACGGCGACGCTGCACAGCAGCGACTCGACGGCCGCCACGAGCGCGACGGAGACGACGGCGCCGGCGATGCCGGCCGGCGGGCCCTCCGGCAGGACGGGGGCGTCCCACCCGCCGAAGAGGGAGTCGGGGAGCTCGACGCGCCGGACGTCCCAGCCGAGCGACCAGGCGGTCAGGGTGGCGAGGGCGATCGCGGGCAGCGGACCGGGGATCAGCCGCAGCGGGCCGGCGCTCGGCAGCCGCGTCCAGAACAGCAGCACCAGGACCGTCAGCGCGCCGAGCAGGGCCGGGTGGGTGTGCGGGGCCGCCAGCTGGCCGGGCAGCTCGCCCAGGTTGTGGAGCGCCGAATGCTGGGGGCTGCCGCCGAGCACGACGTGCACCTGCGCCAGGACGAGGACGACGCCGACGCCCGCGAGCATCCCGTGCACGACGGCGGGGGAGACGGCGAGGGCGGTCCGGGCGACCTTGCTGGCGCCGAGCGCGATCTGCAGCAGCCCGCCGAGGAGGGTGATCGTGCAGGTGGCGCGCCAGCCGTAGGTCTGCACCAGCTCGGCGACGATCACGGTCAGGCCCGCGGCGGGGCCGCTGACCTGCAGCGGTGACCCGCCGATCAGGCCCGCGACGACGCCGCCCACGACGGCGGCGATCAGCCCGGCCGCGACGGGGGCGCCGGACGCGACCGCGATGCCGAGCGACAGCGGGATCGCGACGAGGAACACGACGAACGACGCGAGGACGTCCCGCCGCAGGGTGGACACGTTGAGTGGCTTTGAAGTCACTCTCCGTATATAACCAGGATTGGGGCCGCTTTAGCCAGGCCATCCGCGAGAAGACGTGCGCGCCGTTCCGCCGGGGTCTTCGAGGGGTACCGCCGGGCGGAGACGCGACGAGGGCCGCCGGGATCCGGCGGCCCTCGTTTCGCGGTCGGATGGCCGGATGCGGCCGCTCCGGGCCTAGCGGCGGTAGTTCTCCCAGTCGTCGGCCGGCTGGCGGGAGCCGTACGGGGCGTTGTCGTTCGGCTGGCCGCCCTGCGGGTACCCGCCCTGCTGCTGCGAGCCGCCGTAGTAGCCGCCGCCCCCGCCGTACGCCTGGGTGGCGTTCGGGTCCTGGTAGCCGCCCTGGGCGTTCGGGTCGTGGGGCGCGGCGAGCGGGTCGGTGCCGCCGTTGTAGCTGCTGCCGCTGAAGTCGCCGTAGACCCCGGAGCCGCCCTCGTTGCCGCCGAACCCGCCGAAGGACTCGCGACCGCCGCCGAGCGGGTCGTCGTAGCGCGGCGAGTCGCCGTAGGCGGGTGCCGTCGGGTAGCCGTCGCTCTGCTGGCCCTGCCCGTATCCGGACGGCGCGCCCATCCCGCCGGGCGGAGGACCGGACGGTGCGCCGGAGCCGAGCCCCGGGTCGTAGCCGCCACCCTGCCCGGCGGAGGGCCCGCCGGACGGCCACGGGCCGGTGTTGCCGGTGCCTCCGGAGCCGCCGGTCGTTCCGAACGAGCCGGTGCTGAGCGGGTCGCCCAGCGGGTCGTTCAGCGAGCCGCCGCCGTAGGAGCCGCCCGTGTCGGACGAGGGCGCCGGGCCCGCCGACCGCGCCCGGTCGGACTGGATGCGCTGGAGCAGCTCGTCCACGGAGGGCAGCCGGTGCCCGTCGGTGTCGGAGCCGCCCTGCGCCGCGGGCGCCGGAGCGGGCGGCGCCGGGGGCGCGGCCGGGACGACGGGCTCGCCGAGGGGCAGGCCGAGCGGGTCGGACGAGCGGGGGTCGCCGCCCCGCGGACCGGGGTCGGCCGGCATGTCGTAGCCGCCCTGCCGGCCGCCCAGCGGGTCGGCGCCGTAGTCGCCGTAGGACGGCTCGGGAGAGCCGTACTGGGGCTGCTCGGAGTACCCCTGGTCCTGCCCGTGGCCGTACTGGTCCTGGCCGCCGTAGGACGGCTCACCGTGCCCGTAGTCGGCCGCCCCGTACGCGGGCTGGGGCTCCTGGCCGCCGTAGACCTGCTGGTCGGGTGCGCCGGGGCCGCCGTACGGCGGTTGCCCGCCGTGCATGCCCGGCCCGCCGGGGCCGCCCGGACCGCCGGGACCGGCGAGGTCGGCGGGGATGGGGTCGAGCGCCGTCGAGCCGGGGTCGTGCCCGGCGAACGGGGAGCCGCCCTGGAAACCGCCCGGCGCCGGCATCTGCTGGGGACCGGTTCCGCCGCCCTGCCCGCCCAGGCCGGCGAGCCCGGAGGCGTCGGCGCCCATCGGGACGGGCTGGGTCAGGCTCGGCTGGGTCAGGCCCGGCTGCTCGGGCGGCGGCTGGTCCGCGGGCGCCTGCGCGTGCAGCGGGTCGGCGGCGAGATCGGCGTCCGAGCGCTCGTCGTCGTGCTGCCACGGGAACCTGGGCTTGTCGAAGGTGATCGTCGATCCAGTTCGGCCAGAACTGCGTCCCCCGCACCCTCGGCACCCTCACGCTCGGCGACCCGGTGGAGGTCCTGGAAACGCGCTGAGCCGACCGGCCGGCATCACCGGTTCAGCCGACGACCTCGCCGG
>NZ_SMLC01000251.1 GCF_004349245.1 Actinomadura sp. 6K520 | reverse complement strand
GGTACCGACTCCGCCCGCCGCAGGATCTCCGCCGGCGCCGCCCTCGACCCGGCGGAGATCCTGCGGCGGGCGGAGTCGGTACCGCCGCGGGGCGCGTCGGTGTGGCGGGCGGAACGGAAGCCCGGCACCTGAGCCCGGTACCTGATGCCCGGCGCCGGTCCGGACATTGCGAAATCATCGCGATTCACCAAAGATGCCCTGAGGCCCCTTGTAAGGCGCGTCACACGCACATGATCATCGGCACTCATGGGGCGACGACGGGGGTTCGTCACCGGGCGGATGGCCGGTGACCGGACGCTGGTGCTGGCCGCCTGCGCGACCGCGCTGTTCACGACCGCCGTCCTCGCCGCACTCGCGGGCTACACCGGCCCGGTGACCCGCGAGGGGATGCGGCGCACCCTGGCGGACGCCACCTTCGAGACGGCCGGGACGACGATCGGCGCGCACGTCCGTCCCGGCGGGCTCGCCGAGGTCCAGGACCGGGTCCGCCGGGCGCTCGGCCGGATCTACGGGGACGTGCCGCTGGCGGTCTCGATGAGCGTGCGCGGCGACTCGTACACGCTGCCGGGGCAGGAGAACGGCGACCATCCCGAGCTGACCACGTTCGCGACCTACACCGGGATCGAGAGGCACGCGCGGCTCACCGCGGGCCGCTGGCCCGGTGCCGGCGGCGGGTCCGGCGAGGTCGAGGCCGTCCTTCCGCGCGCCGCGGCCGACGCCATGGCCGTCGAGGTGGACGACGCCTTCACGCTGAAGGGGCGCGTCGACACGACGTCGGCCGTGGACGTCCGGGTCGTCGGGCTGTTCGACGTCCCGGACCCCGGCAACCACTTCTGGCAGGGCGACCGGCTCGTCACGACCGGTGCCGAACGCCTCGACTACACGACGTACGGGCCGTTGGTGGTGACTCCCGAGGTGTTCGGGGAGCGCTTCGGCGGCACCGGGTCCGACGCCCGGTTCGCCGTCCTGCCCGACCTCAGCGGCCTGGACACCGGCGATCTCGGCCCGCTCGCGCGCCGCGTGAGCGCCGGTGAGAAGACCCTCCGGGAGGGCGGCGACGGGGCGCAGTACTCCGTGGTGACGGAGTTGCCGGAGCTGCTTCGGCAACTGCGCGAGGCCGTCCAGGTCGCGCGCTCCGCCATGCTCATCCCGGTGATCCAGCTCGTGCTGCTGGCCGGATGCGCGTGGCTGCTCGTCGCCCGGCTCCTGGCCGATCACCGGCGCGGCGAGGTCGCGCTGCTGCGGACCCGCGGCATGGGCATGCGGCAGCTCGCGGCCGCCGGCCTCGCCGAGGGGTTACTGGTCGTGCTGCCCGCCGCCGTGCTCGGCCCGCTGCTGGCCGGGCCTCTGCTGCGGCTGGCCGGGTACGCCCCGGCGGTGCGCGCGTCGGGGCTGCGGCCGGCCACCGGGCCGTCCCCGGCGCTGTGGGTCGTCTCGGTCGTGGTGGCGCTGGCCTGCGCGGTCGCCCTGACGATCCCGACCCTGCGCGGTGCGAACCGTACGTTCGTGGCGGCGCAGGCCGGTCTCGGCCGCCCGGGGCGGGGCGTGCTGCGCGGATCCGGCGTCGACCTGGCGCTGCTCCTCGTCGCCGGCCTGGCGGTCTGGCAGCTCACCCGGTACGGGGTGGACGGCGCGGGCGGTGACCCGGGCGGCGGACCGGGTGGCGTCGACCCGTTCATCGTGTCCGGGCCCGCGCTGGCACTGCTCGCCGGAGGGGTGCTGCTGCTCCGGGCGGTGCCGGTGGTGTCCCGCGCCGCCGAACGGGTCGCGACGCGGGGGCGGGGCCTCGTCCCCGCGCTCGGCACCCGGCAGGTCGGGCGCCGCCGCATTCGCTACACGGGTCCGGTGCTGCTGCTGGTCATGGCGATGGCGGTCGGCGTGCTGTCGGTGACGACGATCTCGACGTGGAGCCGCTCGCACACCGACCGCGCCGACTTCAGGAGCGGTGCCGACCTGCGGTTCGTCCCGTCGCCCGGTGCGGAGGGACCGGCGCCGCTCGGGCGGGGCGGGCGCTTCGCGGCACTGCCCGGCGTGACGTCCGCGACACCGGTGCTGCGCGCGGACGCCGGCCTCGGCACCCGCCCGGCGGTCCTGCTGGGCGCGGACGCGAAGGCGCTCGGCCCGCTGCTGCGCGTCCCGGCGGACCTGCGGCGCGACCTGCGGCTGGAGGAGCTGGCCCGGGCGCGTCCCGCCGCCCCGGCGCTGACCGTCCCGGGACGGCCGGAGCGTCTCCTGCTCGACCTCCGGCTCAGCCCCGCCGACCCGGGACACCGCCCGCCGCCAGGCGAGGGTCACGAGCTCGCCGTGACGATCGTGGACGGGCAGGGGTTCGCGCGGAAGGTGCCCCTGCCCGGGCTCGCCGCCGACGGCGACGAGCACACGCTCGTCCTGGACGACCTGGCCGGGCCGGGCGGCGCGCTGTCCTATCCGCTGTCCGTCCGGAGCCTCCACTACTCCTACGACGCGAACCCTCCCGCGGAGGGGCTCGTGCTGGACATCCTGGCGGTGCGGGGCGACGGCACCGGGGAGGCGCCACGGCCGGCCGGTTCCCGATGGGGCGCGTTCGCCCGCTCCCCGGACGTGACGAAGCGGCTCGACCCGCGCGTCGCGGACATGGAGGGCGCGCTCGGGCGGCTGACGATCCCGGCCACCCCGGAGGACCCGCGGACGAGCAGGATCACCGAGCCGCTAGGGGAGGTCTCCGCGGTGCTCGGGACGTCGGCACCGCCGTCCCGTGGTCCGGGGGGCACCGCCGGCCCGGGGAACACCGATCTCCAGCCCGCCGTGCCGGGCGTCATCACCGGCGAGGCCGCGCGCCGCGCCGGCACCGGCGTGGGCGGCACGGTCACGCTGAGCACCGTCGACGGCGACCAGCCGGTCAAGGTGGTGGGGGTGGCGCCCGCCCTGCCGAGCGTGCCGCCCGACGTGCCGGCCGTCCTGGTGGACCTGCCGACCCTCACCCGGAGCAGGCTCACCGCGGGCGGGGCGGACACCGGAAGCATCACGCCCGGGGAGTGGTGGGCGGCGGCGCGGGAGGGCCGTACCGGCCCCGCCGTCCGGGCGCTCACCGGCCACCCCGCCTGGGGCGAGGTCGCCGCCGACCGCGCGGCGCTGCGCTCCCAGCGGCGGGACGCGCACCTCGGCGCTGCGCTCCAGGGCGCGCTGGTGCTGGGGTTCGGCGCCGCGCTCGCGTTCGCCGTCATCGCGTTCGTGCTGAACGCCGCCGTGACCGCCGGAGCCCGGTCCCGCGAGCTGGCGGTGCTCCGGGCGCTCGGGGTCCGCCCCCGGCAGATCGCCGGGATGTTCGCGATCGAGCAGGCGTACCTGGTGGTGCTCGGCCTGCTCGGCGGGACCGTCCTCGGGCTGGTGGTGGCGCGGCTGGTGGTTCCGCACGTGGTGCTGAGCGTGCAGGCCGCGCAGCCGTACCCGCCGGCCGAGCTGGTCGTCCGGTGGCCCGTGGTGCTGGGCATGCTCGCCGGGGTGGCGGTGGTGCTCGGCCTCGTGCTGCCGCCGGTGGTCCGGACGCTGCGCCGCCGGAACCTCGGCGCGGGCCTGCGCGCGGGGGAGGACCGATGAGGGGCCCGGTCCTGCGGCTGGCTCGGGCGCAGTGGGCGCCACTCGCCGCACTGGCCGCGCTGACGGCGGTGTCCGCGCTGCTCGCCGTCGTCCTGCCGGCGAGGATCGCCGCCGGGTACGACCGTGCCGCCGCGTCCGCGGTGGGCGCGGGTGCGGACGTGCGCGTGGAAGGCCGGTCGGGAGGCGAGACGGGGGCGCGCACGATCCCCGGGATGGCGGCGATGACGTCCAACTCCGTCGCCTGGCAGGACCTCCTGCCGCCCTCCCTGCGGGGTGCCGTCGGCGAGCCGGAGCCGTCGATGACCTCCGGGCGCATGTCGGTCGCCGGTGAGGCGCCGAGCCCCCGGCTGCTCTACCTGGGCTGGGCCGAGGGCGCCTTAGAGCGGGTCCGCCTCGTCGCGGGCGGGCCGCCGGTCAACCGGCCGTCCGGCACCGGCGACGAGGACGCCGAGATCCAGGTCGTCGTCGCTCAGGAGTATGCCGACGCGATGGGTTACGCCCCGGGCGACCGGCTCGTGCTCAACGAGCGCGACGTGCCCCGGCCCGTGCGGGTGCGGATCTCGGGCGTGTACGAGCCGGTCGACGCCGCCGACCCGTACTGGGGGCCGCGTCCCACCATGCTGCGGGCCATGAAGGCGGGCATCGGCGACGGCGTCCTCGCCGACGTCGGCACCGCGCTCATGGACGCGGGCGGATACACGATGCTCACCCGCCACCAGGACCGGCGGCTCACCTACAGCTGGCGCTTCCCCGTCCGCCGGGGCGCCGTCGACTCCGCGGGAGCCGCCGCCATGGCGGACGACCTGGACGCCTACCGGTCCGCGGTGCGCGGCCGCTCCGACCTGTTCCCCTGCGAGGTGGTGACCCCGCTCGACGGGCGGCTGAGGGGCTACGCGGACCGCCTCCACACGGCCAAGTCCGTCGTCGGGCCGGCGCTCGGCGGGCTCGCCGCCGTCGCCGCCGGGGTGCTGCTGCTGGCCGCCGGGCTGCTCGGGGTGCGGCTCAGGCCCGTCCTCGGGACGATGCGGGCCCGCGGCGCCGCACTCCGGCAGCTCGCCGTGCCCGCGTGCGGGCTGACCGCGCTCGCCGTCGTCCCGTCCGCCGCGCTCGGGTACGCGGTGGGGCGGCTGCTGGACGCCGGGCCCCCGCAGGCGGCGTCGGTGTACGCGATCGCCGTGTCGGTCCTGGCCGTCCTCGCCGTGTCCGCCGCGACGGTGGCGCGGGAACGGGGCGGCGGCCTGGAATCGTCTGCGGGCCGGCGGGACGACATCGCCGCGGCCCGGCCGTCCCGGCGGCGGCTCGTCCTCGACGTCCTGCTCGTGGCGCTCGCCGTGATCGGTGTGGTGCTGCTGCGCCGCCGCGGCGCCGCCGCGGGGACCGACCCGCTGGTCGCCGCCGTGCCGGTGCTGCTCGGCGCGGCGCTCGGCGTCCTCGTCCTGCGCGCCTACCCCTACCTGCTGCGCGCCGCCGGGCCGTACCTGCGCCGCCGTCGCGGGGCCGTCGCGTTCCTCGGCCTCGCACGCGCCGGACGGCAGGGGCTCGCCGGGACGCTGCCGCTGGCCGTCCTGCTCATCGCCACGGCCGTCGCGGGCTTCACGGCGACCGTCGGCACCGCGCTGCGCGACGGGCAGGAACGCGCGTCCTGGGCCGAGGTGGGGGCCGACGCCCGCGTCCCCGCCGGGCCCCTGGACGATGCCGCGCTCCGCCGGATCCGCGCGGTGCGCGGCGTGACCGGGGCGGTCCCGGCCCGGGTCGTGACGAACGTGACCGCCGAGGGGGACCGGGTCCCGGTGACGGTGATCGGCGTGGACCTGGACGCCTACCGCGAGATCGCGCCCGGCACGCCTGGTGTTCCGGACGCGTCCGGAGTCTGGTTCTCGCGGTCCGCCTCCCGCCTCCTCGGCTCGGGCACCGTGACGCTGAGCCGCCCCGGCCTGGACCCGCTGCGCGTCACGCCGGCCGGGCGGATCGACCGCTTCCCCGGGCTGGACCCGGGCTCGGCGTTCGCCGTCGTCCCGTACGAGCTGCTCGCCGAGGCGAAGGGCTTCCCGGCCGAGGTTTTCGTCGCCGGGGAAAGCCTGGACGCCGAGGCGCTGCGCGCCGCCGTCCCCGGCCGGGACGTCCGCCTGCGGCAGGACGTGCTGGACGGTATGGCCGGCGTCCCGCTCGTCTCCGTCGTGCACGGCACGTTCCGGGACGCCGCGCTCGCCGGCGGCGCCTACGGGTTCCTCGCCGTGCTGCTCGTCCTCGTCGTGGGGGCCCGCGAACGGGGCCGCACCGTCGCCCGCCTCCGCGCCCTCGGGCTGAGCCGCCGGCAGTGCCGGGCTCTCGCGCTCGCCGAGATCGCGCCCGTCCTCCTCTGCGCGGTCGGGGCCGGATGGGCGCTCGGCCTGCTGCTGCCCCGGATCATCGGCCCCGCCGCCGATCTGCGCCCCTACACCGGGGGCTTCGCGGCCGCCGCGCAGCTCCCGGGCGTCCCGGCGCTGCTCGGGCTCGCCGCGGCCCTGCTGCTCGCCGCCGCCGCTGCCGTCGCCGTCGACCGCGCCGCCGACTCCCGCCCCGGAACGGCCCTGAGAACGGGGGACCCATGACCGACACGCCCGACCTCGCCGAGCTGGAACGCCGCGCCGCCGAACGCCGGCCCGGCTACGGCGAGGGTGCCCACATCGTCTGCGACAACCTGGTCCGCATCTACAAGACCGAAGGGGTCGAGGTCGTCGCGCTCCAGGGCCTCGACCTGCTCGTCGACCCCGGCGAGCTGGTCGCCGTCGTCGGCGCGTCCGGGTCGGGGAAGTCCACGCTGCTGAACATCCTGTCCGGCCTGGACGTGCCTACCGCGGGCGTCGCCCGCGTCGCCGGCTCCGACCTGCTCACGATGGCGGCGCGGGAACGGCTGGCGTTCCGGCGCGAGAAGGTGGGCTTCATCTGGCAGCAGACGTCCCGCAACCTGCTCCCGTACCTGACCGCCGCGCAGAACGTCGAGCTGCCGATGCGGTTCGCCGGGCGGTCCCGCCGCGCCCGCGCCACCCGCGCCGCCGAGCTGCTCGGCATGCTCGGCGTCGGTGACTGCGCGGGCCGCCGCCCGGACGAGCTGTCCGGCGGCCAGCAGCAGCGCATCGCCGTCGCGGTGGCCGTCGCGAACGAACCCGGCGTCGTCCTGGCCGACGAACCCACCGGCGAACTCGACACCGCCACCGCGGCCGAGGTCTTCGCCGCGCTCCGCCAGGTCAACGAGGAACTCGGCACCACCACCGTCGTCGTCACCCACGACCGGCAGATCTCCGGGCACGTCGACCGCACGGTCGGCATCCGCGACGGCCGCACCAGCAGCGAGGTCCGCCGCCGCTCCGGCGCCGCCGAGGAGTACGCCGTCCTCGACCGGGCCGGCCGGGTGCAACTCCCCGCGGCGTTCACCGGGGCGCTGGGCATGCGCGACCGCGTCCGGCTCAACCTGGAAACCGACCACATCCGCGTCCGGCCCGGTGAGGAGCGCGAATGACCGATCCCATGGTGGCCGTCGAGGGACTCACCCGTACCTATCGGACGGGCGGGATCGAGGTCCCGGCCCTGCGCGGCGCGTCCTTCACCGTCGCCCCGGGCGGGCTCGTCGCGATCAAGGGCCGCTCGGGCTCGGGCAAGACGACCCTCCTCAACCTGATCGGCGGCCTCGACACCCCCGACGGCGGCACCGTGCGCGTCAACGGCCGCGACGTCGGAGCGCTCCCGGAGGACGACCTCCTCGCCATGCGCCGCGACGACATCGGCTTCGTCTTCCAGTCCCACGGCCTGATCTCCGTGCTGTCCGCCGCCGAGAACGTCGAGGTGCCGCTCCGCCTCGTCCGCACACCGCCCGCCGAACGCGACGAGCGCGTCCGCGTCCTGCTGTCCCTCGTCGGCCTCGCGGACCACGCCGCCCAGCGCCCCAACGAACTCTCCGGCGGGCAGCGCCAGCGCGTGGCCATAGCCCGCGCCCTGGCCAACCGCCCCCGCCTGCTCCTCGCCGACGAGCCCACCGGCCAGCTCGACTCCGAGACCGCCACCGCGATCATGCCCCTGCTCCGCGCCCTCGTCTCCAGCGAAGGCGTAACGGTGCTGGTGGCCACCCACGACGAGACCCTCTTGACCGAAGCCGACCGAGTCCTCCACCTGGAAGACGGCCTCATCACCGAGCCGCCCGCCCCGGCTCCGGCCTGACGCCCGTCCCGGCCGCGTCACCCTTCATCCTGCCCCTGCCGATGTCGGTTGCGGGGTGGGGCGGAGGGGAACTCGTCCCTTATGGCGACTGTGGTGTTGGTGGGGACGCTCGATACCAAGGGGGCCGAGTACGCCTGGCTTCGTGAGCGGTTGCGGGCTCTCGGGTGCGAGGTGGTGCTCGTGGACACGGGCATCGAGTCATCCGGGGTCGAAGCCGATGTCGCGGCCGAGCGGGTCGCGGAGGCCGGGGGCGCGTCGCTGGGGGCGTTGCGGGACGCGGGGGACCGG
>NZ_SMLC01000250.1 GCF_004349245.1 Actinomadura sp. 6K520 | reverse complement strand
GGCGTCCACAGGCTGGGGAGGCCGGGGCCGGAGACCTTGCGCACCTGCCCGAGGGTCTCGCCGTGGGAGCCGACCGACCGGTGGACCACCACGCACTCCTGCCACGCGGCCGGGAGGGCGTGGACCAGTACCAGCGTCATCTCCTCAAGGAGCCGCTTCTGGTCGGCGGGGTTCAACTGCTCGCTCACCGTGCCTCCTGCAGCCTGTCGCGCAGCCAGCCGGGGACGTGCTCGTCGTCGCGGGGGAACGCGGCCAGGTCCGCGGACCATTCGCCGGCCGTGAGTTCCGGCTCCCAGAGCGGGTCGTAGTCGTTGTTGAAGCTGGTGTAGTACGTGCCGGGCGGGTCCATCATGAGGCGCATGCTCAGCCAGGTGCCCTCGCCGGGCCGGTACATCATCGACCGCAGCTCACCGAGCATGCCGATGACGTCGCGTGGCAGCTCCATCTGCGGTGACGTGCCGTCCTCCAGCACGACCGTGAGCGCGACGTCGGAGACGCC
Organism: Actinomadura sp. 6K520; assembly: GCF_004349245.1. Classification (GTDB taxonomy): domain Bacteria; phylum Actinomycetota; class Actinomycetes; order Streptosporangiales; family Streptosporangiaceae; genus Spirillospora. Next base: position 7,638 of record NZ_SMLC01000250.1, on the reverse strand, counting down.
GACGGTCATGAGGGCCTTCATGTCGATGCGCTTCCAGCCGGCCGGTGCCGCCTGGGCCAGCAGCGTCGCGACCTCCTTGGTGAGCTCGTCGTAGCGCTGCGGGTCGTAGGGCATCGGCCCGCGGCCTGGCGCGTCGGTCATGGCTGTCCCTCCTGTTCCGCGAGTCTAGTGTCCGGCCCGGTCACCGGTGATCTCCACCAGGTGGCCGGACGCGACGAGGTCGGCGATCGGGTCCACGAGGTAGAACCCCGTCCCGGTGTCGGGCGGGGGAGGGTCGCTGCCGAGCGGGCCGGGGGCGAAGAGGCCGGTGTAGCCGCGGACGGGCTTCGCCACGCGGTAGCGGTGGTAGGCGTAGTCCTCCGGCGATCCCCACAGGCCGCGTCGCAGGAACGGGGTGTCGACCGTGTAGACGAAGCGGTCGGCCGGATCGCCGTAGGCGTCGACCTCCATGCCGGCCTCCAGCACTTCGCCGGGGGGTTCCGGCACGGCCTGCGGCGCCGGGGCCGGCACGGGGAGGACCCTCTCCGCGAGCATCATGAACACGTCGTGGACGGAGACGTACCCGCCCTCTTCGGGGGCGGGCCCGGGGAAGCAGACGAAGGGACCGTCCGGACGGTTGTTCAGCGGGTCGAGGGCGATGTACCGGCCGGTGCCGCGGGGACGGGGCGAGCACGCCGTCCGCACGTTCAGCTCCCGGCCGTCGTCACCGAGCAACCATGCCTGCTCACCCTTCCGCGGATAACGCTGCAAGCGGATGATCAGGGCCGTCCTCAGGACGGTGCTGTTGATCTCCATCCGGGCGTCGGCCATGACGCCGGCCATCGAGTGCGCGACCGCGCGGCGCGGTTCCGCGTAGGGGAACACGTCACCGCCGGGCCCGACCGCGAGCCAGGCGCCGCCGTGGTGCGCGACCGTCCAGCGGCCGTCCCCCGGAGCGCCGACGCGGAACTCGTCGGCGCCCGGCACGAAGTCCGCCAGCTTGACGCGGGCGCGCATGAACAGCCGTTCCAAGCCCGCCGGGAGCAGCGCGACCAGGTCGCTCTCCCGCTGCGGGACGGGGCTGAAGGTCCGCGCCGCGCGATGCAGGTCCAGGAGCGGGCGCATCCAGTCGGGGATCGTGTCGTCCTCGCGGGGGAACCGCCGGAGTTCGGCGGCGCAGTCGGCGGGGGTGATCTCGTCCGTCCAGGCGAACTCGGCGGGCGGACGGGCGGACACGCTCCAGTCGGTGACGCCGTCCCGTTTCCGGAGGTCGTAGGTGAACGCGGCCCACGCCCCGTGCGCCGGGTCGGCGGTGATCTCCCGGTGGCGGCGCAGCAGGTCCGGGATGCCCGTGCGGGGGATGCGCCGCCCGGCGGCGTGGATGCCGGCGGGGTGGCGCCTGCCCTCCTCGGAGCCGGTCAGCCAGATGGACTCGTGGTCGCCGATCGAGCGGTACGTCAGCTCGGCCCGCCGCCAGGTGCCGGGCAGCAGCTCCGTGACCTCGTCGATCAGCCGCCGGAGCAGCGCCGTCTCGGGCTGGTCCGTCTCGGGCTGGTTCGTCTCGGGTTCGTGCGTCATGGTCGTTCGGTGGTCTCGGTCAGCGTCCCGGCGGCGAGCAGCGCGGCGATCGTGTCGACCAGGTAGTAGCCGCGTCCCTCCCCGCCGGTCCGCTCGACGTCGATCGTCGCCTTCTCGAAGGGGAACGAGGGGTAGCCGCGCAGCGGCTCCCGGACCCGGTAGCGGCGGTGCGGGTGGTGTTCGGGCCCGCCCCACAGCCCGCGCCGGTTGAACGGCGTCCCCGGCTCGAACAGGAACACCTCGCCGGTGTCGCCGTGGCCGTCGAGGACCGTGCCGGCCGGCAGGTCGACCGGCTGCACCTCGCCGGGGTCGTCCGGAGGCTCGGGAAGCCCGGCGAAGACCGCCATGGAGAGGACCGTGCGGACGTCCAAGAACGGGCCCTCGGACGGCGGGGTGCCCGGCCGGGTGACGAAGTACCCGGCGCGTCCGGTGACGCCTTCGAGGGCGATGCAGGACGCGCCGGCCGGCCGCGCCGCGTTCGCGGACTCGTCCCGGACCCGCCGCCCCGTCTCGGTGAGGACCCAGGCGCCGGTGGGAGGGTCGAGGCGGATCAGGCCCGCGAGCTCCAGCATCCCGCTGTGCACGCGCACGCCCTCCTCGGCCAGGAGACCGGCGACGGCATGCGCCGTGGCCTCCCTCGCCGTCGCGTGATCCGACGCCTCGGCCGCCTCGGCGGAGCCGCCGGGCCGGTGCACGGCCCGCCAGCCGTTCTCGCCGCGCAGGACCGACCGGCATCCGCCGTCCACGGTCCCGACCCGGAAACGGGCGGCCCCGTCCCGCGTCAGATCGCGCAGGATGCGGCGGGCGCGGGCGAACATGACGGGGCTCTCGGGTGCGAGGAGAGCGACGTGCTCCCGCTCGGCCCGCCGATGGGCGATCTCTTGTGGGGGCGGCATCTCAGGTGGCGTCCGCCCGCCGATTGATGGTCGCCACGGCCTCGCGGCGCACGTCGTCGTCCACCTCCGGGACCCCGAACCCGTTCCCGCGGGCGAAGCCGGCCAGGTCGGGCTCTGGAGGGACGCCGTGGACGCGCAGGTAGTAGGCGACCGCACCGGGCCAGATCCACGTGCCGTCGGTGTGGTACGTCATCGGCACCTCGGCGCGCCGTCCCGGGTCGAGGAGGTCGGCGTCGTGACCGCGGGCCGCGAGGACGATCGGGGCGCGCTCCAGATACCGCAGCAGCCGCTCCCGCTCCTCGTCGGGGACGGCCGGACGCCGCACGACCGGTACCCCCGCCGCGTCGACGGAGTCGAAGAGCCTGGCGATCCGCATCTCCGTGGGAGTCGGCTGCGGGGTCGGGGTCAGTCCCCGCTCCCGCAGCGCCCCGTCGAACAGCGGGCTCGTCCGGGTGCTCAGTGAACGGATCAGCGCCTCCTCCTCCGGGGTCGGCCGGCGGCCGTCCTCCTGGGCCGTCTCCTCAAGCCCCTGCATCGTCTCGTAGAGGGCCTTGACCGTTCCTTCGCCCAGTCCCTTCCGGGCCCGGTACATCTCCACGGCCGTGACGAACTCCTCGAAGGAGAGCTCGTCGATGTCGGCGTCGCGGTTGAAGTCCAGCTCGCCGATGTAGCGCATGGCGCGCACGAACGCCCCGGTGCGGGGGTCGGCGGCCAGGCAGTCCAGCCCGCCGCCCGGCGTCTCCAGGAGGACGACCGGCCGTTCGTTGTACACGAAATACCGCGGATAGGTCTTCCTCACCAGCTTCACAACGACGACTCCCGTGATGGTTCGATGCCGGGGACCGTGCCCGGCGCTAGGCCCGCGCCAGGCGGTCGAGTTCGTCCAGCCCGCTCGCCCGGCCCTCCTGCGCGTCGGCGGCGACACCGCCGGCGAGCGGGTCCTCGGGCGTCCCGCGGAGCCGCCGGACCGCGTCCGCCGCCGGGACCCCCGCACCGAAGGCGTGCGCCAGCCGCGCCTCCCAGAGCCCGCCCGCGATCTCCCCGTCGCGGCCCGCGGCGGCCCGCCGGAGATACGAAGCCGCCTGCTCCGACAGCGACGCCCACACGTAGCCGAGGACCGTCCCGCCGCGCGTCACCGGGTAGAACAGCACGGGCGCCGCAGTCCGCGCCGCGTACGACGGCGGCCGGACGCTCACCAGCGGGCCCCAGCCCTGCGAGCGGTCCTCCGGCGTCCCGTCCGGGTACAGGCCGTCCTGGACGAGCGGCCCCGGCGTCACCGGCGCGCCCGGATTGGTCAGCTCGTGCAGGGCGCCGAGGTTCGCGGCCCGGGACTCCCGCGCGTCCGCCGGGATCGCGCCGCCCACCGGGTCCTCCGCCGCGCCGGCCCAGCCCCGGATCGCCTCCAGGGCGGGCAGCCCGCGGTCGTGCGAGTCGTCCAGGCGGCGCCCCCAGACGGCGGCGGCCTCCGCGCCCGCCGCCTGTGCCGCGACGCGCCGGACGAAACCGGCGGCCTTCGCGTTGGACTCCGCGGCCCACAGGTGCCCGAGCAGCTCCCCGCGGCGGACGACGGGCAGGTACAGCACCGCCTGCCGCGTGAACCTCTCGTAGGCGGCCTTCGGCGGCCGGAGCCCGCCGTCGATGGGCGGGGCCTGCGGAAGGTCCGGAAACCCGTCACTCATGACGTGCGCGCCTTTCCCTCGTCACTCTCGCCGGTCCGCATGGGTTCGCCCCTCACGGCGGCGTCCCGGGCGGGATGACGTCCGCCTCGACGGAGAAGACCGGCTGGGTGCCGTTCCACCCGGTCTGCACGACGCTCCTGATGTAGTACCTGGTTCCGCGTGGAAGCACCAGTTCCCGCTGGTCAGGGTACGCGCTGCTGCGGCCCATCCACACCCCGTGGGCACCCTGCGGGAGGTTGAGATGGAGCCGGTAGTTGAAGCCCTGCCCGTCGACCTCCGTGGTTCCCGAACCGAGCGAGGTGGACATGTAGCCCGGCTCGTTCTGCACGGCCCCGACGAGGAGCATCGGATGCCGTCCCGCCAGAGGCATGCCGTCCGCGGCGAGCATGAAGTTCACGTCGTGCAGCCCGCGCACCGCCTGGACGGGTTCGGGCAGCGGCCGGCTCAGCGCATGGTCGAGTTCGTTGATCCGCTGCCAGAAGGCGTCGGGCGTGGGCTCACCGCCGAGGTAGCGCCGCAGGAACTCGCGCTGCTCATGGTTCTTCCACATCTCCTGCAGCCGGGCCTCGGGGTCCGTCTGCGTGACGACGTGCTGAATCAGTTGGCGCTGGTAGTCGGTGAGGTCCGGCCGGTTCCACATCTGCATCAGCTGGTCCCGATGGACCGGCATGGTCCCGCCGTTCAGGTAGGCGAGGTGCTGGACGTAGTTCTGCTCCGTGTACAGGTGGGTCAGGTACCGTCCCACGTCCGCGCCGGGCCGCAGGTGCGGGTTCGGCATCGACTGCACCGTGTACCAGTGCAGCGCCTGCTGCAACTGGTGCGGCAGGTTGTGGTACACGTGCGCCAGCCGGTTCTCGCCGTACCGCTCGCCCTGCTCGTCGGTGTCGAAACGGCGATACCCGTCCCGGTCGACGTGGCCTTCGCGCCGGAACCAGTCGCGCAGCCCCCGCGACTCCGCGTCGTCCCCGGGCCGCGCCGGGTCGCCGCGGTGCTCCTCCCGGCCCGGCGGGCGGCCGTCGTGCCCGGCGGGCGATGCGGTGCCGTCCGGACCGGACGTCCGCCAGGTCCCGTCCGGCGGCCAGCCGGGGCGGGTCTGCCCGTCGGGACCGGTCCGGCCGGACGAGGCGTACACGTTGCCGTCGGCGTCCGTCCAGGCCAGCCCGCTGGGGGCGGTGACCGGGACGCCGAGCCGCTGCGCGAGCCGTGCGGCGAAGTCGCCGTCGCCGGTCCGGCACGACAGCAGGAGGACCTCGCGGCCGTTCCAGTTCGGGTCGTTGCGGATCAGGTGCGCGAGGTCGTCGGCGTCCAGCCGGCGGCCGCCGGGGAGCCGCAGCCCGTCGGCGTCACCGTGCCCGTCCACCGTGAACCGCTGCGGGTCCGCCGGGACGCGCCGCGCGAGATCCCGCATGGCCGGGTCGGCGGGATCGTGGAACGACCGCCCCGCCGGAGTGGCGTCGCTGTCGCGGAAGACATCGTGCAGATGCTGCGGCAGACCGTCCGGAACGGTCTCCGGGGCCGCGGCATCGTCCGTCCGGACGGGCGCCTCGTCGCGGGCCGGTTCGGTGTCGCGGACGGGCTCGGTGGCGCGGGCAGGCTCGGTTTCGTGGGCAGGCTCGGTGGCGCGGGTGGGTTCCGCCTCCCGGGTCGGCTCTGTTTCGCGGGTCGGGTCCGCGTCGCGGGCCTGCTCGTCGCCGCGGTCGGTGCGCAGGTGCGGCGGCAGCGACTCGTTCAGCGCCGCGTCGAACCGCTCGTTGAGACGCCGGTTGATCGCCTCGCGGACGGCCCGCTCCTCCGGCGTCAGCGGTGCGTCGCGCTCACCGCGCGCCGCCCGCTCCTCCGCGACGTTCGGCAGGTCCCGCGACACCTCGTACAGCGAGTGCTCGTAGTCCGCGACGTCGTCGAACGACCGCAGGTGAAGGCGCAGCTCTCCGATGTGGCCGTTCGGCATCCGCACCGTCATCCGGATGTCGCGGTAGCCGCTCGGCTGCGGCTTGCGCAACCGGTCCTTGATCGACACGACCTCGACGTTGTGCCGCCGCGCGACGTCCTGGACCCGGTCCAGCGCCCGGTACAGGTCCGCGACGCTGTCGAACTGGACCTTCCCGCCCAGCAGGTCGTTGAGCGCGGACGCGTCCCCGTCGCTCTCGTTGATGATCTTGTCGAGGGCGCGGACCCGGTCCTTCGGCCCCGGACGCATCTTGGCGTCGGCGGGATCGTTCGCCAGCTCGTTCAGGACGTTCCGGAGCGGGCCCGTGCCTTCCGCGGCCCGCTGGTACAGCTCGTCCAGGTATCGGTTGACGAACTCGTTGTCCTTCGAGAGCGGCCCGCCGCCCGCGCGCTCCCGCTCGGCCTCCAGCGCCGCCTCGTCGAACCCCGGCTGCTTCGGGGACTTCCCGGGCCCGATCTCCTCGATGACCCGGTCGCTGATGTCGACCTGCCAGTCCTCCAGCGGCGTCGGCGTGGGCTCCACCTGGCCTTCGCGCAGGATCGTGCCGGCGCCCCGCTCGTTCACCTCCCGGACCGAGTCCTCCAGGATGCGCACGGCGTCCGGATGGGTCAGCAGGCTGTGCAGCGTCCGCGGCCGCGCCAGCAGGGACCGCCGCAGCGAGTCCTCCGCCGGGGTCAGCGGCGGCGGACCGCCGCCCTCCACGATCCGGGCGAGCCGGGGATGGTTCGGCAGCCGGTTCCGCAGGTCGTCGTCCAGGAGATCACCGAGCCGGTTCCCCTTGTCGTCGACGATCGTCCCGCGGGCCTCGTCCACTACCCGCCGGATCTGCTCGTTGTCGAGGATCCGCCGCATGAGCTCGGCATCGGCCGTCCGCGGCGGCGCCCCTTCACCCTCCGCCGACCGGGGCACCGCAGACTGCATCGGCGCCCCGGACTCGCTTCCGGGCGCGCCCGCAACCCTCGTGGACGCACCTGGCGCAGGTGTTTCCGGAGCGGCCGTGCTCGTGGTCGGTGTGGCCGCATCTGCCGGAGGGGTGCCTTGTGCAGGCGCAGTGGGCGTGGGTGTTGCCGGAGCGGGTGTGGCCGCGGCCGGGGTGGGAGTGCCCTGCGTTCCCGTAGCCGGCGTGGCCGTGCCCGGTGCCGGCGCGGTTGGCGTGGCTGTTCCGGGGGTGGGTGTGCCTGCCGCGGGTGTTCCCGGCTGGGACGTCTCGTACCACCCGTAGTGGTCACGGGCGTCCGGGCGCGGCGGTACCGGGGTGTCCGTGGACGTGGCCGGTGACTGCGCGGTCTCGCCGGTCTGCGGGGTCTCGCCGGTCTGCGTGTCGGGCGGGGGCGGGTCGCCGTCCGGCTCGGGAGCGGGGCTGCTCCGGCGGAACCTGGGCTGTCCCGCGTCCCCTGGCTCGGAGGCCGTGTTCCCGTCCGTGCCCGGTGGCCGGGCCTGGCCGTTCCCCGCGGCGGGGTCGGTCGACGGCGGCTGCGGACCGGCGTTCGCGGGAGCCGGGCTCGGCGGGGCGGGCAGCGTGGTCCCCGGCGGCTGGGCTGTCTCTTATACACAACTG
>NZ_SMLC01000024.1 GCF_004349245.1 Actinomadura sp. 6K520 | reverse complement strand
CCACGCCCCTGGCGCACGTCCACGGCGCCGGCCTGGCGCTGACCGTCGCCCGCGCCCTCTCCCACGACCCCGCCGACCCGACCCGCCTCGACGAATGGGCCGAGCGGCTGCGCGTGAGCGCCAAGACACTGCAACGCGACTTCGTACGCGAGTTCGGCATGCCCTACACCCAGTGGCGGACCCGCCTCCGCCTGCGCGCCGCCCGCGTCCTCCTGGACTCCCACCCCGTCACCAAGGTCGCCCACAAGGTCGGCTACGCCAGCGCATCGGCCTTCATCACGGCCTTCACCAAGGAATACGGCCAGACGCCCGGCCGTATTAGCCCAGGGGGCAGTGTTGGCCCAGGGGGGCGACCCCCTGGAACCCCCGTTGCGCACGGCGAACCGTTCCCGATCCGCTCCGCGTCTCGTGAAACGGCTGTACTGCCCAAGGGGGCGACCCCCTGGAACCCCCGCTCCGCACGGCGAACCGTTTCCCGATCCGCTGCGCGTCTCGTGAAACGGCCCGCCGTGCGGCGGGTCGTGCGGCCTCCGGTCGCAGAGCGACCTCCGGCCGCACGACCCGTGGCACCGGCTGAGGTCATCTCCAAGACGGGGTATTCACCCCCGCCACGCGCCGTCCTACTTCTGCCAGGGGAAGTGGTCGGCGAAGGCGGGCTTCAGGTCGTCCAGCCAGACCGCGTTGGGGTCGTACTGGGCGTAGAAGGGCTTGCCCACCAGGTCGGCGTCGCGGCACTGGATGAGGTGGAGCGCGAACGCCTTCTCGCCGGCCAGGTCCACGACGCCGTCCACGCAGACCTTGCCCGGGGTGGCGGACATGGACGGGCCGCGGACGGTGCGGGCGAGGCCGGAGACGTTCTTGTAGGCGTCCCGGAATATCGCGTACGCCTCGGCGAGCGGGACGGCGAAGTAGTCCTGCGGGCCCGTGTCGCGCTCGACGAACATGTAGTACGGGATCAGGCCCATCCGGGTCTGGGTGCGCCACATGCTCTCCCAGTCGGCGGCGCGGTCGTTGATCGTCCGGATCAGCGGGGCCTGGGTGCGGATGACCGCGCCGGTGTCGCGGATGCGGCGGCACGCCTCGGCGACCATGAGCGGTTCGAGCTCGCGCGGGTGGGAGAAGTGCGCCATGAACGCCAGGTTCTTGCCCGACGCCACGACCTGCTCGAACATGCGGAGCATGTCGTCGGCGTCCGGGTCGGTGACGAACTTCTGCGGCCAGTAGGCGAGGGACTTGGTGCCGATGCGGATCGATTCGAGCTGGTCGAGTTCGAGCAGCGGCTCGACGTAGCGGCGCAGCACGGTCTCGCCCATGATCATGGCGTCGCCGCCGGTGAACAGCACGCTGGTCACCTCGGGGTGCGAGACGATGTAGTCGCGCAGGGCGGTGACGTCGTCGCCGGCCATCTTGAGGTCGGCCTCGCCGACGAACTGCGCCCAGCGGAAGCAGTACGTGCAGTACGCGTGGCAGGTCTGGCCCTGCTTGGGGAAGTACAGGACGGTCTCGTCGTACTTGTGCTGCATCCCGGGGATCTTGCCGTCGCCGAAGCTCGGAATGTTGAGTTCCATCTGTCCGGCGGGGTGCGGGTTCAGCTTCATCCGCACGCGGTGGGCGGCGGCCTCGATCTCGGCCTTGGGCGCCTCGCGGCGCAGGAGGTCGGACAGGTGCGCGACGTCCTCGGGCGGGAGCATGTCCTCCTGCGGGAACACCAGCCGGTAGATCGGGTCGTCGGGCGCGGCCGACCAGTCGATGAGCTCCTCGATGACGTACGCGTTCGTCCGGAACGGCAGGACCGTGGCCACCGCCCGGGTCGCGAGGCGCTGTGCGGGCGACAGGCCCGCGCGAGCGGTCAGTTCGTCGAGGTGCTTCGCCGTGAAGGCGCGGAACTTGCGACCCGTGGACCGCACTGCTGGCGCCGCGTCGTTCACCAGTGTCACGTGTTGGTACTCCTTGCTGTCAGCGGGGAAGCGCACCCCCCGGGTGCTTCGTCACGGACCGTGAGCCGAAGGTGGTGGGACACCCCCATTCAACCGTTTGGGACGTGTTCCTGCCGAATTGATACCCCCTAGCCCGTCGGAAAAAAGCTGGTCAAGGACGATCCAGACAAATCGCCTGGACATCATCGTTGACTTTTCGCCGGTTGTACAACGACTACGGCACGTCAACTTCTTCGTTCGGTAGCGGGCAAGGTTTCGCAGCGGGCACCGGCATCGGACGCTGCCAGGGGTTTCGCGGGCGCGCCGCCCGGTCACCCGCGGCGGTGGCCTTCGGAAATACTGGGCCCGGCGGGACGGGACCGGGCGGTCGAGGGGGCACGATGGGCGAGATCGTGAACGTGGGGCGCGAGCAGGTGCACGCCGTCGAGTCCGGGCCGGTGGCCGGGATTCCGCTGCTGCTGAGCTCCGGGCTCGGCGGCGCCTGGTTCGACTGGGACCCGACCGCCGCCCTCCTGCGGGAGCGGTACCGGGTGACCGTGTTCGACCGTCCGGGGCTCGGCCTCAGCCCCGCCGGGGTCGCCCGGCCCACGCTGCGCCGCGACGCCGCGATCCTGGAGGCGCTGGCCGAGCGGGCCGGGCGGCCGGTGGTCGTCCTCGCGCACTCGATGGCCGCGTTCCACGCCGAGGCGCTGGCCAGGCTGCGGCCCGACCTCGTGCGGGGGATGGTGCTCGTCGACCCGAGCCACGAGCCCGATGCGCGTGCGGCCGTCCGTCCGGCGGCGGCGCTGACCCCGCTGGCCACGGCGGCCGGTGTCCTGCTCGGCGCGACCCGGCTGGCGCGGGCCGCCGGACCGTTCGGACGGCGGCTGGCCCTCCGGGGGACGAGCCGCCGCGAGGACGCCGTCCCGGCGGACGTCATCCGCGGGGTGTACGGGCGCGGGACGGTCATCGGGACGGTGCTCGCGGAGGAACTCGCCTACCGGGAGACGGCCGCCGACCTGGCGGGGCTGCGCGAGCGGCGGGCGTTCCCGCCCGTCCCGCTCGTGGTCGTGACGGCGCTGGGAGACGTGGCCGGGCCCGGCAGGAAGCGGGAGTGGTCGCGGGGGCACGCGCGGCTCGCCGCGATGAGCCCGCGCGGGCGGCACGTCGTGCTCCGGGACGCCCTCCACATGGTGCCGCTCGACCGCCCCGGCGTGCTCGCCGACGCGGTGGCCGAGGTGTGCGGCGCGGAACTCGCGGAGCGCGAGGGCGCCTGACTCGCGGAGCGGCAACGAATCCGCATACGGAACGAAAAGATCCATCACCCGGTGCATATGCTCTCGCACTCTCGGTGACTACACCTGTGTGGAGATGAGTCAGACGGTCCAGCGGCTGGGCCGTAAGAAGATCCTGATCCTGGGCGCCGCCGCGCTCCTCGTGCTGGCACTGGCGGGCGGCGCCATCGCGTACCTGGCGTTCCGCGGCGAGGAGCTCACGTACCAGACCCAGGCGGCGATGCGGAAGGCGCTGCCGGCGACGGCCGCCGCCGAGCTGCACGAGCGCGGTGTGCGGCTCGCCGGGCCGCTGAAGTGCGAGGACCTGGCGGGCCGGACGAAGGACAAGCTGCGCGTGTCCTGCACCGGTGCGACCTCGGACAAGAAGCCGGTCGCGGTCTTCGGCAGCGCGGAACGGGAGACGGCCGAGAGCCACTACACGATCCTCGTCGCCGGCGAACCGGTGGTGGAGAACGCGCCGTGCCTGGGCGCCGACTGCCACGGCGAGGAGGGCTAGCCGGGAGGGTGACGATCACCACTCCGGCCGGGTGCCGTCAAGCCGGGTGAAATAACGTCCTACGATGCGATGAGCTGCGTTCTTGCGGCGCACCGCGTTCTTTCACCCTTCTGGAGCGGCCATGACCGGCGATGGCGAGCCGCCGCGCCCCGCGACGCCTCGCCGCAGGGCGGCGCCCCGCCCGCTGCCCATCGCGGTGGACACGATGGGCGGCGACCACGCCCCGGCGGAGATCGTCGCCGGGGCGGTGGACGCGGTCCGCGACCACGACGTGCGCCTCGTGCTGGTCGGGCAGGCGTGGCGGATCCGGCGGGAGCTGGACCTGTACGGCATGGTCGGCAAGATCCCGATCGTGCACGCCGACGAGGCCCTCGACATGGGCGAGGGCGCGCTGGCGAGCTGGCGCAAGCCCCGCTCGTCCATCGCGATCGCCTGCCATCTGATCAAGCAGGGCCGGGCGTCGGCGCTGGTGTCGGCGGGCAGCACCGCCGGGGTCGTGGCGACGTCGCGGCTGCGGCTGAAGGGGCAGCAGGGCGTGCTGCGCCCGGCGATCGCGGTGACGCTGCCGACGCGGCCGCGGCCCACGATCCTGCTGGACGCGGGCGCCACCACGGACGTCAAGCCGGAGGGCCTCGTCCAGTTCGCCGCGCTCGGCACCGCCTACGCGCAGATCCTGCTCGGGCTGGAACGCCCGTCCGTCGGGCTCCTCACGATCGGCACCGAACCGGGCAAGGGCAACAAGACGACCAAGCGCGCCCATGAGCTGCTCACCACCGGCAACCACGGCATGGAGTTCGCGGGCAACGTCGAGGGCCACGACCTCCTGACCGGCCGGGTGGACGTCGTCGTCACCGACGGGTTCACCGGCAACGTCGCCCTCAAGACCATGGAGGGCACGATCCGGACGGCCTTCGCGGAGGTCCGCGACGCGATGACGTCCACCCCGGCCGCGCGGATGGGCGCCCTCCTGCAGCGCCGCCGCCTCCAGGACCTCCGCGACCGCCTCGACCCCGACACCTACGGCGGCGGCGTCCTGCTCGGCCTGAACGGGACGGTCGTCATCGCGCACGGCGCGTCCCGGGCCCGCGCCGTCACGTCGGCGTGCGACCTCGCGCACCGGCTCGCCGCCGGGCGGATCGTCGAGCGGATCCGCGAGCAGGTCGCGCTGACCCGCACGTCGCGGTTCGGACGCTGGACGCACGGCGACCGGGACGGCTCCGACCGGCAGCCCGACCGGGCCGCCCAGCCGGACCGGACCCCCGAGGACGTCCCGCGGCTGCCGGAGGCGCGGCCCGCCGGCGACACCGTGCCCGACCGCAAGGAGCCGCCCGCCGCGCCGTAGCCCCGGGCGTAAATCGGGTCCGGTCGACGGCCGCGCGCCGATAACCTTGGCACATGCCCGATCCGCAACTCGTACTCGCCGCCCGGGTCCAGGCCGCGCTCAGCGCCGCCTTCGGACCGTCGTACGCGGACACCGACCCGGTCATCCGGCCGTCGCAGTTCGCCGACCTTCAGGCCAACGTGGCGCTGCCGCTGGCCAAGAAGCTGGGCCGCAAGCCGCGAGAGGTGGCGGAGGAGATCATCGCGAACCTCGACACCGCCGGTGTGGTGGCGGACGTCCAGGTCAGCGGGCCCGGCTTCGTCAACCTGACGCTGAGCGACGCGTGGATCGCCGCGGAGGCGCAGCGGACGCTGGAGGACGAGCGGCTCGCCGTCCCGCCCGCGGACAAGCCGCAGAAGGTCGTGGTCGAGTACTCCTCCCCGAACGTGGCGAAGGAGATGCACGTCGGGCACCTGCGGACCACGATCGTCGGGGACGCGATCGCGCGGATCCTGGCGTTCCTCGGCCACGACGTCGTCCGCGACAACCACGTCGGCGACTGGGGCACCCCGTTCGGCATGCTGATCGAGCACCTGCTCGACCTCGGCGAGGACGCCGCCGCGCGGGACGACTCGTCCGTCCGCGACCTGACCGCGTTCTACCAGGCCGCGCGGGAGAAGTTCGACGGCGACGCGGAGTTCGCCGGCCGGTCCCGCACGCGGGTCGTCAGCCTCCAGGCGGGCGACCCGGAGACGCTGCGGCTGTGGCAGGTCCTCGTGGACGTGTCCAAGCGGTACTTCAACGACGTCTACGGGCGGCTCGGCGTCACGCTCACCGACGACGACATCAAGGGCGAGAGCTTCTACAACGACCTGCTCGCCCCCACCGCCCGGGAGCTGGAGGAGAAGGGCATCGCGGTGATCAGCGACGGGGCGCTGTGCGCGTTCCCGCCCGGCTTCACCGGCCGCGAGGGCGAGCCGCTGCCCGTGATCATCCGCAAGAGCGACGGCGGCTACAACTACTCCACCACCGACCTCGCGACGATCCGGTACCGGGTCGACACCGAGCACGTCGACCGCATGATCTACGTGGTTGGCGCCCCACAGTCGCTGCACTTCCAGATGGTGTTCGCCGTGTCGCGGATGGCCGGCTGGCTGAACGACGAGGTCAGGGCGGAGCACGCCCAGATCGGCAACGTCCTCGGCACCGACGGCAAGATCCTGCGGACCCGCGCGGGCGGCACCGTCAAGCTCTCCGAACTGCTGGACGAGGCCGTCGAGCGGGCCGGCGCCGTGTTCGACGAGATCCAGCACGACGAGCCCTTCGACGACGCGACCCGGGACGTGATCGTCCAGGACGTCGCCATGGGCGCGGTGAAGTACGCCGACCTGTCGGTCGCCCGCGACAGCGAGTACATCTTCGACTTCGACCGGATGATCTCGTTCAACGGCAAGACCGGCCCGTACCTGCAGTACGCGGCGGCGCGGATCCGGTCGATCTTCCGTAAGGGCGGGCTCGCACCGGAGGCCGCGACGGGCCCGATCGTGCTCGGCCACCCCGCCGAGCGGGCGCTGGCGCTGGAACTGCTCGGCTTCGGCGCCGCCCTCAAGCAGGCCGGCGACACCGCCGAGCCGCACCGCCTGGCGAGCTACATCTACGCGGTCGCGGACGCCTACACGACGTTCTACGAGAACTGCCCGGTCCTGAAGGCCCCGGACGACGAGACCAGGGCCTCCCGCCTGGCCCTCTGCGCCGCGACCCTGCGCACCCTGGTGACCGGCCTGTCCCTCCTGGGCGTCCCCACCCCCGAACGCATGTGATGCTCAGCCGGGGGTTCCAGGTGTCCCTTGGGCGGACACGGCTCCGGACCTCTCTTTGGTGATCTGTTCGCGGACGGCCGGGACGATTTCCAGGGCGAACTCCGCGAGCTGCTCCGGGGCGCCGGCGTACAGGAACGTGTCGACGCCGTGGCCGACGGCCAGTTCCGTCAGTTCGTAGACCCACTGGCGGGACGGGCCGTGCAGGAAGCCGCGGCTGCCCTGGCCGTCGATCACGCCTTCCAGGACGTAGCAGCGGCGGATCGCGGCGGGGTCGCGGCCCGCGGCGGCCGCGGCGGCGTCCAGGCGCCGCTGCCCGTCGGCGAGCCGTTTCGGCGGGACGAGCGACGACGGCGCGATCCAGCCGTCGGCGACGCGGCCGGCGAGGTCGATGCCGCGCGGGCCCGTGACGCCGAGCCAGATGCCGATCTGGTGTGCCGGAACGGGGCCGCCCTGCACGACCGTGAAGCGGTAGTGGTCGCCGTGGAGGCGCAGCCCGTTCTGGTCGCTCCAGTGCAGCCGGATGACCTGCACGGCCTCTTCGAGGGCGCGGCGGGCCGCGGCGGCTCCGAGCCGTCCGCCCCCGTACGCCTCGATGCCGTCCCAGGTGGTGCCCGCGCCGAGGCCGAGTTCGACGCGGCCGCCGCTGAGCCGGTCCATCGTCGCGATGGCCTTGGCCAGCACCGCGGGCGGGCGCAGCGGCAGGCACGCCACCGCGGAGAGCACCCGGATGCGGGACGTGCCGGCCAGCACCGCCGCCATCAGCGTCGGCGCGTCCGCGGTGTCGCGGCGGTACGGCTGGTCGCGGACGCCGAGGAGGTCGAGGCCGAACCGGTCGGCGTCCTGCGCGGTGCGGATCAGCGGGGCGGCCATGTCCGGTGCGAGGGACACGCCGAACCGCAGCGGCCCGCGCCGCCTCGCCGGGGTCACTGCAGGTGGCCTTCGACCTCGTCCGGCGGCCGGGCCCGCTCGCCGCCGGGGTCGCCGCCGGCCTCCAGCCGGGCCCGGCGGCGGCGCAGCAGATCCCAGCACTGGTCCAGCGCGACCTCGAGCGCCTCCAGCCGCCGGTGCTCCTCCTCGCGTGCCAGCTCGTCGCGCCGGTAGCGCTCGCGGAGCCGCTGCTCCTCACCGACGTACTCGTCGATGCGCGCCAGGATGTCCGTCTCGTCCATCGACCCGTCAGCGGCCACGGTCGCCGGTTTCGGTGAGCCCGGTGAGGAACCCGCCGTCCGTCCGCGTCGAGTGCTGGAGCGGGCCGGTCTTCGGCTCGACGAGCGAGGACGCCGCCGTCCTCGTCCCGGAGGTGGCGGCCTTCCGCGTGCTGCCGGACGGCTTCGGCTTCGCCGCCGTGGACTTCGACGCGCTCGTGCGGGCCGAGGAGCCGCTGCTCGCGGCCGACGTCCTGCGGGGCGTGCCGGACTTGGCGGCCGTGGTCCTCTTCGCGGTGCTCTTCGTCCCGCCGGTGCTCTTCGCGGTGCTCTTGGTCCCGGAGCTCTTCGATGCGGTGCTCTTGGTGCCCGCGCTCTTGGTGCCCGTGCTCTTGTTACCCGTGCTCTTCGTGCCGGTGCTCCTGCTGGTCGCCGGCCTGGCCGTCGTGGTGATGGCCTTCGCGGCCGAGTCCATCGCCTTCGCGGCGTCGGCCATCGCCTTGGTCGCGCTGGTCATCGCCTTCGTCATCGCCGTCATGGCCTTGGCGGACGAGGACGCCTTGGTCGCCAGCGACTTCATCTGCGTCGCGGCCGTCTTGGCCTCGCTCGCCGCCTTCGTGACGCGGGTCGCGGCCGCCGACGCCGACGCCGACGTCCGGCTGGACGAGGCCGCCTTCTTCGACGTGCCGTTCTTCGCGGCCGTCGAACGGCTCGCCGTGGTCTTCGAGGACGACCTGGCCGCCGACGTCTTCGCCGCCGGTTTCCTCGCCGTCGTGGACTTTTTCGCAGACGCGGTCTTCGCGGTCTTGGTAGCCACTGATCTCCCCCCAGTGATGATCAGCCGAGGGGAGATCTATTCCACCGAAAGCGACCCTCTACACACGCAGCGTGATTTCAGCTCAGACGCCCACGGGATGCCAGACGGTCTTGGTCTCCAGGAACGCGGTCAGCCGGGCGGTTCCCGGCTCCGCGGTCCAGCCCTCGCCGTCCGGGCGCAGCACGCGCTTGAGGTTCCCCGCGGCGCGCTCCTCAAGGTCAGGGACGTCCCCGGGCGCCGCCCCGGTGAGGTCGACGGCGTTGACGTCCATGTGGTCGGCGAGCCACGGCGCGAGTTCGGCGCGGTGCCCGGTCAGGATGTTGACCACGCCGCCGGGCAGGTCGGACGTGGCCAGCACCTCGGCCAGCGTGACCGCCGGCAGGGGCGCCGGTTCGGACGCGACCACGACGGCGGTATTCCCGGACACGATCACCGGGGCCACGACCGACACGAGGCCGAGCAGCGGCGAGTCGGGCGCGACGACGGCGACGACGCCGGTGGGCTCGGGCGTGGAGAAGTTGAAGAACGGGCCGGACACCGGGTTCGCCGAGCCGGCGACCGCGGAGATCTTGTCGGCCCAGCCCGCGTACCAGACCCACCGGTCGACGGCGGCGTCCGCCTCGGCGGCGGCCTGCGACCTGCTCAGGCCCGTCCCGCGCAGTTCGGCGGTGAACTGGTCGCGCCGCCCTTCGAGCATCTCGGCGACGCGGTAGAGGATCTGGCCGCGGTTGTAGGCGGTCCGGCCCGACCAGCCGGGGAACGCCTTGCGGGCCGCGACGACCGCGTCGCGGGCGTCCTTGCGGGACGCGCGGGACGCGTTGGCGACGAAACGGCCCTTGGCGTCGGTGACCACGTACGACCTGCCGGATTCGGAACGGGGGAACGCGCCGCCGATGAACAGCTTGTAGGTCTTGCGCACCGCGAGACGCTCGGATCCTGCCTTGTCAGACACTGAGGTAGCCCTCCAGTCCGTGGCGTCCGCCCTCGCGGCCGAACCCCGATTCCTTGTAGCCGCCGAACGGGGAGGCCGGATCGAACTTGTTGAAGGTGTTGGCCCAGACCACGCCGGCGCGGAGCCGCTGCGCCGTCCAGAGGATCCGCGAGCCCTTCTCCGTCCAGATCCCGGCGGACAGCCCGTAGGGCGTGTTGTTGGCCTTGGTCACGGCCTCCTCCGGCGTCCGGAACGTCAGCACCGAGAGGACGGGCCCGAAGATCTCCTCGCGGGCGATCCGGTGCGACTGCGCCACGTCGGTGAAGACCGTCGGTGCGAACCAGAAGCCCTGGGCGGGCAGCTCGCAGGGCGGCGACCAGCGCGCGGCCCCCTCCCGCTCGCCCGCGTCCGACAGTTCCCGGATCTTGGCGAGCTGGGCGGCGGAGTTGATCGCGCCGACGTCGGTGTTCTTGTCGAGCGGGTCCCCGACCCGCAGCGTCGCCATCCGGGCCTTCAGCCGCTCCAGCAGCTCCCCGGCGACCGACTCCTGGACCAGCAGCCGCGACCCCGCGCAGCACACGTGGCCCTGGTTGAAGAAGATGCCGTTCACGATGCCTTCGACGGCCTGGTCGAGCGCGGCGTCGTCGAACACGATGTTGGCGGCCTTGCCGCCGAGTTCGAGGGTGAGCTTCTTCCTCGTCCCGGCGACGACCCGGGCGATCTGCCGGCCGACGTCGGTCGAGCCGGTGAAGGCGACCTTGTCGATCCCGTCGTGCGCGACGAGGGCGCGGCCGGTCTCCCCCGCGCCCGTGACGATGTTGACGACGCCCGGCGGCAGCTCGGCCTGCCGGCAGATGTCGGCGAACAGCAGCGCCGTCAGCGGGGTCGTCTCGGCGGGCTTGAGCACGACGGTGTTGCCGCACGCCAGCGCGGGGGCGATCTTCCAGGCCAGCATCAGCAGCGGGAAGTTCCACGGGATCACCTGGCCCGCCACGCCCAGCGGCCTCGGGTCGTCCCCGAACCCGGCGTGCCGCAGCTTGTCGGCCCACCCGGCGTAGTAGAAGAAGTGCGCGGCGACCAGCGGCACGTCCACGTCCCGCGACTCGCGGATCGGCTTGCCGTTGTCGATCGACTCCAGCACCGCCAGCTCCCGCGAGCGCTCCTGGACGATCCGGGCGATGCGGTACAGGTACTTGGCGCGCTCGCGCCCCGGCACCGGCCCCCACACCTTGTCGAACGCCTTGCGGGCGGCCTTGACGGCGCGGTCGACGTCCGCCTCGTCGGCGCGGGCGACGTCGGCCAGCACGCTCTCGTCGGCGGGGTTGATCGTCTTGAACGGCTCGCCGTGCCCGTCGGTGAACTCCCCGTCGACGAACAGCCCGTAGGAGCCGCGGATGTCGACGACGGAACGGGACTCGGGCGCCGGCGCGTACTCGAAGACGTTCTCAGAAGCCATCGCTCAGTCCAGGGTGAAGTAGTCGGGACCGGAGTACACCCCGGTGGCCAGCTTGCGGCGCTGCATCAGCAGGTCGTTCAGCACGCTGGACGCCCCGAGCCGGAACCAGTCGGGCGTCAGCCAGTCCGGCCCGGCGGTCTCGTTCACCAGCACCAGGTACTTGATCGCGTCCTTGGTGGTGCGGATCCCGCCCGCCGGCTTGACGCCGACCTGCCGTCCCGTGGCCGCCCGGTAGTCGCGGACGGCCTCCAGCATCACCAGCGTCACCGGGAGCGTCGCCGCGGGCGACACCTTCCCGGTCGAGGTCTTGATGAAGTCCGCGCCGGCCCGCATCGCGAGCCACGAGGCACGCCGCACGTTGTCGAGCGTGGCCAGTTCCCCGGTCTCCAGGATCACCTTCAGGTGCGCGTCGCCGCAGGTCTCCTTGACCGCGACGATCTCCGCGAAGACCTTGGCGTAGTCGCCGGCCAGGAACGCGCCCCGGTCGATCACCATGTCGATCTCCGCCGCGCCCGCGGCCACCGCCGCCCGCGTGTCGGCCAGCTTCGCCTCCAGCGGCGCCCGTCCCGAGGGGAACGACGTCGCCACGCTCGCGACGCCGATGCCCGTCCCCTCCAGCGCCTGGACGGCGACGCCCACCAGGTCGGAGTAGACGCACACCGCCGCCACCCGCGGCACCGACGCGTCCGCCGGGTCCGGGTGCGCGGCCTTGGCGCACAGCGCCCGCACCTTCCCGGCGGTGTCGGCGCCCTCCAGGGTGGTCAGGTCCACCATCGAGATCGCCAGGTCGATCGCCGCGGCCTTGGCCGTCGTCTTGATCGACCGGGTCGCCAGCCGCGCGGCCCGTTCCTCGGCCCCGACCCGGTCCACGCCCGGCAGCCCGTGCAGTTGGGCGCGCAACTCGGCGGCGCCGCTCAGAGTCTCCGTTGACACGCCCCCCAGCATCGCCGAACTACGCCCCCGGCACAAAACGCCCACGAATCCGTTTCCAGGTTGACATCCGGGAGTACCAGACGCCTAAAGTGCTAGCATCCTAGTTAAATGGAGGTGGCGGTGATCGAGTTCCATCTCGACTCCGGGTCGGGAGTGTCGCCGTACATGCAGCTCGTCCAGCAGGTGCGGCACGCACTGCGGCTCGACCTCCTGCGGGTGGGCGATCAACTGCCGACGGTCAAGGACGTGGTGGCCAAGCTCGCCATCAACCCGAACACCGTGCTCAAGGCGTACCGGGAGCTGGAGCACGAGGGCCTCGTCGCACCGCGTCCGGGCGTCGGGACGTTCGTGACGCGGACGCTGGCCGGCGAGTCGCTCGCCGCCCACGGCCCGCTGCGCAAGGACCTGCAGCGCTGGCTGGCCAAGGCGCGGCTCGCCGGGCTGGACGACGAGAGCATCGAGGCGCTGTTCATGACGACGTTTCGGTCCGCCCATCAGGAGGACATAGCATGACCGCCGCCCTCCAGGCCGAGGGCCTGGGCAAGCGATACGGGAAGCGCTGGGCGCTCTCCGACTGCACACTCGACATCCCGGCGGGACGGGTCGTCGGCCTCGTCGGCCCGAACGGCGCGGGCAAGACGACGCTGCTGAACCTGGCGGTCGGCCAGCTCTCGCCCTCCGCGGGCGGCATCCGGGTGCTCGGCGGGCGGCCGGCGAGCGGGCCGGAGCAGCTCGCCAAGGTCGGATACGTCGCCCAGGACACGCCCACCTACGCCGGGCTGACCGTCGCCGAGCATCTGAAGCTGGGGACGCGGCTCAACCCCGGCTGGGACGCCGCCCTCGCCCGGGAACGCGTCGAGCGGCTCGGCTTGGACCCCGCGCGCAAAGCCGGGAAGCTGTCCGGCGGGCAGCGCGCCCAGCTGGCCCTCACCCTCGGCGTCGCGAAGCGGCCCGAGCTGCTCGTCCTGGACGAACCGGTCGCGGCGCTCGACCCGCTGGCCCGCCGCGAGTTCCTGCAGGGCCTGATGGAGGCCGCGGTCGAGCACTCGCTGAGCGTCCTCCTGTCGTCCCACCTGGTGAACGACCTGGAACGGACCTGCGACTACCTCATCGTGCTCGTGGAGTCGCGCGTCCGGGTCGCCGGGGACGTCGACGACCTGCTCACCGCCCACCACCGGCTGACCGGGCCGCGCCGCGACCCGGCCACCCTCCCCGCGGACCAGGAGGTCGTCTCCGAGAGCCACACCGACCGGCAGAGCACCCTCATCGTCCGGACGGACGGCCCGATCCATGACCCCGCGTGGACGGTCGGCCCGGTCGGGCTGGAAGACCTCGTGCTCGCCTACATGAACCCCGCGCCGTCCCGCCGCAAACTGGAGGCGATCCGATGATCTGGCTGACGCTCCGGCAGTTCCGCGTCCAGGGCGCGGTCGTGTTCGCCGGCCTCGCCGTCCTCGGCGCCGCCCTGGCGCTCACCGGTCCGGGCCTCGCGGACGAGTACGCCACCGGGATCGCATCCTGCACCACCAAGGACGCGTGCAACGAGTTCGCTCGGCAGTTCGTCACCGAGCACCAGGCGTACTACGGCGCGCTGCTCGCCATCGTGGTCGGCCTTCCGGGTCTCCTCGGCGTCTTCTGGGGCGCGCCCCTGATCGCCCGGGAGATCGAGGCCGGAACGCACCGCCTCGCGTGGAACCAGAGCGTGCCGCGCACCCGCTGGCTGGCCGTCAAGCTCGGCCTCGTCGGGTCGGCCTCCATGGCGGCCGCCGGGATCGCCGTCTTCGCCGTGGACCGGTGGTCCGACCCCCTGGCCGCGGCCGCGGCCACCCGCTCCTCGCGGATCATGCCGCTGCTGTTCGACGCGCACGGCATCGCCCCGGTCGGCTACGCGGCGTTCGCGTTCGCGCTCGGCGTCACCGTCGGGGTGCTCGTCCGCCGCACCCTGCCCGCCATGGCGATCACGCTCGCCGTGTTCGCCGCCGTCCAGGTCGCGGTGCCGCTGTGGGTCCGCCCGCACCTCATCCCGCCGGAGAGCGGCACCGTCGCGATCACGTCCGACAACCTGGACTCGCTGATGCTGCACAACGACAGCCTGATCGTGCGGACCCAGGCGGAGGCCGGGGCCTGGACGCTCGCGAACCACACCGTCGACGCGTCCGGCCGCGAGGTCGAGCACCTGCCCGCCTCCCTCGGCCCGGGACCGTGCGCCCCGCCGGGACCCCGGCCGGGCGCGAAAGGCCCCGCCGGACCGGCTCAGGAGTGCTTCGACGCGTTCGCGCGACTCGGCTACAGGCAGCATGTGGTCTACCACCCCGCCGATCGTTTCTGGCCGCTCCAGTGGGCCGAGACGGGGCTGTTCGCCATCCTCACCCTCGGCCTGACGGGGTTCTGCTTCTACTGGACGCGCCGCCGCGTCTCCTGAGGACCGGGTCAGGGGGTGAGGGTCAGGGTGCGCTGGATCTCGTCGGCGGTGGCGCGCATCAGGTGGGCGGAGCGTTCGACCCTGGCGAGCTTGGCGGGGCGGCAGGAGATGGCGAGGGCGCCCAGGACGGTGCCCGCGGCGTCGGTGACCGGGACGGCGGCGCAGGCGGTGCCGAGGGCGTACTCCTCGCGGTCGTACTGCAGGCCGCTCGGCGATTCGAGAGACCTAAACAGCCGGCCGGGGTCGGTGATGGTGTGCGGGGTCAGGTCGACGAGCGGGTGCCGCGCCAGGTAGTCGCGGCGGCGCTCCTCGTCGAACTGGCTGAGGACGCACTTGCCGATCGCGGTGGCGTGCGCGGCGTCCTCGAAGCCGACCCAGACGTCGACGCGGGGGGCGCGCGGGCCGTCGGCGATGTCGATGAGGCGGATCTCGTCGTCCATGTGCATGCTGAAGTACGCCGCGACGCCCAGCTCGTCCCGCAGGTCCATCAGGGTGGGGCGGATGCGGGCCAGCAGCTGCTGCGCCCTGCTCTGCCCGTGCAGCGCCTCGACCCGCTCGCCCAGCACCCAGACGCCGTCCGGCAGGCGCGTCGCGTAGCCCTCGTGCGCGAGGGTGCGCAGCAGGTGGTAGGTGGTGGCGAGGGGCAGCCGGGCCTCTCTCGCGAGCTGCTTGGCGGGGGCGCCGTTCGGATGCGACGCGACCACTTCCATGAGGCGCAGGGCACGCTGCACCGAAGCGATGAGTGTGGGTTTGCGTGTCTCATCCATTACCCACAGCGAACCCCTCTGGCCTGGTCCGGTCAAGGCCTCGGCGACGGTCGCCCTCCATTTGATCACTTCTGACGTGGGCTCGCGGAGGGTTTCCCGATACCGCCTGGGGAAAGGGCGCTCACATGTACGGGACTACTCAGAAGTACGACCTGGGAGTAACTTCGGGGCGGAGCCATGTCGCATCCGAGGACCCGCCCGAGGAGGACGCATGAGCCAGACCAGCCCCGCGCAGGCCGGGCAGCACGTGGACGAGCGGACCGCGCGAAAGGTCGCCGAAGAGGCGCGGGAGACCGAGTGGCGGCTGCCGAGCTTCGGCAAGCAGCTCTTCCTCGGGGACTTCCGCCTCGACCTCGTCCACCCCCATCCCCGGCCGGACGAGGAGGCCCGCCGCAAGGGCGAGGAGTTCCTCGCGCGGCTCACCGAGTTCTGCGCCACGAAGATCGACCCGGCGCTGATCGAGCGGGAGTCGCGGATTCCGGACGACGTCATCGAGGGCCTGCGGGACCTCGGCGCGCTCGGCATGAAGATCCCTGAGAAGTACGGCGGCCTCGGCCTCAGCCAGCTCTACTACGGGCGCGCCCTGATGGTCGCCGGGTCGGTCAACCCGGCCCTCGGCGCGCTGCTGTCCGCGCACCAGTCCATCGGCGTCCCGCAGCCGATCAAGATGTTCGGGACGCGGGAGCAGAAGGACGAGTGGCTGCCGCGCTGCGCCCGGCAGATCAGCGCGTTCCTGCTCACCGAGCCCGACGTCGGCTCCGACCCGGCCCGGCTGCGCGCCACCGCCGTCCCCGACGGCGACGACTACGTCCTCAACGGCGTCAAGCTGTGGACGACCAACGGCGTCGTCGCCGACCTCGTCGTCGTCATGGCGCGCGTCCCGAAGTCGGAGGACCGCCGCGGCGGCATCTCCGCGTTCGTCGTGGACATGTCCACGCCCGGCATCACCGTGGAGAACCGCAACGCGTTCATGGGGCTGCGCGGCATCGAGAACGGCGTCACCCGGTTCCACGACGTCCGCGTCCCCAAGGCGAACCTGATCGGCAAGGAGGGCGCGGGCCTGAAGGTCGCGCTGACCACGCTGAACACCGGGCGGCTGTCGCTGCCCGCGATCTGCGCGGCGGGCGGCAAGTGGGCCGCGAAGATCGCGCGGGAGTGGTCCCGGGAGCGGGTGCAGTGGGGCCGGCCGGTCGGCGAGCACGAGGCCGTCTCCCGCAAGATCTCGTTCATCGCGGCGACCGCGTACGCGATGGAGGCGATGCTCGACCTGTCCAGCCAGCTCGCCGACGACGAGCGCAACGACATCCGGATCGAGGCGGCGCTGGCGAAGCTGTGGTCGTCGGAGATGGCGTGCCGCGCCGCCGACGAGCTGATCCAGCTGCGCGGCGGGCGCGGCTACGAGACCGCCGAGTCGCTCGCGGCGCGCGGCGAGCGCGGGGTGCCCGCCGAGCAGCTGTTCCGCGACCTGCGCATCAACCGGATCTTCGAGGGCTCCACCGAGATCATGCACCTGCTGATCGCCCGCGAGGCGGTGGACGCGCACCTGTCGGTCGCCGGGGACATCATCGACCCGGACGCGTCCGCCGGGACGAAGGCGCGGGCGGCGGCGAAGGCGGGCGGGTTCTACGCGCGCTGGCTGCCGACGCTGGTCACCGGGGCCGGGCAGCGCCCGAAGTCCTACGCCGAGTTCGGGGCGCTGGCGCGGCACCTGCGGTTCGTCGAGCGGTCCTCCCGCAAGCTGGCCCGGTCGATCTTCTACGCGGCCGGGCGCTGGCAGGGCGGCCTGGAGCAGCGGCAGGGCTTCCTCGGCCGGATGGTCGACATCGGCGCCGAGCTGTTCGCGATGAGCGCGGTGTGCGTCCGCGCGCAGGCCGACTCGTCCGCGGCGGGTCCGCTCGCGAGCGCCGGCCCCGGCGGCGAGGGGCCCGCCACGGCGCCCGGGAAGTCGGCCGTGCTGCTCGCGGACGCGTTCTGCCGGCAGGCGCGCGTCCGGGTCGAGGAGCTGTTCGACGGGCTGTGGCGCAACACCGACGCGGTGGACGCGAAACTGGCCCGCGCCGTCCTCAAGGGCGACTTCGCCTGGGTGGAGGAGGGCGTCCTGGATCCGTCCATCCCCGGGCCGTGGATCGCGCCGTCCGAGCCGGGTGCGAGCGAGAAGGAGGACGTCCATCGCACCATTGGCTGACCGAGACGGCTGGTCAAGGCGGCCGGCGAGGGCGGCGCACGGTCACCGCCGGGCGCCGGCCGCCCGCGGCTGGGTAGACTGGCCCGGCTTCGCGCCAGAGATCGGACCGTCCGAGCGGATCAGGTCATGCGATCCGGCGAACGAGAATCCGAGCGCCCACGCACCCAGCGAGCGGGAACAATGCACTCAACTGGTCAGAAGAAGTCCATCGCAGGAACCCTCCTCAGCCTCGTCGGCAGCCGCCCGAAGAGCTCCGGCGCCGCCGCTCCGGCGCCGCCGGGCGGGGGCGCGGACGGGGACGTCGTCCAGCCCGCCGCCGGAGATGGCGCGCTGGAGAACCACCTGGGCGGGGACGAGGCCCGCAACTACCGCAAGTACGAGTACGAGACCGTCGCGCCGCACGTCGGGCGGTCCATGCTGGAGGTCGGCTCGGGTCTCGGGCACTTCTCCGAGCAGTTCGCCGGGCGCCTCGACTACCTCGTCGTCAGCGACAACGACCCGTACTGCGTCGGCGAGCTGCGCAAGCGCTACGACGGCAGCGACGACGTCGAGGTCATCGACCTGGCGCTGCCCGCCGACATCGTGATCCGGCGGAAGGTCGACACCGTCGTGATGATGAACGTCCTGGAGCACATCAAGGACGACGTCCAGGCGCTGCGCGACCTCGCCGCCGTCACCGAGCCCGGCGGCCGGATCGTCATCTGGGTGCCCGGCTACATGCAGCTCTACGGGGACTTCGACCGCAAGGTCGGGCACGTCACCCGCTACACGCCGAAGACGCTGGAGGCGTCGGTCCGCGAGGCGGGCCTCGTCCCCGAGGTGCTCAAGCCGATCAACTTCCTGGGCGGGATCGCCTGGTGGTTCGCGGTCCGCCGCGGCGGCGCCGGCTACCCCGACCCGAAGCTCGTCAAGATCTACGACCGGACGGTCGTGCCGCTCACCCGCACCATCGAGCGCGTGGTCAAGCCGCCGTTCGGGCAGACGGTGTTCTGCGTCGCCCGCGTGCCGCGCTGACCCACCCGGGCACGCCCGCGCAGGCCGGAACGGGGACGGATCACGGAACGTGATCCGTCCCCGTCGCTTTTTTCCAGCGCCGCGAACCGGTATGTCGTCCAGCACACCGCGGCCCCTCGACCGCGAAACTGTGCAGTGGCCGGAACGATGACGGGCCGCCTCTCCGGGCGGCGAAGCACCGCCTGCTTCCGCGGGACGTCACCGCGAAGGCCGGCCACGAAGTTCCCGTGTGGTCCGACGGTTCGGCGGCGGGGGTCCTGCGGAGGGGAGATCCCCGCCACCGAATCAGCCCACCGGATCAGCCCACCGGGGCGCCGTCCCGCCCGGCCGGGACGCCGAACAGCGACAGGCGGTGCGCGGTCGCGGCCGCCTCGCCGCGGCTGGCCACGTCCAGCTTCCCGAGGATGTTGGAGACGTGCACGCTGGCGGTCTTCACCGAGATGAACAGCGCCTCGGCGATGTCGCGGTTGCTGCGGCCCTCGGCGACCAGGCGCAGCACCTCGTACTCGCGCGGCGTCAGCCCCAGCGGTGCCGCGGACTCGCCCCCGCGGGCGGTGCGGGTGCGGCGCAGCAGGTCGGCGACGCGATCGCCGAGCGGGACGGCGCCGAGGCCGCCGGCCAGCTCCGCCGCGGTGCGCAGCCGGACCGCGGCCGCGTCGTGGTCGCCGTCCGCCAGCGCGGCCCGCGCCGCGTTGAGCAGCGCGCACGCCCGCTGGTACGGGTTGCCGAGCGCCTCCCATGCCGCCGCGGCAGCCTCCCAGGCGGCGAGGTCGAGGACGCCGCGGGCGCGAGCGGCCGCGGCGGCGAACGTGCGCCGATGCGCGTCCTGGAGCGGGCCGACGACGTTGAGGCCGGCGGCGCGTTCCTCGATGCGCCGCAGGTCGTCGGCGGCGGCGTCGCCGAGCTCCGCGCAGATCGACGCGCCGGTGACCAGCGCGGGCCACGCGTACCGGGCGTCGTCGGGCAGGCCGGGGTTCTCCAGGACCGGACGGACCGCGTCCAGCCCGGCCTCGGGGCGTCCCTCCGCAAGCGCGACGTTGGCCTCGAGCCAGAGGGTGCTGAAGTAGTCCTGGGTCTTCAGCCACTTCATCTTGAGGTTCATGATCTCGCGGGAGCCGGCCAGCCGCTTCCGCGCGGTGGGCAGGTCGCCGCGCGCCAGCGCCAGCCAGCCGGACAGGACGAGCAGCGACGTCCGGGTCGTCACGGCCGGATCCTGCTCCATCGCCTGGTTCAGCACGGCGGTCGCCTCGTCCCACCGGCCGAGCGACACCAGCGGCTCGGCCGTGTTGATGGACAGGGACGTGCCCTGCGTGCGGGCCACCCCGAACTCGCGGGCGAGCTCGATGCCGCGCCCGGCGACCGCGGCGGCCTCCTCGTGCCGTCCCGCGCCCTCCAGGAAATGCGACTTGATCACGTGGAAGCGCAGCAGGACCCGCTGGTCGCCGATGCTCACCACCGTCCGGTCGATCTCGGCGAGGTTCTCCTCGTCGATGTAGTCGACGTCGGCGCAGAACCGGGTGATCAGCGCCTCGGCCTCGGTGACCGGGTCGCCGAGCGCGCGGGCGACCGCCAGCGCCTCGTCCGCCGCGTTGCGCGCCTCGTCGATCTCGGGGGTGAGGCGGACGTAGTTCCCCAGCGTGGACAGCGCCCGCGCACGCAGCGCCGTCGGCGGGTCGGCCGGCAGCATCGCCACGGCGGACCGCAGGTCCTCGACGAAACCCGGGCGCGCCATCTGGTAGCGCATGCGCCCGCGCAGTTCCAGCAGCATCGCCACGCGGGCCGGGTCGCGGTCACCGGCCCCCTCCCGGACGCCGTCGACCTCGCGCAGCGCCGCGGTGACGAGCTTGATGCCGCGGTCGAACTCGCCGGCCTGGTCCGCGGCGGCCGCGGCCTGCTCCAGGACGGTGCCGTGGTCGGCGCCGATGCGTTCGGCCGCGTCCGGGACCCGGTCCCACAGTTCGAGGACGCTCGACAGCATCGCCAGGCATTCGGCGTAGGCGAGGGCCTTGCGCGCGTCGGCGGCGGCCCGCCACGACGCGACCAGCGCCCACGTGCTGTCGTGGGCGGCCTTCCAGTGGTGGCTGAGCTCGACCCATAGCCGTCCCGCCGGAACGAGCCCGGGATCGTTCTCCAGCGCCTCCGCGTAGCGGCGGTGGAGCCGCGTGTGCTCGCCGGGCAGCAGGTCGTCGTGGATGACCTCGCGGATCAGCGCGTGCCGGAACGCGTAGCCGTCGCCCTCCACGACGAGGACGTTCGCGGCGACGGCGGGACGCAGCGCGCGGGTCAGCCCGCCGTCGCCGAGGCCGGTGACGGCCGCCAGCAGCGCGTGCTCGATGCGGGTGCCGCCGCCGCTCGCGTCCCGCAGCACGTCCTGCGTCTCCTCCGGGAGCCGCTGCACACCGGCGAGCAGCAGGTCGCGCAGCGACTCGGGCAGTTCGCACGCCAGCGTGCCGTCGTCGTCGAGCAGCGCCTCGATGAACAGCGGGTTGCCCTCGCTGCGGACGGCGATCCGCTCGACCAGGCCGGGCGGCGGCGTCCGGCCGAGCAGCTCGGTCACGAGCGCGGCGATGTCCGTGCGGGTCAGCGGCGCGATCTCCGCGCGCCGCACGTGCTCCACCCGCTCCAGCCCGGCGAGCAGCGGGCGCAGCGGATGGCTGCGGTGCAGCTCGTCCGACCGGTACGTCACGACGATAAGGATCGGCGCGGTGCCGAGGTTGCGGATCAGGAAGGCCAGCAGGTCGCGGGTGGAGCGGTCGGCCCAGTGCGCGTCCTCCACGACCAGCACGACCGGGCCGCGCTCGGCCAGCCGCTCCAGCAGCGTCAGCATGACCTCGAACAGGCGCGCGCGCTCCTCGCCGGACGCGGCGTCGCTCTCCGGCTCCCCGAACTCGGGCAGCAGCCGGGCGAGTCCGCCGGTGTCGCCGCGCGGCACGAGCCCGGCGACCCCGTCGGTGCCGATGTCGCGGACGAGGTCGCGCAGGACGGTCGTGAACGGCGCGAACGGAAGGCCGTCGGAGCCGAGTTCCAGGCAGCCGCCGGCGAGCACCCGGGCGTCCACGGACCGGGCGTACTCGCGGATCAGCCGGGTCTTGCCGACACCGGCGTCACCGCCGATGAGCACGGCCCCGGGTGCGGCGGCGAGCGCGTCCGCCAACTCCGCCAGCTCGGCGGATCTGCCGACCAGGACGGGACTCATCGCACGTGGGCTCACGTCCCCAGCATGCCAAACAAGCCGGACATTCCCACCTGATTTTCAGGCCGTGCGACTCCGCCAGATCTGCCCGCGATGCTCGTCCAGCCCGGCGACGGGGCCTTCGGGCAGCGGCGGGTGGACGGTCGTCCGCACCGGCCCCTCCTCCTGCACCGCACGCTGACCGAAGTGGTCGAGGCCCAGCATCTCGGCGTGCGACAGCACAGGAGCGACGGGCGCACCGGCCGCGGTCAGCAGCTCGACGGCCTCCGCCCGGGTGAGCTTCGCCACCGCCGCGGTCACGGCCCCGTCCAGCTCCCCGATCCTGCCCAGCCGCTCGGCGAAGGGAACGTCCGCGTGCTCGCCGATCCCCAGAGCGCGGCAGGTCGCGCCCCAGAGCCGGTCTTCGGAGACGACACCGAGCGTGATCTTCTGGCCGTCCTTCGTCGGATAGACGCCGTAGCCCGGGACCGGGCCCGCCCCCGACCGTCGCGTCGCCTCCGGGACGGTGCCGACCCAGTGCGCGAGGACGTCCGCCATCCCGAGGTCGATCCGGTCGCCGGCACCGGTGGCCCGCGCCTTCAGGCAGCCCGCGCTGATCGCGAAGGCGGCCATCGTGGCGGCCGCCATGTCCGCCACCGGCAGCTCGTCGGCCTCCGGCGACACGGCGTCCGGCGGCAGCGCGGCCGCATAGGCCCGATAGTTGATGTCGTGCCCGGGGACGTCCGACAGCGGCCCTTCGGCGCCGTAGCCGGAAATGGAGCAGTAGACGAGCGCGGGGTTGCGTTCGCGCAGCGCCCCGTACCCCACGCCGAGCCGGTCGGCGACTCCCGGCCGGAATCCCTCCACGAACACCTCCGCGCCCCCGGCGAGCTCCAGGCACCGCGCCAGCCCGTCCTCCGACTTGAGGTCGAGCACCATGCTGCGCTTGTGCCGGTTGAGGACGTCGAAGTGGCTCCGGAACATCCGCATCGGCTCCCCGCCGGGCGGCTCCACCTTGATCACGTCCGCACCGAGCTGGGCCAGCAGCTGCGTCGCGTACGGACCGGGCCGCCACATCGTCAGATCAAGAACCCGCAGCCCGTCCAGCAGCGCCATCCCGCCCCCTCCGCCGTACCGTCCGGATCACGGTCCCGCCGCAGCCCCCACCTCGTCAAGCGAACGCTTGCTCGTTGTTGACGGGACGTCCAATCGGGGTGAGGCTGGCTCGCAGGGCGACCGGGTGACGACGGGCGGCGCCACCCGATCCCGTACCGGGAGGTGGTCACGATCCGCTTCGGACTCTTCTACGAGCACCAGTTGCCGCGGCCGTGGAGTGACGGGCAGGAGCTGAAGCTCTACCAGGACGCGCTTGACCAGGTGGAGATCGCCGATCGGGTGGGGTTCGACTATGTGTGGGAGGTGGAGCACCACTTCCTGGAGGAGTACTCGCACTCTTCTGCGCCGGAGGTGTTCCTCGGGGCCGCTTCGCAGCGGACGAAGCGGATTCGGCTCGGGCACGGCATCGTGCAACTGCCGCCGGCCGTCAACCATCCCGCCCGGATCGCCGAGCGGATCGCGACGCTCGACCTCGTGTCCGGCGGCCGCGTCGACTTCGGGACCGGGGAGGCGAGTTCCAGCGCGGAACTCGGCGGGTTCGGGGTGCGCCGCACCGACAAGCGCGCCCAGTGGTGGCGGGCCGTCCCCCTACTGGTGACTCCTCCGCCCCCTGAAGGGGCGGCTTCTCGCTAAGCCGCTTCCGCGGCGTCGCGAAGGGCAAGCCCTGCCCGCAGGATGTTGACAGCCGCGTTCACATCGGCGTGCGCGGTGTGCCCGCACGCCAGGCAATGGAACTCGGCCTGGGTGGTGCGGTTCCCGGCCGCGCAGTGCCCGCAGGCCGCGCACTTCCGGGAGGTGTTGCGGGGGTCGACTGCGATCAGCTCACGACCGGCGCTCTCAGCCTTGTGCGCGAGGATCCGCAGGAACACCCCCCAACCCGCATCCAGGATCGAACGATTCAGACCGGACTTGGCCGCGACGTTCCGGCCCGGTGCCTCAACGGTCCCGGACGCCGAGCGGGTCATGTTCCCGATCCGCAGATCCTCGCAGACGATCAGGTCGTAGTCGCGGACCAGGGACAGCGCGGCCTTGTGGGCGGTGTCCAGACGTTGACGGCGGACCTTGCCGTGCAGCACGGCGACGCGGCGGGCGGTCTTGCGGCGCCGGTTCGAGCCGCGTTTACGCCGGGCCAGGTCGCGTTGCGCGGCGGCGAGCCGGTCGGCCGCCGACCGCAGGTGCCGGGGGTTGGCGAGATGGGCGCCGTCGCTGGTAGTGACCAGCGACGCCACACCCAGATCGATCCCCGCCACCGCACCGGTCTGCGGGAGCGGGGCGGCCGGGACGTCGTCGCACGACAGGATCAACAACCAGCGGCGGCCTTCGCGCTTCACACTGATCGTCTTCACGGTCCCGGCGATGGGGCGGTGCTGGTGGACGCGGACGTGCCCGATGCCCTGGAGCCGCACGAACGTCGCGGCCGGGTGTTCGGGCTGGGAGTTCCAGCGGCATCCGTCGCCGTCCCTGGGCCATTCGATCGTGTCGAACCAGCCTCGGCCCTTGAAGCGGGGGAACCCTGCCCGCCGCCCGGCCTTGACGCGGCGGAAGAATGCGGTGAACGCCTTGTCCAGACGCCGCAGGGTGGCCTGCTGGGAGCAGAACGACCAGCGGCCCTGCCCATCGGCGTCGTCAGCGCGGATGTGCTTGAGGTCGCCGGACTGGTCCCCGTACCGCACCGTCACCCCTGCCATGCGGTAGGCGGTGCGGCGGTGCTCCAACGCCGCGTTGTACAGGTTCCGGTGGTCTTCCAGGCACGCGGCCAAGGACCCGGCCTGTCGCGCGGTGGGCCGCAGCAGAAACTTGAAAGACCTACGCACGCCCCACCCCTGAAACCATCACGCTCGGTGGACCGACGCTACCGACGGCTACCGACAAAGTCCGAAAGGAGGAGCGAGGGACGCGACTCATCCGCCGCCTGAAGCCGGCAGTCCCCTCGCGCACTACCTGATGGTGGGTGGCCGCGGTCCCCCGACGTCCACGGCCACCCAACGGTGAGACGCCCGCGCTCCGCGTCCGGTTCGCAGAATTCAGTACGGCAAGCGAACCTACTTGGTGGAGGGCCGGCCGGCGACGAGGTCGCTCAGCCGGTCACCGAGCCGCTGCACGGGCCGCCGGTACCGGCGTTCGCGGTTGCGCGCCCACCGCTCCTTCCGGGAGCCCGGCGCGTACCGGCGCCGCGCCCAGGGCGAGTCCGGGCGCGCGAGCCGCACCGCGCCGACCAGCGCGACCACGCCGACGAAGAGCCCGATGACGCCCGTCCAGATCTTGCCCTTGAGCAGGGCGATCACGGCGACGCCCACGTTGAACAGGAGGGCGAGGACGATGCCCCACAGGCCGTCTCCGGCCGCGTCGTCCAGCCCCACCGGGTGCAGCCCCATCAGCAGCAGCCCGCACAGGGCGACGGTGATGAACACGACCTCGACCGACAGCCGGCCCTTCTCGCTCCAGTAGACGTCCCGCAGGTAGAACACGAGCGCGAACTCGTCCAGCACGAGGGCGGCGCCGACCCCGAACAGCGCCGCGGTGGCCGCAGCCAGCCCGGACGACCCGTCCTCGACGGTCAGCCCGCCGACGCCGCCGACGCACATGAACACGAGGCCGAACACCGCGTGGTGGACGTGCTGCCCGCCCGGTGTGACGTTCCCCGGCCACCACCGCACCTGTCGGCGGATCATCCGCACGCTGAACCGGATGAACAGGAACCCGGCGATGAACGCCACCAGGAAGCAGAACAGCCGGAGCCGCCCGGCGTCCGCGATCTCCCGTGTGAACCACTCCCCCACACGGGAGGCATTCCCCCCGGCGGGCAAGGCGGGGTAACGGGGCCGCCAACGGTTCTCCACCGCCGCTCCGCCCGGCCGCCGGACTCACGGAGCCCGTTCAGGGCCTGCGGCCGTGGAAGGTGCGGCGCAGGTCGCCCACCCAGGCGTCGGGGTTCTCCCAGGGGATGAAGTGGCCGCCGTCGTCGTGGGCGTTGACGTTGACGTGGTTGAACCAGCCGGCCAGCGGGCCGGTCTCGAACGCCCGGACGCGCTCGTCGACGGTGTGGATGCCGGGCGGGTTCTCGTACGTGACGAAGGTGAGGCCGACCGGGGCCTGCACGACCGGGGTGCGGTCGTGGGACGGGGCCCAGGGATGGCGGTTGGCGTTGGCGTAGTAGCGCATCGACGTGGCGATGGAGTTGTTCACCCAGTAGATCGTGGCGTGGGTGAGCAGGTCGTCCCTGGTGAAGACTGACTCGACGTCGCCGCCGTTGTCGCTCCAGGCGTTCCAGCGCTTCAGCAGCCAGGCGAGCAGTCCGGCGGGTGAGTCGCTCAGCCCGTGGGCCAGGGTGGCGCCGTCGAGCATGTGCACGGCGAGGTGGGAAGCCCAGCGGTGGTCCAGCTCGACGATGCGGGCACGGACGTCGGCGGGCTGGTCGTCGGTGAGAGGCCGGTTACGGGCGAAGTCCCAGGCCCGGGGGCCGGTGAAGAAGTCGAGCGGCAACCCGGAGCCGATGTGGATGCCGTACAGCGCGTCGGCGTACTTGTGGCCGAGCTGGCTGGAGACAAGCCCGCCGATGTCGCAGCCCCCGGCGGCGTACTTCCCGTAGCCAAGGGTCTCGGTCATCAGGGTGTGCCAGAGGTCGGAGACCTTCCAGAAGTTGACGTCCGGGAAGCCGGTGAGCGGGCCGGGGAAACCGAAGCCGGGCAGGGACGGCACGATGACGTCGAACGCGTCCGCGGGGTCACCGCCGAACGCGGCCGGGTCGGCGAGCGGGTCGATCACCTTCGACCAGTGCCAGAACGTCCACGGCCAGCCGTGGGTGAGGATCAGCGGGATCGGGCGGGGCCCGCGGCCGGGCTTGCGCATGAAGTGCACCGGGACACCGGCGACGCTCACCTCGTAGTGCTCGTAGGCGTTGATTGCGGCCTCGGCCTCGCGCCAGTCGTAGCCGTCCCGCCAGTAGGCGACCAGCCCGCGGAGGTAGCCGTCCGGGACGCCGTAGGACCAGTCCTCATTCCCCTCGTCCAGCGGCGGCCGGGTCGATGTGAGACGGGCGCGCAGGTCATCGAGGACCCCGTCGGGCACGTGGATCGGCGTGGGCTCCAGGGGGAAGGCGTGCGGGGTGGTCAAGGCGTGGTTCCTCACTGGGTGGGGCGAGCGGTGCCGTCGGCCTGCCGGTGATCGTCGGCGCTCGGCAGGAGATAATGGTTCAAGGTTCGCATGGCTCCGGAGGAGCGAGATGAACATCGTCGTCGACGACCTGTCCGGCTCGCAGATCGCCGGTTTTCTCCATGAGCACGTCCAGGAGATGCGGTCCATCACGCCGCTGGAGAGCAAGCACGCCCTTGATCTCGACGCCCTGCGCGCACCGGAGGTCACGTTCTGGTCGGTGATGGACGGCGACTCGATCGTGGGGTGCGGTGCCGTCAAGAGGCTGGACGCCGTCCACGCCGAACTGAAGTCGATGCGTACCGCGCCGCAGCGCAAGCGGAGCGGGATCGCGTCCTTGCTGCTCGAACACGTCCTTACCGAGGCCAAGCGCATGGGGTTCGCCCGACTGAGCCTGGAGACCGGCTCGGCCGAGTTCTTCCTTCCCGCGAGGAGGCTGTACGAGCGGTTCGGGTTCACCTACTGCGAGCCCTTCGCGGACTACAAGCCCGATCCGAACAGCGTGTTCATGACGCGGCCGCTCTGACGACTCGAAGAGATGCGGGGTGGTGCCGGTCCGCGTCTACGGTGCCTGGTCGGCGGTCCGGGGAGCGCCGCGGCGTTCCCGCGGGCGGACGTGGAGATCGAGTCCGCTCGTTCCCGGTGTCTCCAGGCCCGGCAGCAGCCGCATGTCGTGGTCGTAGTCGCCGGTGAGCGACCGGAACGGTACCGGCTCGTCCGTGAAGAGCCCGTCGAGGCGCCGCCGGTACTCCCGTTTCGCCGCCTCGAACCGTTCCCCGGGCATGTCCACGGTGCCGTACACCGCGAACGGGTCGAGCGGCGCCATGCCGGTGAACCAGAAGAAGCCGTGCTGCACCGGGTAGAGCACGTCGGCCAGCCGCCCGTGGACGCCACGGGCGGAGAACGCCGATTCCCGGGCACCGATCGTGACCGACGCCAGCGCGCGCCGCCCGCCCAGGGCGCCTTCGGTGTACGGCGGGGGGACGGCCGGGCCGTGCGCGAAGCCGTTGGTGAAGACCCGGTCGATCCAGCCCTTCAGGATCGCCGGTACGGAGAACCACCACAGCGGGAAGTGCAGGATCACGGCGTCCGACCACCGCACCTTCTCCTGTTCGGCGACGACATCGGGTGTGAGCAGGCCCGCCAGCGTCGCGCGCTCGTGGGCGCCGAGCAGGTCGAGCCGCCGGTCCGCGGGGTGGCCGGGGAAGTCGTCGGCGTCCAGTGCCGCCTTCCATTTCATCGCGTAGAGGTCCGACACCCGTACCGCGTGCCCGGCCGCGCGCAGGTGCTCGACCGCGAAAGCGGCCAGCGCGGCGGTGAGCGAGCGGGCTTCCGGGTGGACGGTCACAACGAGAATGTTCTTCCGCTTCCGCGGCGTGGTCTCAGCGTTCATGGCACCACGTTCGCCTCGTCGCGGGCGGGTAGCCAGAACCCCCTTCAGCGGGCGGACGGGTGTTCCTGGTACCGCGAGGGCCACGCATACTTGCATCCACGCATACTTGGACCATGGACGATGCGGGCCGCGTCGAGCGGGCGAACGGCGCCGGGGACGCCCGGCGGGACCTCGGCGCGTTCCTGCGGGCTCGCCGCGGCCGGGTCACGCCGCAGCATGTCGGGATCTCCGGTGGACGGCGCCGGCGGGTGAGCGGCCTGCGCCGCGAGGAACTCGCCCAGTTGGCCGGGATCAGCGTCGACTACTACATCCGCCTCGAACAGGGCCGGGCCACCCAGCCGTCCACCGAGGTCCTCGACGCGCTGGCCGGGGCGCTCCGCCTCGACGCGGCGGAACGCGGGCACCTGGCCACGCTGGCCGGCGCCGGGCACGGCACCGTGCCGAGGGCCCGCGTGAGCCCGCTGCTGCGGCGGATGCTGGACGGCATGGCGGGCTTTCCGGCATTCGTGACGAACCATCGCCTGGATGTGGTCGCCTGGAACGACCTGGGCGGCGAGTTGCTCGGCGGACTGGGGGTTCCGGGACGCCGCGACGCCAACAACGCCAGGTACCTGTTCCTCGACCCCGCGGCGCGCGCCGTCCACCCCGAGTGGGAGGACAGGGCCCGCGAGGCCGTGGGCCAGCTGCGGGTCTACGCGGGGCGCTATCCCGGCGACGAGGAACTGGCCGCACTGGTCGCCGGCCTGTCCGCGCGCAGCGCCGACTTCCGCAGGATCTGGGACAGCGGCGAGGTGGTGATGTGCGCGGCCGGCCGCAAACGGCTGCGGCACCCGGAGGCCGGGCTGCTCACCCTCGACTACGAGACCCTGCACGTCCCCGCCGCCCCTGGCGAGACGGGCCTGGTCGTCCACGTGTTCAGTGCCGAGGAGGGCAGCCGGGAGGCGGGCGCCCTCTCCCGGCTGTCCACGACCCGGCCGGACGTTCTCAGCCGCCCAGGGAGCGGAGTTTCTCGCTGAGGGTGGGGCGCATCTTCTTCAGGCACAGGACCGGGAGGTAGGCGCCGTCGGCCGTCATGAGGTGGGTGGACGTGGCGGGGCACTCCTGCTTCGCCTTCACCCGGCCCTCGACCTTGGCGACGGCCGTCCGGGCGGCGCAGTCGGCCTTCTTGGGGCCGCCGACGGCGAACGACGGGTCGGCGATGCAGTCGCCGCTCGCCAGCACACCGCCGCCCGCGCCGAGGCACAGCACCGGGCGCGCGATCTCGCCGCCGCCGAAGGACCGCAGCTTCATGGTCTCCAGCGTCTTCGCCGGGCAGGACGCCTCGGCGTCGACGCGGGCGATCACCTTGCCGTACCAGCCGGCGGAGGCGCACGCGACCTCCTTGCCGCCGAGGCCGAGGGAACCGCCGCTCACGCAGTCGCCGACGGCCAGCAGCGCGCCGCCCGCGCCCGGGTCGCCCGGGTGGGGGCCTGCGAGGTTGCGGACGCACGCCTCGTAGTAGCGCTTGTCGCCCTGCTTGAGGGTGACGTTGCTGATGCCGTCGGTGCCGGCCGGGCAGTCGGGCTCCGCCCGGCCGCCGAACTGGTACGCGGTGGCCTGCCGCTCATCGGTGATCTTGAGCACCTTCGCCTTGGCCGCGGGGTCGTCGCACTTCACCCGGGTACTGGCCGGGATCTTCTTGCCCGTGCCGTTCCCGAAGCCCGTGTCGATGCACTGCTCGGGCTTGAGCGGGCCGCTCAGCCGGTTCCCGGCGGTCTGGACGACCACCACGCCCACGGCCACCACCCCGAGGACGACGACGACCGCGAGCCCGGCCAGCACGAACACGAGCGGGGACCGCTTCCTGGCCGGCGGTGGGGCGGGGGCGCCCATCGGCGGAACGGGGGGCGGCTGTCCCTGCCCCGGTGGCTGGCCGTACAAGTCCGTGACCTCCTGATCATCTTGGCCTGATCATCTTGGGAGGTAAGGGACCTTATCGGCAAACGTCCACCACCCGTCGCTAGAGGCGGAGATTGGGCGGGGACTCCAGCTCGGTGAGCTCGATGCCGGGCGCGGCGACGACGACATCGCCCGCCAGGTGCACCGTCTCGATCTCGCCCGTGGCCAGGTCCGTGACCTCGTAGCGCGCGACCGGGAGCGGTTCGGTGTCGGTCTCGTGGTACGCCGTCCCGGACCGTTGCCAGCGCCAGGTGGTCGTCAGGGGCGCGAGAGACGGACCGTTGAGCTGGACGAGGCGCACGTCGGCCTGCGCGTTCTCGGCCAGCTCCAGCGAGTGCGCGATCGCCACGAGGAAACCGGGCGAGTCGGCCAGGAAGCCGGCCGCCCGCTCCGCGCGCTCCGTTCCCGTCTCGCCGGCCGCGCGCACCCAGGTGACCTCCGGGCCGGTGCGGCCGCCGCGCAGCCACCAGGTCGGTGTGACGAGTTCGACGCGGATCTGGCGCCAGCGCGCGTCCGTCACCAGGTCGACGCGGACGCCGTCGGAGCGCCGGGAGGTGTACCGCCACCCGCCGGGCCCGGGCGCGCACTGGAAGCGCTCGTCGAGCTCTCCGTCCAGGTGGAGGTAGGCGCCTGCGGGCATCGGCGTCAGGACCCGATGCGCCAGGAGCGCAGGTAGTCCTCTTGATCCTTCGAGAGGTGGTCGATGGCGATGGACATCGACGCCAGCTTGAGGCGGGCCACCTCCGTGTCGATCTCCTTCGGGACGTCGTGGACGGCCGGCGACAGCGTCGCGTGGGCGGTCGCGAGCCACGCGCACGTGAGGGCCTGGTCGGCGAACGACATGTCCATCACGGCGGCCGGGTGGCCCTCGGCGGCGGCCAGGTTGACCAGCCGCCCCTCCGCGAGGAGGACGAGGCGGCGCCCATCGGCCAGGACGTACTCGTCGGCCTGCGGGCGGACGCCCCGGTGAACCTCGACGGCCAGCTCGGCCAGGGCGCGGACATCGATCTCGACGTCGAAGTGGCCGGAGTTGGCGAGGATCGCGCCGTCCTTCATCACGGCGAGATGCTCCCCGTTCACGACGTCCCGGTTTCCGGTGACCGTGATGAAGACGTCGCCGTCGGCGGCCGCCTGCGCCATGGGCTGGACGGCGAAGCCCTGCAGCGCCGCGTCCAGCGCCTTCACCGGGTCGATCTCCGTGACGACGACCCGGGCGCCGAGGCCGCGGGCCCGCTCGGCCAGCCCCCGGCCGCAGTAGCCGAACCCGGCGATGACGATCGTCTTCCCCGCGAGGAGCGTGTTCGTCGCGCGGACGATGCCGTCCAGGGTCGACTGCCCGGTTCCGTACCGGTTGTCGAACATGTGCTTCGTGTCGGTGTCGTTGACCGCGACCATCGGAAAGCGGAGCGCGCCCTCGAAGGCCATCTGGTGCAGCCGGATGACACCCGTCGTCGTCTGCTCGCAGCCCGCCTTGACCGTGCCGAGCAGGTCGGTCCGGTCGGTGTGCAGGGTGTTGACCAGGTCGCACCCGTCGTCCAGGACGAGGTCGGGCCCGGTCTCCAACGCCCGGTGGATGTGGGCGTAGTACCCCTCACGGTCGGTACCGGCCCGCGCGAAGACCTCCGCGCCGTACTCCTGGACGAGCGCGGCGGCGGTGTCGTCCTGCGTGGAGAGCGGGTTGGACGCGGCGAGGGCGACGCTCGCGCCCCCCGCCTGGAGGGTGCGGATGAGCCCGGCGGTCTCGGTCGTGATGTGCATGCACGCCGCGACCTTCAACCCGTCCAGGGGACGCTCGGCGGCGAACCGCTCCCGGATCTGCCGCAGCACGGGCATGCTCCGGTCGGCCCACCCGATCCGCTTGACGCCCTCGTACGCCAGCGAAGCATCCGCGATATCGCTCATCAGCACCCCCTCAAGGCGACGAACCGCCGCACCACTCCTACGACAACATCAGTCGGCACACCAGCCACGCGACAACCCAAACCGTCGCGATTGCGTCCGAAGGCAGGCTTCGAGCCCGCGAGAAACCTGATCGCGCAGCGAGCCGCTAGGCGAGTCGGAGCGATGCAGCAATCGCACGCGGTGCCCGTGGTGGAGGGCGCCCCAGCGCCCTCCACCACGGGCACCGCCAATAAACTCAGTAACGGTAGTGGTCGGGCTTGTAGGGGCCTTCGACATGGACGCCGATGTAGGCGGCCTGCTCCTTGGTCAGCTCGGTGAGCTTGACGCCGAGCGCGTCGAGGTGGAGGCGGGCGACCTTCTCGTCCAGGTGCTTCGGCAGGACGTACACGCCGATCGGGTACTCGTCGGTCTTGGTGAACAGCTCGATCTGCGCGATGACCTGGTTGGTGAACGAGTTCGACATCACGAACGACGGGTGGCCGGTGGCGCAGCCCAGGTTCATGAGGCGGCCCTCGGCCAGGACGATGATGGAGTGGCCGTCCGGGAAGCGCCACTCGTGCACCTGCGGCTTGATCTCGATCTTCTCGACGCCGGGGGTCTTGGCGAGGCCGGCCATGTCGATCTCGTTGTCGAAGTGCCCGATGTTGGACACGATCGCCTGGTGCTTCATCCGGCCCATGTGCTCGGCCGTGATGATGTTGAAGTTGCCGGTGGTGGTGACGAAGATGTCGGCGGTGTCGACGACGTCCTCCAGGGTGGTGACCTGGAAGCCGTCCATCGCGGCCTGCAGCGCGCAGATCGGGTCGATCTCCGTGACGATCACGCGGGCGCCCTGGCCGCGCAGCGCGTCGGCGCAGCCCTTGCCGACGTCGCCGTAGCCGCACACGACGGCGACCTTGCCGCCGATCAGGACGTCGGTGGCGCGGTTCAGGCCGTCGATGACGGAGTGGCGGCAGCCGTACTTGTTGTCGAACTTCGACTTGGTGACCGAGTCGTTGACGTTGATCGCCGGGAACGCCAGCGTGCCGGCCTTCGCCATCTCGTAGAGGCGGTGGACGCCGGTGGTGGTCTCCTCGGTGACGCCCTTGATCGCGGCGGCGGTCTCGGTCCAGCGGCCGGGCTTCTCGGCGATGGTGCGGCGGAGGGTGTCGAGGATGATGCCCCACTCCTCGGGGTCGTCCTCGGTGGCGGCGGGGACGGCGCCGGCCTTCTCGTACTCGGCGCCCTTGTGGACGAGCAGGGTCGCGTCGCCGCCGTCGTCCAGGATCATGTTCGGGCCGGTGCCGTCGGGCCACTGGAGGGCCTGGTCGGTGCACCACCAGTACTCTTCGAGCGTCTCGCCCTTCCAGGCGAACACCGGGACGCCCTGCGGGTCGTCGGCGGAGCCGTTCCGGCCCGCGACGACCGCGGCGGCGGCGTGGTCCTGGGTGGAGAAGATGTTGCAGGACACCCAGCGGACGTCGGCGCCGAGGTCCACCAGGGTCTCGATCAGCACGGCGGTCTGGATGGTCATGTGCAGCGAGCCCATGATCTTGGCGCCGCGCAGCGGCTGGGCGGCGGCGTACTCCTCGCGCACCGCCATCAGGCCCGGCATCTCGTGCTCGGCGAGCCGGATCTCCCGGCGCCCGAAGTCGGCCAGCGACAGGTCGGCGACCTTGTAGTCCATGCTTTCGTTGCTCCTTGGTCCGCGGGGATGCGGGTCGGTGCGCGGTGCGTCAACGCCGCGAGTCTACGGTCGGGGTACGGCCGCTGGCACGCCTGGAGGCGACTTCCTAACACAAATTTGTCAGAATGGGCCGCATGCGCATCACGGAGGCCGCCCAGCGGCTCGGCACCTCGCCCCGCATGCTCCGCTACCGCGAGGCCCTCGGGCTGCTGCCGTCCACCCGGGACGGGGTCTCCGGCAGAGGGCGCGGCGGCGGCCACCGGCAGTTCGGCGACACCGAGCTCCGGGCGGTCGCGCTCGCCCTCGCCCTGGAGAAGCGCTACGACATCGGCCCCGCCGAGCTGGCCTTCGGCCTCCGCGTCCTCGCCGAGCCCCAGGTGCAGGCACACGTCCGCGAACTGGGCGAACGCATCGGACGCCTCTCGGCCCCGCCCACCCGCGCCCTCGACTTCGAGAAGGAGAAGGCCATGCGCCTCCTGAGGAGGCGCTAGCCCGGGGGTGTTTATCAGTCGAGGGCGTTGCCGCCCGGGACCACT
The DNA here is from genome assembly GCF_004349245.1 of Actinomadura sp. 6K520. Taxonomy (GTDB): domain Bacteria; phylum Actinomycetota; class Actinomycetes; order Streptosporangiales; family Streptosporangiaceae; genus Spirillospora. The sequence continues at coordinate 27,978 of NZ_SMLC01000024.1, read as the reverse complement.
ACGCCTGATTCGTAGGCGAGCATGACGGCCTGGGCGCGGTCGCGGAGGCCGAGTTTGGTGAAGACCCGCGCCACGTGGGTCTTCACGGTGTGCTCGCTGACCACGAGGCGTTCGGCGATCTCGCCGTTGGACAGGCCGCCGGCGATGAGGACGAGGACCTCCGACTCGCGGGCCGTCAGCGTCGACAGCTCCGACGGCGCCTGCGGCCGGTTGCGGCGCTGCCTGGTGAACTCGCGGATGAGCCGCCCGGTGACCTGCGGGGCGAGCAGGGAGTCGCCGCGCGCCACCACGCGGACGGCGGAGACCAGCTCGTCGGCCGTGGCGTCCTTCAGCAGGAAGCCGCTCGCGCCGACCGCGAGCGCCTCGTAGACGTACTCGTCCACGTCGAACGTCGTCAGCACCAGGACGCGGACGCCCTCGGAACCGGGCAGGGCGAGGATGCGGCGGGTCGCCTCGATACCGTCCATGCCGGGCATCCGGATGTCCATGACGACGACGTCGGGACGGCTGCGCTCGGCGATCCGGACCGCCTCGCGCCCGTCGCCCGCCTCGCCGATGACGGTGATGTCGTCCTGCGCGTCGAGGAGGGCGGCGAACCCGGCCCGCACGATCGTCTGGTCGTCGACGATCAGCACGCTGATCACCGCTGCCGCCCCCCGCGCCGCGCGGGGTCAGCGGCCGCCGGGACGCGCCTCCGGACCGTGTCCACGGGTGGAACTCCCCTCGCTCGCCAGCGGAAGCTCGGCCTCCACCAGGAAACCGCCCTCGGCGGCCGGGCCGGCGGAGAACCGTCCGCCCAGCATCGTCGCACGTTCCCGCATCCCGACGAGCCCGTGTCCGCCACCGGACTCCGGGGACTGCACGCGGGTCCGTCCGGCGGCCCCTGCCGCGGCACCGGACGCCGGGCCCGCGGGGTCGTCCAGTATCGCGGTACGGGAGGCGGGGTCGTCGCGGTTCAGCACCATGGTCGGCGCGGCCGGGTCCTGCCCCGGCGGGACGGGGCCGGGCGGCCCCGGCGGGTGCCGGCCGTCGTCGCGGACGCGGACCGCCAGCCGGTCCGGCAGGAACGTCAGGTCGACGCGCACCCCCGCGCCCGGCGCGTGCCGCCGGGCGTTCGTCAGCGCCTCCTGGACGATCCGGTACGCGGACAGCTCGACCGTCGTGGACAGCACCCGCGGGTCGCCGTGCACGGCGAGGTCGACGTCGCCGCCCGCGCCGCGGTGCTGCTCGATCAGGTCGGGCAGCCGGTCCAGCCGCGGCTGCGGGGAGTTGGCCGCCTCCGGCTCCGGGGTGGCGTCGGCGCGCAGCACGCTGAGCAGCCGCCGCATCTCCACCAGCGCCTCCCGCGCGGTCCTGGCGATCTCGGTGTAGCCGGCGCGGGCCTCGGGCGACAGGTTCTCCATCGTGTACGGGGCGGTCTCCGCCTGCACCGCGATCATCGAGACGGAGTGCGCGACCACGTCGTGCAGCTCGCGTGCGATGCGGGCGCGCTCGCGCATCACCGCCTGCTCGCGCTGGACGGCGGTGAGCCGGGTGAGGGTCTCGTTGGTGCGTTCGGCGGCCGCGGCCTCGGTGCGCCCGGCCGACTCCACGACGCGGCGCGCGTCGCCGAGGCCGATGGCCGCCAGCACGGCCAGGAACGCGGCCGGCCACGGGATCTCGTCCAGCGACCCCGCCGCCAGGTACACGACCGCGAGCGTGGCGACGCTGCCGGCCGCGAGGACGCCGGTGGACTGGCGGGGCAGCCGCCGTCCCAGCGCGTACAGCGTGTAGAGGGCCGCGAACCCGGTGGTGATGAGCAGGCTCTCGCCGGTGAGCAGGTTCGCCGCGACGGTGCCGAGCACCACCGCCGCGACCGGGCGCAGGCTCTCCCGACGCCAGACGAGCGGCAGCGTCGCCGCGACCGCGAACCCGCCAGCGAGGCTGACCGGCGACTCGGCGCGCGGCGCCAGCTCCGCGAGGGCGGCGACGGTCAGCGCGAGCCCCGTCAGCGGCGCGAAGTACCAGGAGGCGGCGAACTCCCGCCACGCGTTGATCCACCGGGGCAGCGGCGCGGTCGCCTCCGCCGGGCCGCCGGGCGGACCCGGCTGCGGCTGGCGCCCCACGCCGTTCAACCGTGCCGCCAGGCGGACGGCGGCCGGGCGCAGCAGGGTGCCGATGCCGGTCAGGAGCCACAGCAGCAGCTGGCCGACACCCGCTACGATCCGGCCGGACAGCCGCCACGCGTGGTGCGCGAGGGCCGGGCCGAACCCCGCGGGATCGGGTCCGGGCCGGGCCTTGTCATCGGAGGTCACCCTTCAATACTGACCGTTGGGACGCGTGGATACCTCACCGTGAGGATGTATGCGGGCCGGCCGGATCCGCCTGGAGTACCACCCGCTTTCCCTCCCTGAGGGGGACGTGCCGGGGACCAGCGCGAACGTAGTGTCTTAACCGTGACCGCGGCGGTGGCCGGCGCCGACGTAGGGGGTTCGGCGGGGCCACCGCGGTCACACCAGAACCGTCCGGTTTCAGGGGTCCGGGCGGGGACGCATGGGAAGCACCTCGCCGGACGGCCGCGGTACACGCCTCGTCAGGGGCACTCGCCGGTCTCGCCTGGGCTGGGGTCGGCCGGCACGGCGGCGGCCGCCCGGCGAGGGGTTCCCTGCCCGTCCCAGCCGCCCCGACGGGGCGGCCGGGACGGACGAACGGTCACGACGCCGGAGTCTCCGAGTCCTCCGCCGGCTTCGGGACCGCCGGGGTCTCTGCGCCCCCCGCGGCGGGCTCCCACAGCGCCGGCTCCAGATAGATCAGCTTCGCCTCGGGGAACTGCGACCGGATCTTCGCCTCGGCAGCGTCGATGCCGCGGGCCACGTCCACCGCCGTGTCGTCGTGGCTGACGGCGATCTTGGCGGCGATCAGCAGCTCCTCCGGGCCCATGTACTGGGTGCGGATGTGGACGAGCCGGTCGACCTGCTCCACCGACTCCAGCGCCTCGACGATCGCGCGCTCGACCTCGGGGTCGGCGCCCTCGCCGATCAGCAGGCTCTTGGTCTCGAACGCCAGGATCACCGCGATCACGGCGAGCAGGACACCGATTCCGATGGTGCCGATGCCGTCCCACACGCCGTCGCCGGTGACCACGGCCATCGTGACGCCGAACAGCGCGAAGAACAGGCCCACGAGGGCGCCCAGGTCCTCCAGGAGCACGACCGGAAGCTCGGGCGCCTTGGCGCGGCGGATGAACGACCACCAGGACTGGTCGCCGCGGACCTTGTTCGACTCCACGATCGCGGTGCGGAACGAGAAGATCTCCATGATGATCGCGGCGCCCAGCACCCCGAACGCCCAGCCCGGGGACTTGAGCTCCTCCGGGTGGGAGATCTTGTGGTAGCCCTCGTAGAGCGAGAACATCGCCCCGATGGTGAACAGGACGACCGCGACGACGAACGCGTAGAAGTAGCGCTCACGCCCGTAGCCGAACTGGTGTTGCTGCGTCCGGCCGCGCTTGGCGCGCTTGCCGCCCACCAGCAGCAGCGCCTGGTTTCCGGCGTCCGCCACCGAGTGGACCGACTCGGCGATCATCGACGACGAACCGGTGAACAGGAACGCGACGAACTTCGACGCCGCGATTCCGGTGTTGGCGAGCAGCGCGGCGACGATCGCCTTCGTTCCGCCCTCAGCACTCATCTCTAGGAAACCCTCGCCTTTAGTTCTTGGATGGCAGGCACCGGAGTGGGGTCCACGCCCAGCGCGATAGCCAAGTAAACCGTGACGTAGTCCGCCAGCGCGATGAGTGTCGCGATTCTCTCCAGCGGATGCTCGCCCTCGGCCCGGATCTCGGTGACCGCCACGCCCCGGTCGCGGGCCATCGCGGTGGACGCCTCGCACCGTTTGCGCATCCGGGGGTGTTCGTCCACGTCCCGCATCATCACGAGGTGCAGGCCGTGCTCGGGGTCGTCGGTGCGGTCGCGGAAGAAGTCGTCGGGATTTGAGGGGGAGCCGCCGCGGGCGAAGAAGCCGTCGAATGCCATCACCTGGTTGTGGTCCACCTCGGGGACCGCGCCGAAGATCCCCGGGTACTTGGCGTTCTCGTTCAGCTGGCAGCACATCCGGTAGGCCGCCGCCGCGGCGGGCGCCGTGGAGCCCCAGACCAGCGGGACGTCGCCGGCGAGGTCGAGCGCCATCCGCTTGGCCGGGTTCAGGAACGGCTCGCTGGACGGACGGCACCGGTGCGCGACGTCCTCCAGCAGGACGGCGGTGGACTCCAGCGTCTCGTCCGGCACCTGCGCCAAGCCCAGCGTCCGCGCGGCGAGGAGCACGGGGATCGTGAGGCCCCACAGCGCCGAACGCGGCTGCCCCACCGGGCGCACCGGGACGAACACCCCGCGGCTCCGGTCGGACAGGGCCACGAGCTGCGAATCCGCCCCGCCGACGAAGAGGAGCCTGCACCCCCGGCGGGCGGCCTCCGCGGCGACCTCAAGGGTCTCCTCGGTCTCCCCCGAGCGGGACACCGCGATGACGAGATCGGCGGCGCCCACCCAGCCGGGCAGCCGGTAGCCGCGCACGGTCGTCACCGGAATCGCGCATCCGGGCCCGCACACGGCGGCGAGGACGTCCCCGGACAGGCCCGCGGCGCCCATGCCGGCGACCACGATCGCGCGCGGCCTGCCGTCCTCGGCCAGCCCGGCGATGCCCGCCTCGGCCGCCGCCCGCTGCGCCTCCCGGACCTGCGCGGCCGACGACGCGACCTGCCGCAGCATCCCCGCGGGATCGGCCGCCTCGACCGCCGCCGCGTCCTCCAGCCGCGCGGGGTCGAGCCCCGCGCTCATCGCGCCGCCTCCGCCCGGCGGCCCCGTCTCGGTCCGCGCCGCGGGCCGGTCACGGAGCGGGGGTCCTGGCCTCGTCGACGAGCAGGACGGGGATGTCGTCGCGGACGGGATAGGCGTAGCCGCACGAGCCGGTGCACACCAGCTCGGCGGCGTCGTCGTCGGTGCGGAGGCCGCCGCCGCAGTTGGGGCAGGCGAGGATCTCCAGGAGCCAGGAGTCGAGATTCACCGTCATGGCAGCGTCTTTCCCTTCGCAATCACTTCTCCTGACCGGTCACTTCTCCCTGACGAGGGCCAGGACCTCGTCACGGATCGCCGCCATGGTCGCCTCGTCGCCCGCCTCCGCGTTGAGGCGCAGCAGCGGTTCGGTGTTGGACGGCCGCAGGTTGAACCACCATCCGGCGGCCTCGTCGCCCACGGTGAGCCCGTCGAGCTCGTCGATCGCGACACCGGGACGCCCCTCGAAGGCGGCGCGGACCTTCCCGGTGGCGGCCGCCTGGTCGGCGACCTCGCTGTTGATCTCGCCGGACGCCACGTACCGGGTGTACTCGCCGAGCAGCTCCGACAGCGGCCCGTCCTGCCGCCCGAGGGCCGCGAGGACGTGCAGGGCGGCCAGCATGCCCGAGTCGGCGAACCAGAAGTCGCGGAAGTAGAAGTGCGCCGAGTGCTCGCCGCCGAACACCGCGCCCGTCTCCGCCATCGTCTGCTTGATGAACGAGTGCCCGACGCGCGTCCGGACGGGGGTCCCGCCGTGCTCGGCGACGATCTCCGGGACGGCCCGCGAGGTGATCAGGTTGTGCACGATCGAGGAGCCGGGGTGCTTGGCCAGCTCGCGCGTCGCGACCAGCGCCGTGATCGCGGACGGGGCGACGATCTCGCCGCGCTCGTCCACGACGAAGCAGCGGTCGGCGTCGCCGTCGAACGCCAGCCCGATGTCGGCGCCGGTCTCCCGGACCGCGGCCTGCAGGTCGCGCAGGTTCTCCGGCTCGATCGGGTTGGCCTCGTGGTTGGGGAAGGTGCCGTCCAGCTCGAAGTACAGCGGCACCAGGTCGATCGGCAGGCCCTCGAACACCGGCGGGACGGTGTGGCCGCCCATGCCGTTGCCCGCGTCCACGACGACCTTGAGCGGGCGGATCGACGCCAGGTCGACGAGCGTCTTCAGGTGGTCGGCGTAGCCCTTGAGGATGTCGCGCCGCGACACCGTGCCCGGCTCGCCGGCGTAGCCGGGGACGCCGTTCTCGATCATTTCGCGGATGTCGGCGAGGCCGGTGTCCTGCCCGACGGGCCGGGCGCCGGAGCGGCACAGCTTCAGCCCGTTGTACTTGGCGGGGTTGTGGCTCGCGGTGAACATCGCGCCGGGCAGGTCGAGGCTGCCGCTGGCGTAGTAGAGCAGGTCCGTGGAGCCCAGCCCGGCCTCGATCACGTCCGCGCCCTGCGAGGTCGCGCCCCGCGCGAACGCCTCCGCGAGCGGGACCGACGACTCCCGCATGTCGTGCGCGGTGACGATCGCGCTCGCCCCGGTCACCCGGACGAAGGCCGCGCCCGCCGCCTCGGCGGTCGCGGCGTCGAGCTCGTCCGGCACGACACCGCGGATGTCGTACGCCTTGAAGATCTTGGCGAGGTCGCCCACTCCTGCTCCCTGTCCGAAGAGGCCGGCCCGGTGGGAACCCGGCCCGGATGCGCGCCGCCCGGAGGCGGCGGCCCCGGAAACGGCGACAGGGACACGAGCCTACCGGGACGGGCGGACGCGGCCGGACGCGAAGTCCCCACACCGGCGCCGGGACGTCCCGCGGGCGGACCTTCCCCCGCGCGCGGTCCTCATTCCTGGCCGGGCTGCGTCGCCGCGGGCTCCGAGCGGAGCACCCGCAGGTGGCCGCGGCGGCCGACCTCGGTGCCCTGGCCGACCGGTTCCTGGCCGGGGCCGGGGCCGGGCTTGGCGGCCTCGCGGACGGCGTCGGCGAGGGCCTCCAGGTCGTCCGCGCTGGGCTCGGCCTCCTCCTCGACCGGCAGCCGCACCAGCTCCCAGCCCATCGGGGCGGTGAGCCGCTCGGAATGCTCCGCGCACAGGTCGTAGCAGTGCGGCTCGGCGTACGTGGCCAGCGGCCCCAGGACCGCGGTGGAGTCACGGTAGACGTACGTGAGCGTGAACACTGCAGGCGCCTTGCAGGCGGTGCGGGAGCAGGTACGGACGGGGCTCACGATGGCTGACCGTACCTCCCTCCCCCCGGCTCCGCCACCACCCGGGCGCACGTGTCGCCGTTACCGGGCGATTTCCGGGGTAACAACTACATTCCGTATGGACTCCGACCCGCACCGTGCGGCGTCCGGACGGGGGCCGCCGGCCGGTGCGGCCGAGGCCCCTCCCGGCGCCCGGCCCGTGACGCCCGATGGCACGTGCGGCGGCAGAGGTACTCTTGAGGCGTGCGATCCCGTGTGGCAGGCGTACGGCGTCGCGATCGGCGCGGTCGCGGCGTTCGCGGTCCTCTGGCACCCCCGCAGGCGCCGGTCTCGCGCACCCGCGCGGAGCGGTTCGACGACCTCGTGGACGACGAGGTCCGGCGGCTGCACCTGCGCTGGGGCCGGGAACTGGCCGGGGTCGCCTTCACGGTCGAGGAGGTCCCGAGCGTCGAGCCCTGGTTCGACGGCCCGATCCCGCTCGGGCAGACCGTCCCGCAGCCCCCGCCCGCCGGTCGGCCGGCGGACCCCGCCCGGCCTTCCGGCCCCGGTGCCGCCGAGAGCGGCGGGCAGGTGCGCATCGTGGTGTTCCGCCGTCCCGTCGAGGCCCGCGCCACCGGGGAGGCGGAGATGTCCCTGCTGATCCGCGACCTGCTCGTCGAGGAGGTCGCCGACCTGCTCGGCCTGTCCCCCGAGTCCGTCGACCCGAGCTACGACTCTCCCGACGACTGAACCTCCCGGCGGGCGCGCGGGCGCCCTAGCCGGGGATGAGCGCGGTCTGCGAGTCGGCCGTGTCCGGCAGGTGGATGGTCGTGCGCGCGGGGATGATCGGCAGGACCGTGAACAGGTACCCGCCGCCCTTGCCCGTGGCGAGGACGCGGGAGGCGTGGACGGGGCCCGAACCGGGCTTCGGGACGATCACGGCGCCGTAGGCCGCGTCGTCCCCGCCGCTCCCGCCGTTCCCGGCCGGGGCCTCCAGTTCGGTCCGGACGGTGCTCCCGGCCGGGATCCTGATGTCCTTGGGGGCGCTCGCGCCGTCCGCGTTCAGGGTCCTGACCTGGACGGTCGCCGCAGCGGCCGGGGCGCTGAGCAGGAGGGCGGAGTCGAAACGGTTGTCGGCGACGATGCCGGGCCCGGACCCGGTGAGCGGCGGGGTGGCGGTGCCGTAGCCGATGTCGGCGCCACGCTCGGCGGCGAAGCCCGCGATGATCGGGCGATCGGCGAGAAGCCGGACGGAGGCCGCCTTCCCGAGGAGGGCGCGGTCGAGGCCGACGGACGTGACGGTCCTCGCGGGGGCGTCCAGGATCTCCCGGCCCTGCGGGGTGTACGTGCCCTCCGTGGTGATCACCTGCACCCTGACCTGCGCGTCGGACTCGCCGGGCACGGTGACGAGCAGGCGGCGTTCACCGGCGCCGTCCGGCACCCCGGGGACGATCAGCGACGGCGCGGCGGCGTGCGCGCGCGGCAGCCACTCGATGCCCTTCTTCGCGCCGATCCGGACGCGCACGGACGCCGCGACGCGGCCGGTGCTCGTCCGGACGCGCAGGCCGAGGTCGGCGGCGGACTTCACGACGTCGCCGAGGCCCTCGGCCGACTCACCGATCTTCACGACCCTGGTGCTGTAGGGGTCGACGCGTATGCCGCGGCCGTCGACGCTCTCAAGGGGGCCTTCGCCGGAGAGGGCGGTGAGGTCCACGAACGCGGGCTGGGCGTCGACGTTGGTGAGGTAGAGGTCGAGTTCGTCGGCGGAGTCCGGGCCGGGGCCCACGAACCACTGGTCGGTGCCGGGGGCGGCGCAGCGGGCGCCGGCGAGACCGCGGTCGGGGCCGCCGCCCCAGTGGGTGGTCTGCTCGGCCTCCAGCCCGGCGGCCATGGCCCCGGTGGCGCGGAGGGTGTAGGAGTCCTCGCCGGACTTGGTCTTCTCGTCCCAGCCCTGGCCGGGCGCCGACATGGCCCCGAGCGCGGGGCCGCCCTTGGTCGGCGTCATGGCGACGCTTCCGCCGCCCTTCCGGTCGGGGAGGGACTGCATGGCCAGCCGGCCGCCCTCGTGGCCCGGGCACACCATCACGGCGGTGGTGATGAAAGCCTTGCGGCCGTCCTCGGAGGCTTCTCCCGGGCGGGAGAACGTCGCCGCCCCGTACAGCGACGCGAGGGCGACGAGCACCAGGGCCGCGGTGGCGTAGCGGAGGGTGAGCAGGCGCAGGATCTTGTCAAGGTCCACGTCCTTGACGCCGGCCTTCAGGTTCGGCTTCAAGTTCGGCTTCAGCTTCGGGTGCAGCTTGAGCCTCGGCTTGAGGTTCGGCTTCACGACACCTCCTCCGGGCTGCGCGCCGCCACCGGTTCGGGGGCCGGGGCCTCCTCGTGCCGGACGCGGGGGCGGTGGTGACCGCGGCGGCGGCCCCGCCTGCCACGGCGCCGCTCGCGTTCACCGGAGAACGGCCCGCCGAAGGGCAGGGTGTCGGCCCGCGCACCGGGCATCGCGAGCGCGACCACCAGCAGGACGGCGATGCCCTGGACGATCAGCCACGCGTGCCGCATGGTCATGGACCTGTCCAGCCGGAACTCTCCGCCGGCGGCGGGGATGTCGTAGCCCTGCGCCCAGCCGTCCACCGTCCGCGCCCTGGCCTCCCGGCCGTTCAGGGTCGCCCGCCACCCGCCGTCGGCGGGTTCGGCCAGGAGCAGGGTGCGCCGGGCGTTCCCGGGCGGAATCTGTGCGCGGGCATCGATGCGTCCCGCGCGCAGTGGCGTCACGGTGTCGCCTTCGACGAGCATCATGCGGGCGGACGGCGAGTGGAGCCGCCACACGGCGAACGTCCGCGTGCGGCTGAGGCGCATCAGTTCGGGCGCCGCGTCGAGGGCCCTGGTGATGGGGTCCGTCCGGGGGTAGGGCACGACGATGTACTGGACGCCCATCCGGGTCAGCGCGGGCCCGGCGTCGCCTTCCTGGCCGGCGACCAGACCGGCGACGAGGCCGTCCAGCCGGTCGCGTGCCACGCCGTCCGCCATGACCTCCGATTCGCCGATCCGCGGGCCCGCGTCCCTCAGGACCGTGTAGGAGACGCGTCCCGCCGGCTCCTTGTGCAGGACGAGTGTCCGCGCCCCGCCGGGTGCGTGCACGAACGCGGGAACCGTGTCGGGGTCGACCTCGGTCAGCGGGCCGCCCGCGCCCCCGGCGATCCAGAACCCGGCGGCCAGCACGGGAGCGCTGAGCGCGGCGAGGGACACCGCCGCCCCGCCCGTCCGGTAGAGCGGATGACCGCTCGCCAGGGCCTCGGTGGCGCGCAGGACCGCAGCGGTCGCGGCGAAGAGCACCCCGGCGCCCGCGAAGATCAGCGCGACGCCCGGCCAGGCGGGCGCCGCGTCGGCGCCCTTGGTCACGGTGGCGGCGCTGGTCAGCGTCGCGACGAGCAGCCCGAAGATGGCCAGCAGCCAGCCGGCGAGGACGGCGTTGCGGCGGCAGCGCAGCGGCAGCGCGCACACGGCGACGGCGAACAGCCCGGCCAGCGCCCACCGCGCGGGGGTGCCGGGGCCGCCCGGGTCGAGGAGCAGCAGGTCGGCCGCGGCGGCGGGCTCGAACCGCCGGTGCAGGCCCGCCTCCGTGAGGAACAGCGACGGGTTCAGCAGGAGGCCGGCCGTCCACGGGAGCAGCAGCAGCGGCGGGACGCCGAGCGCGACGGCGAGGTGCCGCCGCCCGCGCGGCCCCGGCCGGTCGAACAGCGCCCAGACCATCGCGGCCGCGGCGACGCCGAGCAGCCAGGTGATCGGGACGAACGCCATCGCGACGGCCAGCAGCAGCGCGACCGTCCACGCGGACCGCCCGGTGCGTTTGCGCAGCGCCCGGGCGTCGAGGGCGCCGTCGCCGTCCTTCGGTGCGCACGCGCGCGGGACTCCGTACACGCGGGCGGCGTGCACGGCGATCAGCGGGAGCAGCACGTGGACGACGGCCGTCCCGAGGCGTCCGCCGGCGATGGCTCCGGTGGCGGCGGGCAGCAGCGCGTACACGGCGGCGAACCACGCCCGGACGGCGGCGACGGGGACGCGCAGGCCGCTCGGGCGAGCGCGCTGCCCGGCGCGCGGCGGGGCCGCCACCAGCAGCCGGGACGCGTAGTAGGCGGTGAGCCCGGCGAGCGGCACGCTCCCCAGCAGCAGGGCCGACACCGCCAGCCACGGCTTGCCGAACAGGACCGTGGACAGGACGGCGAGGAGCCCGACGTACGGCGGGCTGCCCGCGTCGCTGCCGAGCCCGACCGGATGCCAGCCGGAGAGGTACTGCGCCCACAGGTCGCTCGCGCCGCCCCACGCGGGCACGAGCGCGCCGCCGCCGAGCCGCCCGGCGGCGGTGAGCAGGGAGCGCTCGGCGGCGACCGCGACGGCGGCCAGCGCCAGCACGACGAGGACGCCGGGGCGGGCGAGGAACCGGCGGACCGGGCCGGGCTCGCCGGAGACCTGCTCCCCGTCGGCGTCCTCCCGGTCGCGCTCCCGGTCGCGCTCGTGGGCGGCGAGGTACTCCGCGACCGCCTCGACCGTGCGGCGCAGGACGATGCGGCGGGCCTGGAAGCGCCGGACGCTGCGGTGCACGCGCGTCCGGCCGTCCGCCCTGGCGGCCCGCGCGCGCCGCAGCCGGCCCGGGTCGCGCAGCACGTCGCCGAGCGCGCGGATCTCCTCGCGGGCCGCCACCGGCCGCTTGGTGAGCACCAGGTAGAGCGCGTGGACGAGGGACGCCCAGACGTTGCGGGCCAGCGCCCGCGCCATCGCGGGGAGCGGCTGGTTGACGAGCAGCGTGTGGATCGCGTTGCGGCGGTCGCGGCGGGCCGGGTGCTCGGCGGTCATGCCGATCTCGCGGAGCCCCCGCCGGGCCGCCTCCGCGTGGTACACGACCGCGTCGCTCGCGGTCACCACCCGGTGCCCGGCGGCGTGCACCCGCCAGCAGAAGTCCAGGTCGTCGCGGAAGATGCCGTACTCGACGTCGAAGCCGCCGAGCCGGTCCCACACGTCGCGGCGGACCAGCATCCCGGCGCTGCCGACGGCCAGCACGTCGCGGACGCCGTCGTGCTGCCCCTGGTCGAACTCGCGCCGGTCCAGGCCCGTCTCGCGGCGTCCGGCGGCGTCGACGGTGACGCCCAGCTCGCGCAGGACGTGCCGGTCGTCCCAGTCGCGGACCTTGGGGCCGAGAACCGCCACGTTGGGGTCGGTGTCCGCGGTCCGCAGCAGATGGGCGAGGGCGTCGGGCGCGGGCGCGGAGTCGTCGTGCAGAAGCCAGATCCACTCGGTGCGCGCCGGGGTGTCGTAGGGGGTCGGCTGGGTGAAGGCGGGCGCGGTGTCGTCGTCGGGGACGGGGGCGGACGCGGCGTCCTGGCGGAGGGCCTCCGCGACGGCCTCCCCGTAGCCGGTGGTGCGCGGCAGCGTGAGGACCGCGGGCCGGCCGAGCACCTCGGCGAGGACCGCGGGCCCGCGGTCGCGGCTTCCGGTGTCCACGGTCACGAGGCGCTGCACCGGACGCGCCTGCGTCAGCAGCGCCTTCAGCGTCTCCGGGAGCCACCGCCCGCCGTCGTGGGTGACGAGGACGGCCGTGACGACATGGCGATCGAGAGTGGGGGCCAAGGGGTCGCTCGATCTGTGGGACGACAGTTACGTGGCTGTTACGACAGCAGCCGTGCCGGCCGAGGGCCGGCACGGCTGACAACTGTACGCGTGGCCGCGCCGCGCACGCCCTGGATCGCCGAGATCCGGGTGCGCGGCCGGTCCGCCGGGTCTCCCCCGTCGAAGACCCCGGGCATGCCCGCGGACCGCGCGGCCGGCCGGCGCTAGACCGCCTGGCGCTTCAGCTTGCGGCGTTCCCGCTCGGAGAGCCCTCCCCAGATGCCGAAACGTTCGTCGTGCTGCAGCGCGTACTCAAGGCACTCCGTACGCACCTCGCATGCCCGGCACACCTTCTTGGCCTCGCGAGTGGAGCCGCCCTTCTCCGGAAAAAACGCCTCCGGGTCGGTCTGCGCGCACAGTGCGCGCTCCTGCCAGCCCAACTCTTCACCGTCTGTGCCGTGCGCCAGCGGGATGACCACCTCGCTCACAGCGCACCTCCCTGCCCGTGGAACCCCCTGGTCAATGCCATCCCTCCGGTTACTTCCCCCGGGAAGGCATCGAAACTACACCGACGAAATTACACGCGTGTAGCGCCCGCCCCGTCAAGCCGGAAAGCTTTCCGGGGTGACTTAGCCGGTTATGCCGGGCGAGCGAACTGACCCGTGGAGGAAGATCGGTAAAATCGGCGGTCACCGCCGAGCGCGGCGGCGGGGTTCAACGGCCGGGTGCAACCGCCGGGTCAATCGGGGGTTCGACCGCCGGGGTCCGGTGCCGGGGCGGCCGGCTCACTGCGCGGGCGGGGGACGGTTGTCCCGGTACCAGTCGCCGTCGTCGGGGCGCTGCTCACCGCCGGGCGCGGGCTGGGTGCCCTGCGGCCCCTGCTCCGGGCCCGAACCGCCGTACTGGCGGGTCCACTCGCCCATCTCCTCCTGGTCGGAGGTGGGCTGAGCGCCCTGCCCGTAGCCCTGCTGGCCGCCCGTCTGATAGCCGCCCTGCTGGCCGTACTGCTGGTAGTCCTGCGGCTGGCCGTACTGCTGCTGCCCGTACTGCTGCTGGCCGTACTGCTCCTGGCCGTACTGCTGCTGCTCGTAGCCCGGCTGCCCCGGCTGCCCCGGCTGCTCGTAGCCGGGCCGCCCCGCCTGCTGCCCCTCGGCACCGGGCTGCTGGCCGTACTGCTGGTACTGCTGGTACTGCTGCTGCCCGTAGCCCTGCTGGCCGTACTGCTGCTGGCCCGGCTGACCGGGCTGGCCCTGCTGGTAGCCGAAGTCGGGGTAGCCCTGCGGCATCTGCTGCTGGCCCGGCTGCGGACGCGGCGGCTGCATCCCCTTGAAGACGGTGTAGACGTACCAGGCGCCGACGCCGACCACGGCGAGCTTCCCGGCACCGAGGAGGAACACCGACAGCTTCGTGAGCGCGCCCGCGGACTCGGAGTCGGTGAGCATCCCGCTCAGCCAGGCGAGGAGGCCGAACACCGCGATGCCGCCGAGCACCCCGAGGGCGCCCATGGTGATCGTCCGGGCCTGCGGTGTGGGGCGCTCGCCCCAGGTCACCAGCAGGACGGCGAGGACGAGGATGCCGACGATCCCGATCTGGAGGAACATCCCGTCACGGGTCTCGAGCAGGGCACGGAAGGTGAACGTGCCATCATCGCCGATGAGCGTGATGATGCCCGCGAGCAGCTGTACGCCCGCCGACGCGAGCAGTACCCAGGCGGCCGGTTCGCGCAGGCGCTGGACGGCTTCCTTGTTCACGGTGACATCTCCAGACAGAGGCGACGCGATTACACGCCAAAGCTTGGCATAGATTCGCCCCGCGAACCCACCGGGGCGGGCCGCCGGCGCCGTGCGCCGGAAATGACGCCGCGGATACGCTGGTCGCCATGAAGATCATGGTGCTGGCGGGTGGTATCGGTGGGGCCCGCTTTCTGCGCGGGCTGCGGTCGGCGGCTCCCGGGGCGGAGATCACCGTCATCGGCAATACCGGGGACGACATCTCGCTTTTCGGGCTGCGGGTGTGCCCCGACCTGGACACCGTGATGTACACGCTCGGCGGTGGCATCAACGAGGACCAGGGGTGGGGCCGGGCCGACGAGACGTTCACCGTCAAGGAGGAGCTCGGCGCCTACGGTGTCGGGCCGAGCTGGTTCGGGCTGGGCGACCGCGACTTCGCGACCCACATCGTCCGGACGCAGATGCTCGCGGCGGGGTACAAGCTGTCGGCGGTGACCGAGGCGCTGTGCGACCGGTGGAAGCCGGGCGTCCGGCTGATCCCGATGACCGACGACCAGGTCGAGACGCACGTGGTCGTCGAGGACGAGCAGGGGCGCCGGGCGATCCACTTCCAGGAGTGGTGGGTGCGGCTGCGCGCGTCCGTCCCGGCCCTGTCGATCGCGGCGGTCGGCGCGGAGGAGGCCAAGCCCGCGCCGGGCGTGCTGTCGGCGATCGAGGAGGCCGACGTGGTGCTGTTCCCGCCGTCCAACCCCGTCGTGAGCATCGGGACGATCCTCGCGGTGCCCGGCATCCGGGACGCGGTCGCGACCCGGACGGTCGTCGGCGTCTCCCCGATCATCGGCGGCGCCCCGGTGAGCGGCATGGCGGACGCCTGCCTGACCGCGATCGGCACCGAGACGTCGGCGCGGGCGGTCGCCGAGCTGTACGGGCTCGGGCTGCTGGACGGCTGGCTCGTCGACGAGGCCGACGCCGCCGTGCGGGTGGAGGGCATCGAGGTGCGGTCGCGCCCCCTGCTGATGAGCGACGCGGCGGCGACGGCGGAGATCGCCCGCGCCGCGCTCGACCTCGCGGTGGAGCTGAAGCGGGCGGAGGAGTCGCGGTGAGCCGCCTGGAGGTGCTCGGGGTCCCCGGGCTGCCGGAGGTCGCGGAGGGCGACGACATCGCGGCGCTGATCCCGGCGGAGGCGGTGCGGGACGGCGATGTCGTGGTCGTCACGTCCAAGATCGTCAGCAAGGCGGAGGGGCGGATCCTGGTCGCCGCCGACCGGGAGAAGGCGATCGAGGCGGAGACCGTGCGGGTGGTGGCGCGCCGGGCGCACGACCGCGGCGAGACGCGGATCGTGGAGACGCGGCAGGGGCTCGTCCTCGCGGCGGCCGGGGTGGACGCGTCCAACACGCGGCCGGGCACGGTGCTGCTGCTGCCGGAGGACCCGGACGCCTCCGCCCGCCGCATCCGCGCGGGCCTGCGCGAGCGGACCGGCGCGGACGTCGCCGTCGTCGTCTCCGACACGCTCGGGCGGCCCTGGCGCAACGGGCTGACCGACGCGGCGATCGGCCTCGCGGGCCTGGAGCCGCTCAGCGACCTGCGGGGCCGGGACGACGGCTACGGCCACCGCCTCGACGCCACGATCACCGCCGTCGCCGACGAGGTCGCGGCGGCCGCGGAGCTGGTGAAGGGCAAGCTCGACGGGGTGCCGGTCGCGATCGTGCGCGGGCTGTCCGCCCTGGTCACGAAGGAGGACGGGCCGGGCGCGCGGGCGCTGGTCCGGCCGCCCGACGAGGACATGTTCCGGTGGGGGCCGTCCGAGGTGCTGTACGCGCGGCGCACGATCCGCGAGTTCACCGCCGACCCGGTCGACCCGGCGGCGGTGCGCCGCGCGGTCGCCGCGGCGATCACCGCGCCGGCGCCGCACCACACGACGCCGTGGCGGTTCGTGCTGCTGGAGTCGGCGGGTGCGCGGACGCGGCTGCTGGACGCGATGCGCGACGCCTGGGAGGCCGACCTGCGCCGCGACGGCTTCTCCGAGGAGTCGATCACCAAGCGGCTGAAGCGCGGCGAGGTGCTGCGGCGGGCGCCCTACCTGGTCGTGCCGTGTCTGGTCAGGGACGGTTCGCACCACTATCCGGACGAGCGGCGGTCGCGCGCCGAGCGGGAGATGTTCGTCGTCGCGACGGGCGCGGGGGTGCAGAACCTCCTGGTGGCGCTGGCCGTCGAGGGGCTCGGTTCGTGCTGGGTGTCGAGCACGATGTTCTGCCGCGACGTCGTCCGCGAGGCGCTCGGGCTGCCGGGCGACTGGGACCCGATGGGCGCCGTCGGCGTCGGCCACCCGGCCGCGCCGCCGCGCGAGCGCCCGCCGCGGAGCCCGGAGGCGTTCATCGAGGTCCGGTGACGCGGGAATAGCCGGCGCACCGGCAGGGCTACTACAGAAACGGGCAATTCGGTTGCCCCGCTGCGGCGCAGATTATGACGATTGGCATAGAGTGCCTGCATGGACGCCACGAGCTCCGCGCTCCGCCGGGCACTGGCCCGCGCGCGTGACGGCAAGACACTGGATCGATCCGAGGCCACGACACTGCTGCAGGCCCGCGGGGCGCAGCTCGACGACCTGCTCGCCCACGCCGCCCGCACCCGGGACGCCGGCCTGGAGGCCGCGGGCCGCCCGGGCGTCATCACCTACAGCCGCAAGGTCTTCATCCCGCTGACCCGGCTGTGCCGCGACCGCTGCGGGTACTGCACGTTCGCGACCGTCCCCCACAAGCTGGACGCCCCCTACCTGAGCCCGGACGAGGTCCTGGAGATCGCACGGCGGGGCGCCGAGCTGGGCTGCAAGGAGGCCCTCTTCACGCTCGGGGACCGTCCCGAGGACCGCTGGAAGCAGGCCCGTGAGTGGCTTGACGCGCACGGCTACGACGACACGCTCTCCTACGTCCGCGCGATGGCGATCCGGGTGCTGGAGGAGACCGGGCTGCTGCCGCACCTGAACCCCGGCGTGCTCACCTGGCGCGACTTCCAGCGGCTCAAGCCGGCCGCGCCGTCCATGGGCATGATGCTGGAGACGACGGCGACGCGGCTGTTCAGCGAGCGCGGCGGCCCGCACTTCGGGTCGCCGGACAAGGACCCGGCCGTCCGGCTGCGGGTGCTGGAGGACGCGGGACGCGTCAACGTGCCGTTCACCACCGGCGTCCTCATCGGCATCGGCGAGACGATCGAGGAGCGCGCGGACGCGATCTTCGAGATCCGGCGGACGATGCGGGAGTACGGCGCGATCCAGGAGGTGATCGTGCAGAACTTCCGGGCGAAGCCCGACACCAAGATGCGCGACACCCCCGACGCGGACCTGGCCGAGCTCGCCGCGACGATCGCGGTGACGCGGCTCGTCCTCGGCCCGAAGGCGCGTGTGCAGGCGCCGCCAAACCTCGTCGGCGACCAGTTCGCGCTCATGCTCCGCGCCGGCATCGACGACTGGGGCGGCGTGTCGCCGCTGACACCCGACCACGTGAACCCCGAGCGGCCCTGGCCGCAGATCGACGAGCTGGCCGAGCGGACGGCCGCGGCGGGGTTCGCGCTGCGCGAGCGGCTGACGATCTATCCCGAGTACGTGCGGCGCGGCGAGCCGTGGCTGGACCCGCGGCTGAACGCGCACGTCGCGGCACTGGCCGACCCGGCGACCGGCCTCGCGCGGGAAGACGCCGTCCTGGAGGGCCGGCCCTGGCAGGAGCCCGACGGCGGGTTCGAGGCGTCCGGCCGGACCGACCTGCACACCGAGATCGACACGACGGGCCGCACCAGCGACAGGCGCGACGACTTCGACGAGGTGTACGGCGACTGGGACGCGCTACGCGACCGCATGTCCGCCCCCCAGCGTTTCGACGCCGACATCAAGACCGCTCTCGCGCGCGCGGAGCAGAACCCCGCGGGCCTGTCGGACGACGAGGCGCTGGCCCTCCTGCACGCCGAGGGCCCGGAACTCGACGCCCTCGCCAAGCTCGCCGACGACCTGCGCCGCGACACGGTCGGCGACGACGTCACCTACGTCGTCACCCGCAACATCAACTTCACGAACGTCTGCTACACGGGCTGCCGGTTCTGCGCGTTCGCGCAGCGCCGCACGGACGCCGACGCCTACACGCTCTCCCTCCGGCAGGTCGGGGACCGGGTGGACGAGGCGTGGGAGGCGGGCGCCACCGAGATCTGCATGCAGGGCGGTATCCACCCCGACATGCCCGGCACCGCCTACTTCGACCTCGCCCGCGAGGTGAAGAACCGCGCACCGGACATCCACCTGCACTCCTACAGTCCGATGGAGGTCGTGAACGGCGCGTCCCGCGCGGACATGTCGATCCGCGAATGGCTGGAGGGGGCCAAGGAGGCCGGTGTCGACTCCCTGCCGGGGACGGCCGCCGAGATCCTGGACGACGACGTCCGGTGGGTGCTGACCAAGGGCAAGCTGCCCACCGACCAATGGGTCGAGGTCGTCACCACCGCGCACGAGATCGGCCTGCCGACGACGTCCACCATGATGTACGGACACGTCGACAACCCGGCGCACTGGGTGGCGCACATCAAGCTCCTCCGCTCCATCCAGGAGCGGACGGGCGGGTTCAGCGAGTTCGTCCTGCTGCCGTTCGTGCACCACAACTCGCCCATCTATCTCGCCGGGCTGGCGCGTCCGGGGCCGACCGTCCGGGAGAACGTGGCCGTCCACGCCCTGGCGCGGATCCTGCTGCACGGCGCGATTTCCAACATCCAGACGTCCTGGGTGAAGCTGGGCGACGAACTCTGCACGCGCGTCCTGCAGGGGGGCGTGAACGACCTCGGTGGCACGCTGATGGAAGAGACCATCAGCCGCATGGCCGGGTCGGAGAACGGCTCCTTCAAGCCCATCAGCGAACTGGAGCAGATCGCGGCGCGCGCAGGGCGTCCCGCCAAGCAGCGCACCACCCTGTACGGCGAGGTGCCGGAGGAGCGCCTGGAGGCGTCCCGCCGCACCGACGGCATCGGCCACTTCGGGCGCGGAGGCGGAACGCTCGACCTGCCTCTGGTCGGCACCTGATCCCCAGCGGTATGACTGACGAGTGAACCTCTGGAGGCGGCCGGCCGCCTGGGCCGCCGCGGCGCTGGTCCTGTCCGGCGCGGGCGGCGGGGCGTGGGCGCTCGGCCTCCTCCCGGGGACGGCGGCGTGCGGCGGGTCCGCGCTGCGGATCACCATCGCGGCCCAGCCGGAGATCGCGCCCGCGCTCCAGGGCGTGGCGGACCGCTTCAACGTCGAGGAGCACCGCGTGGCGGGACGCTGCGTCGACGCACGGGTCAAGCCCGTCTCCCCCACCGGCTACCTGGGCGACGCCACCCTGCGCGCCAAGACCGACGCGTGGGTGCCGGAATCGTCGCTGTGGCTGGAGACGGCCCGGGACAAAGGCAACACGTCCGTCCCCGCTGGGGGGATCCCGGTGGCCGCGACGCCGGTGGTGCTCGCGACGCCCCGCCCGGTCGAGGCGGAGTTCCGCGACGCCGACGTCGACTTCGGCTGGGAGCTCCTGCTGAAGGACAAGGCCGGAGGCATTCCCCTGGCCCGCCACGCGGCCGACCCGGCCGCCGGGATGAGCGGGACGATCGCCATGATCGCCATCGAGCAGGTCGCCGAGGGCAGGGCCGGCGACGCCGCCGGGGCGCTCCGGGAGAACGCCCCCGGCAGGCCGGACGAAACGTCCGGCGACTCGATGACGGTCCTCGCCGACTTCATCGGCGCCGAACGCTTCGCCCGCCCCCTGGCGGTCACCACCGAGCAGGCGGTCGTGGCCTACAACGACACCCACCGCCCCAACCCGATCGTGAGCCTCATGCCGGACGAGGGCACGCTGCTGCTCGACCACCCTTACGTCGTGACCACCGCGGACCGGGACCGGCAGGACGCGGCGGAGGCGTTCAAGGCCGCGCTGGGGACACGTCCCGCGCACGACATCCTGCACCGGGCGGGCTTCCGCGCCCCCGACGGCACCCTGCCCGCCGTGTACGCCGACGAGCACGGCTTCACCGCGGAGCCGCCGCCCTCCCTCCGGCTGCCGACCCCCGAGGAGATCGACGAGGCCCGCACGTCCTGGGAAGCGTGATCAGAAGGCCCGGTAGTCCCGCACGGGCAGCCGGGGCCCGCGCCGGGGCGGGCGCCGCCCGGACGACTCCAGCAGCCGGGTGACGCGGTACCGGTGCCCGGCGTAGGGCTCCAGCAGTTCGAGCATCCCCGCGTCGTCGACCTTGCGGCCGATCAGCGCCCAGCCGACCATGCCGGGCAGGTGGTAGTCGCCGACGGACACGGCGTCGGCATCACCGACCGCCCGCTGCCGGGTCTCCGCGGCCGTCCACACCCCGACCCCCGGCAGCGACCGCAGGCGCCGCTCGCTCGGCTCCTCCTCAAGCCGCTTCGCGACCCGCGCGGCCCCCATGATCGTCCGGGACCGGACGGCCTCCAGTCCCGACCGGTGCCACTCCCACGACGGGATCCGGACCCACACCTCGGGCGGCGGAGGCACCCGCATGTGCGGCGCACCGGGCGCGGGCTCCCCGAACCTCCGCAGCAGGTACCCCCACCCGCGCCACGCCTCGGCCCCGAGGACCTTCTGCTCCATCACCGCCGGGACGAGGGCCTCGAACACCCGCCGCGTCCGCCCGATCCGCAGCCCCGGCCGCCTGCGCAACTGCTCCCGGACGACGTCATGCCGCGCGACGAACCCGTCCGGCTCGTCCGCCGCCCCCAGCAGCTCGGGCACCCCGTCCAGCAACCACTCGGCCCCCGCACCCCAGGCCGTGGCCTCGACGACGCCCCCCACGCACCGAAGCCGAAGCGTCCCAGGCCCATCGGGTGTGTACGAGGCCCGCCAGACGGCCCCGTCCGGCTCGACGCGGAACGCCGGATCCCGCGCCCCCCGCCGATGCGGCGAAAGCGTCCCGAGCAGATCGAGTTCCCAAGCGGGCCGCCACTCCCGGACCCGCGCACCGACCGTGGTCACCGGCAGGGTCAGGTGTCGGCGGAGAAGCGGACGGCGGTCGGGGGGAGTTCTATGCCCGGCCACACGCGGAGACCGCCGCGCAGTTCGTTGCCGGGGCCGATCACGGCGCCGTCGCCGAGGACCACGCCGTCCAGGACGGCGCCGTGCCCCACGCGGGCGCCCCGGCTCAGGACCGAGTCGCGGACCGTGGCTCCTTCGGCGACGAACGCGTCGTCCAGGAGGACACTGCCGATCACGGTGGCGCCGGGCTCGATCACGGCGCCCCGGCCCACGGTCGTGCCGCCGCGGACGACCGCGCCCGCGGCGACGCGCGCGCCCGGGAGCGTGAGGCGCTCGCCCGGCTCGCCGGGCATCGCCGGGGAGGCCAGCGTCCCGAGGACCAGGTCGCGAGAGCCGCGGACGAACGCCTCGGGCGTGCCGACGTCCAGCCAGTAACCCGACTCGACGTACCCCATAACCGTGGCGCCGGACGCGATGAGCGACGGGAACGTCTCCCGCTCCACGGACACGACCTCGTCCTCGGGGATCGTGTCGATGACCGAGCGGCGGAAGACGTAGCAGCCCGCGTTGATCTGGTTCGTCACCGGATGCGGCGTCTTCTCCAGGAACGCGGTGACGCGGCCCTGGTCGTCGGTGGGCACGCAGCCGAAGCGGGACGGGTCGGCGACCTCCGTCAGGTGCAGCGTCACCGCGGCACCGGCCGCCTCGTGCATCTTGACCTGGGCGCGCACGTCGTGGCCGGACAGGATGTCGCCGTTCAGGATCAGCACCGGGTCGTCCGGGCCGGAGGTGAGCGCCCGCGCGGCGTTGCGGATGGCGCCGCCGGTGCCGAGCGGCTCGTCCTCGCTGACATAGGCCAGGTCGACGCCGTGCGCGTGGGTGCCGAACGCCGCCTCGAACATCTCCGCCCGGTAGGACGTGGCGAACACGATGCGCTCGACGCCCTCGGCGTGCGCCCGCGCGAGCTGGTGGGCGAGGAACGCCACCCCGGCCGTCGGCAGCAGCGGCTTGGGGGTGGAGATGGTCAGCGGGCGCAGGCGCGTGCCCTGCCCCCCGACCAGGAGGATCGCTTCCACTCGGTTCCCTTCCTCCACCGTGGTAGTGGTGCGAGCGAGCCTAATGGGTGGTGGAGGTTCTGGTTGCCTGGTGCTGGTCGACGGCGCGCTGGTAGGAGGCCAGGTGCGCCTTCGCGGACGCCGCCCAGGAGAACCGGCCCGCGCGGACGTGCGCGGCGTCGGCGAGGGCGGAGCGGCGGGACGGGTCGTCGAACAGCTCGTCTAGCGCCGCGCCGATGCCGGACGGGTCGGGCTCGGTGTAGGCGACCGCGTCGCCGCCCACCTCGGGGAGGGGGCCGCGCCGGGTGGTGAGGACGGGCGCGCCGCAGGACATGGCCTCCAGGACCGGGAGGCCGAAGCCCTCGCCGCGGCTGGGGAGGGCGACGACCAGCGCGCCGCCGAAGAAGCCGGGCAGCGACGCCCAGGGCAGGTAGCCGGGGCGCAGCACGCGCAGGTTCAGCGGGACGGTGGCGAGCGCGGCGTCGACCTCGTCGTCCCATCCCCCGCCGCCCGCGAGGACGAGCGCCGGGGCGTCCGGGCGGTGCTCGCAGGCCCGCACCCAGCCGCGGATCAGGTTCGGGACGTTCTTGCGCGGCTCCAGCGCGCCCAGGTACGCGACGTAGGGGTGGCCGTGCAGGCCGAGCCGGTCGGAGACCTGCTTGACCTCGGCCTCGGACGGCCGGTGGAACACCTGCTGGTCGACACCGTGGTAGGCGACGTCGATGCCGGCGGGATCGGCGCCGAGGACGCGGACCAGCTCGTCCCGCGTCGCCATGGACGGGGCGATCAGCCGGGTGGCGCGGCGCGCGGCGGTGCGGGTCGCCGACTTGACGTAGGTGGTGCGGACCGGGTCGTGCGCCTCCGGCTCGGCGAACAGCGTCACGTCGTGGATCGTCACCACCGTCGGCAGCACCGCGCTCACCGGCATCGTGTACGTCGGCAGGTGGATGACGTCAGCCCCGACGCGCTCGGCGACGTGCGGGAGGCCCGACTGCTCCCAGGCGAGACGGGTGGCGCGGTGCGACAGCCCCGCCGGGCCGGCGACGACGCGCACCCCGGGGACGAGGCCCCCGTAGCGTTTCTCATCCGCCCGCTGGCAGACGACCGCCAGGTCGGCGCCCTGCGCGTGCAGGGCGCACAGCAGCCCGTCCACATACCTTCCGAGCCCGCCGCGGTCGGCCGGCACGGCGGTCGCGTCGAGCAGAATCCGAGGCGCCACGGTCTCTCCCCCATCCGCGGTGGCGTAGATCACCCTTTACCGTCCGAGCCTACGCCCGTCGGTGCCCCTCGCGGGGCACCTCATTCATGACTTCAGCGAGGAATGCGCCCCGACCGCTCATCTCTCTCACTGTGGGGGACACCCCCCGCACCCCCCGGCAACTACCTTTCACTGTGGGGGACAACCCCCACACCCCCGGCAACTACCTTTCACTGTGGGGGACAACCCCCACACCCCCGGCAACTACCTTTTGCGCGCGTGGATGAGAACGATGCTGCCGCGCTCGTTCGGGGCCTTGCGGTCGGCGAGGGCGACGAGCGGCGCCAGCGGGGCGGCCGCGTTGAAGCCGACCTTGCCGCCGTAGGTGGAAAGCGACAGGTAGAGGCGTTCCGTGGCGGCCGTGCGGAACTGGTAGCTGTGCTTGACCAGGTCGAGGCCGCGCTCGTCCATCAGCTTGCGGAGGCTGTCGTGGGTGTAGGTGTGCTGGACGTGGTACCTGGCCTTGTGCGCGTCGCGCAGCTTCGGCCAGGTGTCGGCGCGGCTCAGCACGTCGGCGGACATGAAGATCTCACCGCCGGGCTTGAGGACTCGCGCCATCTCGTCCAGTGACCTGCCGCCGTCGTCGAAGTGCTCGATCGCGCAGACCGACAGGACCGCGTCGAACGAGCCGTCGGCGAACGGCAGGCGCAGCGCGTCGCACTCGATCAGCGCGGGCGCGTGGGCGAGCGTCCGCCCGTACTCCATCTTGCCGCGGGCGAGGTCGATCGAGACGGCGTCGGCGCCGCGCCGGCGGGCCCGGCCGGCCCAGTAGCCGTCGCCGCCGGCGACGTCGAGGACGCGCCGGCCGCGCAGGTCCCGCCCCATCCAGCCGAGGAGCGTCCCCGCCTCGCGGTACCGGCACACGTGTACCTGGTGGCCCATGAAGGCGACCACATCCGAGAGCTTCATCGTCCTCAACTGTAGGCCGCGCGGGCGGCCGGGACGCCACGTTCGCCTACGCTGGGCGCGTGAAGATGAAGGTCGTCGCCGTGCGGGCGCTGCGGGTCCTCCTGGTGATGCTCGCGCTGGCGTTCTGCGCCTACAGCGTGGCCTCCCAGTGGGACGAGGCGGTGCACGCGTTCCGGCAGATGTCGTGGGTGGCGCTGGCCGCGGCGCTGGCCGCGGGGCTGGCCGGGCTCTTCGCCTGGATGCTGGGGTGGCGGGAGTTCCTCGGCGGCCTCGGCTCGCCGCTGCCCGTGCGCGCCATCTTCCGGATCTCCGGGATCTCGCAGCTCGGCAAGTACGTGCCGGGCAAGGTCTGGGCGCTGGTGACGCAGATCGAGATGACGCGGGAGCACGACGTGCCGCCCGAGCGCAGCTTCGGGTCGACGATGCTGGCGGTCGCGACGTCCACGGCGTGCGGGCTGGCCGTCGCGGCGGTGACGCTGCCGCTGACGTCGGTGACGGCGCGCGAGGAGTACTGGTACCTGTTCCTGCTGGCGCCGCTCCTGCTGATCCTGCTCCACCCGCGGATCGTGAGCTGGTCCCTGGGGGTGATGCTCAGGGTCATCCGGCGGCCGCCGCTGGAGCGTCCGGTGAGCCTGGCCGTCACGCTGCGGGCCATCGGCTGGACGGTCCTCGGCTGGATCCTGTTCGGCGTGCACACCTGGCTGCTGTGCAACGCCGTCTCCGGCGACGGCAAGGGCCTGCCGTTCCTCGCGACGGGCGCGTACGCGCTGGCGTTCGTCGCCGGGTTCCTCGTCTTCATCGCGCCGGGCGGCATCGGGGCGCGGGAGGCCGCGCTGACCGTGGTGCTGACCCCGGCGCTGCCGGCGGGCGCGCCGGTCGTGGTCGCGATCGCGTCCCGGGTGCTGCTGACCGCCGCCGACCTGATCGTCGCCGGGGTCGCGCTGCTGCTCGGGCGCACGACGCCGGCCCAGGGGAATGAACCGCCGGCCAAGGAGCTTGTGAGGGATACGCACCCTACGAAGGAGGGACCGTGACCGCCCCGATCACCGTGACCGACGCGACGTTCGCGGACGAGGTCCTCGGCAGCGACACCCCCGTACTCGTCGACTTCTGGGCCGACTGGTGCGGCCCCTGCCGGATGGTCGCCCCCGTCCTCGACCAGATCGCCGCGGAGCAGGACGGCAAGCTCAAGATCGCGAAGCTGGACTACGACGCGAACCCCGAGACCCCGAACAAGTACGGCGTGATGGGCCTGCCGACGCTGCTGCTCTACAAGAACGGCGAGGTCGTCGAGCAGATCGTGGGCGCCAAGCCCAAGCGCGCCCTGCTGAAGGTCATCGAGCCCCATCTGTGAGCGCGTCCCCGGTGAGCGTGCCGAGGTACGCGGCCCACACCGGGGCGTGGTCGACCGGGCGGACGCCCGAGCGCAGCCGCTCCGGCTCCCCCGGCGCGTAGAACCGGCCGATGGCGTCGGCGAGGGACGCGACGTCGCCGGGTGCGCAGATCAGGCCGTCCACGCCGTCGCGGACCTGGCCGGCGAAACCGCCGACGTCGGTGGCGATCACCGGCAGGCCGTGCTCGTGGGCCATCCACACGTTCTGCGACGCCGTGGCCGTCCGGTACGGCAGGACGAGCGCGTCGGCGGCGGCGAACAGCCCCGGGACGTCGGCGGCCGGCACGTACCCCGGGCGCAGCTCGACCCGCGCGGTGAGATCCAGCGAGCGGATCAGCTCGCGCGTCTCGTCCAGCCCGCCCCAGAACTCCCCCGCGACGGTCAGCCCCACGTCGCCGGGCCCCTTGGCGAGGGCGTGGAGCAGGACGTCCAGCCCCTTGTACGGGCGCACGATCCCGAAGAACAGGAGCCGGCGCCGCACTTCCACGTCGCCCGGCGCGGCCGCGGCGGCCACCGGCAGGTGCGCGGGCATCTCGGCGACCCGGACGGGACGCGCGGTGAGCCCCCGCGCGAGCCCGGCCTGCTTCTCGGAGTGCACGAGGACGCCGTCGACCCTGCGCAGCAGGCGTTTCATCAGCGGTTCGTCGTAGGGTTTGCGCTCGTGCGGCAGGACGTTGTGGCACAGCGCCACCGTCCGCGCCCCGCGCCGCAGGCCCGCGAGGATTCCCAGGTAGGACGGCACCTGAACCGGGCTCAGCACCGCCAGGACCACCAGGTCGTACGGGCGGAGCGCGCGGCCGGTGCCCCACCAGCCGTCCGGGCGGCGCCAGTCGAGCCGCCGCCGGGTCCCGGGGAACGGCTCGCCCTCCGGAGCGGAGATCGTCTGCCGCCCCGGATAGAGGAACCCGGGGTACTGGGCGCGCCACGACTCGATGACCACGTCGTGGCCCGCCGCCGCCAGCCGGTGCGCCAGCTCGGTGGTGTGGTGCGCGCCGCCGCCCTTGTACGGGAACGCGGGTCCGACGATGGCGATCTTGAGGTTGCCGGGCATGCCGCTGGACGTCCGCATCCCCCTACACGTCACCCCGGGATCGGACGATCAGGTCGGCCAGCAGCGCCAGCGACGCGATGATCAGCCCCGTCACGAAGATCATGATGGTGTTGTTGGCGAAGTACCCGAAGTGCACGATCATGTCGTACACGCCCTTGCCCAGCCCGATCAGGATCAGCCACAGCGCGGGCGGCATCAGCACCTTGAGCGGGTTGAAGTACATCACCATCCGCAGCACCTGCAGGATGTAGCGGTAGGCGTCCTTGGTGAAGTGGAACTTGGACTTCCCGGCCCGCTTGGCGTAGTCGATCGGCATGTAGTGGACCGGGTGCTGGTTCGACAGGAACGCGATCGTGATCGTCGTGACGCAGGAGAAGCCGGGCGGCAGCAGCCGCAGGTACGGCAGCGACACCTCGCGGCGGAACGCGCGCAGCCCCGAGTTCAGGTCGGGGATCCTGGAGTTGGTGAGCCGCTCGGCGACCTTGCGGATGAACCACTTGGCGGGCACCCGCAGCGCCTTGTGCGTGCCCTCCTCGCTGGTGCGCGCCCCCACGACCTGGTCGATGGACGGGTCGGTGTCCAGGACGTCCACCAGCTCGGGGATCCGCTCGTTGGGGTAGGACATGTCGGCGTCCGTCCACACGACGATGTCCCCGCGGGCCTGCTGGGAGCCGATGCGGCGCACGGTGCCCGAGCCGCTGTTGTGCTGGAACGCGATGACCCGCATGTTCGGGAAGCGGGGCGCGGCCTCCTCCAGCCGGGCGAGCGTCGCGTCGGTCGAGCAGTCGTCGACGGCCAGCAGCTCGTAGCTCTTGCCGCTCGCGTCCATCGCCGCGCAGATGCGCTCGACCTCGTCGACCACGTGGTCCTGCTCGTTGTAGCAGGGCAGCACGATCGTGACGTGGACCGGCCGGGCCGCGGCCTCGGCCGGCTCCGCCTCGGCCGCGGGCGCCTTCACGGGTCCGGGCGCGGGCGGTACGACCGGGGACGCGGCCGCGGGCGCGGGCGGGGCCTCGGG
>NZ_SMLC01000249.1 GCF_004349245.1 Actinomadura sp. 6K520 | reverse complement strand
GGTGCGGGACGCGCCGCCGCGCCGCGTCCCGCACCTCCACGTCCAGGCCCGCCGTCTCCGCCGCCTCCGCCAGCAGCCCGGCCGCCGTCCGGTAGTCACGCGCCGGCACCGACACGCCCCGCTCCCCCGGCGACCGCCGGTACACCTTCGCCGGACGCCCCGCGCCCGGCCCCGAACGCCCCGTGAGCCGCCTGCTGCCCGCCTCCAGCAGCCCCGCGTCCACCAGCCTGTCCAGATGGAACGCCGCCAGCGTCCGCGCGACCCCCGCCGCCTCCGCCGCCTCGTTGCGCCCCACCTCGCGGCCCTGCGCCGCCACGAACTCGTACAGCCGCCGCCGCACCGGATCCTGCAGCAGCGCGATCGCGTCGATGTCCTCCACCCCGCCATTCTAAGAACAACGAGGGTACGACTTAGAACGACGCGCCGGACCCGCCCGCCCAGCCGGGCACCCGCCAGCGCGGCACCGTCAGCACGGCACCCTCAGCACCGCACCGTCAGTGGGCGCCCAGGAGGTCCACCACGAACACCAGCGTGTCGCTCCCCTTGATCCCGAACTGCGCCAGGCCCTTCTGCCCGTACCCCAGCGACGGAGGCACCACCAGCAGCACGCGGCTCCCCACCCGCTGCCCCACCAGGCCCTGGTCCCAGCCCTTCATCACCTGGCCGGTCCCGATCGTCACCGCCGCCGGATGCCCCTCCGACCACGACGAGTTGAACGCCTTCCCGTCACGCCAGAAATACCCCGCGTACTGCAACGCCAGCAGCTGGCCCTTCCGCACCGCAGGGCCACCGCCCCGCACCAGCGTCCGCACCTGCAGCCTCCGCGGCGCCGCCGCACGCGGCACCGTCACCCGCGGCACCTGCCCCGCCGACGCCTCCGCCACCTTCGGCAGCCCCGGCTCGTCCAGCGGAGCCTCCCGCTCCCCGCGCGGCCCCGCCGCCTTCGCGTACACCGCCCGCACGTCCAGCACGTACACCAGCGTGTCGTCCCCGCCCACCTGATGCTTCGGATCGCCCTTCTCACCGAAGCCCTCCTTCGGCGGGATCCGCGCCACCACACGCGACCCCGGACGCGCACCCTCCAGCGCCTTCGTCAGCCCCGGCACCAGCTGCCCCGTCGGGAACGCCCCCGGACTCCCCTTCGAATAACTGCTCGCCAGCAGCTTCCGCCCGGAGTCACTCCACCGGTAGCCCACATAGTCGGCCACCACCAGATCACCCTTGCGGGCCGCCGACCCCTCGCCCTCCTTCAGCGTCTCCACCGCGAACGACTCCCCCGGGCCGCCCTTCGGGAACTCCACCTCGGGCAGCTGCCCGAAATCGCCCCGCACCGTCACGTCCGGCCCGCCGCCGCCCCAGCACCCCGACAGGGCGAACGGCGCGGCGAGCACGACGACCAGGAGCAGCAACCGGACACGACGCATACGAGGGTCCTCCGCGGGGGTGAGCGCTACTGCGCGCTCACCCTACCGCCCAAGTGACCCACCGGTAGGCCGAGGTCGCACAACACGACCGGCCCGGCCGCAGCAGCCGGCCGCCGGCTCACATCCCCGCGATCAGCTTGTCCACCCGCTCGTCCACCGACCGGAACGGATCCTTGCACAGCACCGTCCGCTGCGCCTGATCGTTCAACTTCAGATGGACCCAGTCCACCGTGAAATCACGCCGCTTCTCCTGCGCCTTCCGGATGAACTCACCCCGCAGCCGCGCCCGCGTCGTCTGCGGCGGCACCGACTTCGCCTCGAAGATGTCCAGATCCCGCGTGACCCGGTCCACCGCCCCGCGCTTCTCCAGCAGGTAGTACAGACCCCGCTCACGATGCACATCGTGATACGTCAGATCCAGCTGCGCCACACGCGGCGACGACAGCGGCAGATCGTACTTCCGCCGGTACCGCTCGATCAGCTTGTACTTCGTCACCCAGTCGATCTCACGCTCGACCAGATCCAGATCACCCGTCTCCACCGCCCGCAGCGTCCGCTCCCACAGCTCCAGCACCCGCTTCGCCGTCGCGTCCCCGCCGCGCGCGTCCACGAAATCGCGCGCCTTCCCGAAGTACTCCTGCTGGATCTCCAGCGAACTCGCCTCCCGGCCGTTCGCCAGCCGCACCTTCCGCCGCCCCGTCATGTCATGGCTGACCTCGCGGATCGCCCGGATCGGATTCTCCAGCGTCAGATCACGCATCACCACGCCGGCCTCGATCATCCGCAGCACCAGATCGGTCGCACCGACCTTCAGCAGCATCGTCGTCTCACTCATGTTCGAGTCACCGACGATCACATGCAGCCGCCGGAACCGCTCCGCGTCCGCATGCGGCTCGTCCCGCGTGTTGATGATCGGACGCGACCGCGTCGTCGCCGACGACACACCCTCCCAGATGTGCTCCGCCCGCTGCGACACGCAGTACACCGCCCCGCGCGGCGTCTGCAGCACCTTCCCCGCACCGCTGATGATCTGCCGCGTCACCAGATACGGAATCAGCACATCCGCCAGCCGGCCGAACTCCCCGTGCCGGCCCACCAGATAATTCTCATGGCAGCCGTACGAGTTCCCCGCCGAATCCGTGTTGTTCTTGAACAGATAGATGTCGCCGGCGATGCCCTCCTCGCGCAACCGCCGCTCGGCATCGACCAGCAGACCCTCGAGAATCCGCTCACCGGCCTTGTCATGCGTCACCAGATCGACGACGCTGTCGCACTCCGGCGTCGCGTACTCCGGATGACTCCCCACGTCCAGGTAGAGCCGCGCCCCATTACGCAGGAACACGTTGCTGCTACGACCCCACGACACCACCCTCCGGAACAGATAGCGCGCCACCTCGTCCGGTGACAACCGCCGCTGACCC
This sequence comes from Actinomadura sp. 6K520, assembly GCF_004349245.1. Taxonomy (GTDB): domain Bacteria; phylum Actinomycetota; class Actinomycetes; order Streptosporangiales; family Streptosporangiaceae; genus Spirillospora. The sequence goes on along the minus strand of NZ_SMLC01000249.1, from coordinate 5,327 downwards.
CGGAAGGTACAGGTGACGCCGTACTCGTTCTCAAGCCCGAAGATGCGCCTGTCCACACCATGACCCTATGCGGCCCGGCCCCAACATGGCAGTCTCTCCGCCCACCGGTTCCCCCGCACCAGGCCCCGCCGCACACGCGACAGGCCCGCCACGGCAGGGGCGGCGACCACCACCCACCACGACGGGCCCGTCCCCGGCCCGGCGCACCGCCACGGCGGCACCCGGACGAGGAGACTCAGTCCTCTTCGGCCCCGGCATCCGACCCGGCGTCCGCGTCGCCGGCATCCGCGCCGGCGGCGCCCTTCCCGCCCGGCTCGCCACCCTCGCTCTCCGCCAGCAGCTCACCGATCCGCGCCGCCGTCAGCCGCTTGAACAGCCGATGCTCACGATTACGGTCCAGCACCGCCACCTCAAGCGACGTCGCCTCCAGGTGCCGGTCCGAATCCTGCGCCTCCAGCGCCCGCACCGCCGTCCGCAGCGCGTCCGACAGCGACGAACCCTCCCGGTACCCGTCCTTCAGCGACTGCGCCACCGCATCGGCCTGGCCGCCCATCGCCACATAGCCGTGCTCGTCCGCCACCGACCCGTCGAACGTCAACCGGTAGATCTGGTCCGTCTCCGCGTCCTCGCCCACCTCCGCGACGACCAGCTCCACCTCGTACGGCTTGTTCGTCTCCGTGAAGATCGTCCCCAGCGACTGCGCGTACACGTTCGCCAGACCCCGCGCCGTCACGTCCCGGCGGTCGTACTGGTACCCGTTGATGTCCGCGTACCGGACGCCCCCGAGCCGCAGATTCTCGAACTCGTTGTACTTCCCCACCGCCGCGAACGCGATCCGGTCATAAATCTCACTGATCTTGTGCAGCGCCCGCGACGGATTGTCCGCCACGAACAGGATGCCGTCGTCGTACTGCAGCACCACGACACTGCGGCCACGCGAAATACCCTTCCGCGCGTAGTCCGCCTTGTCCTTCATCTGCTGTTCGGGCGACACATAGAACGGCATGGACACCGGTCTGGATCCCTTCTATCGCAGCGGGGCGGTCGGACCGCCCGGCGAGTCGTAACGTCCGTCGACGACGGCCTGCGCCAGCGCGCCCACCTCGTCCTCGCCCAGCCGGCGATACCCGTCCGACGTCACCGACGCCACCACGGGGAAGATCCGGCGCGTCAGATCGGGCCCGCCGGTCGCCGAGTCGTCGTCCGCCGCGTCGTACAGCGCCTGGACGCACACCAGCCCCGCGTCCTCCGCCGACAGATCCGGCCGGTACAGCTTCTTCAGCGCACCCCGCGCGAACACCGACCCCGAGCCCACCGAGTGGAAGTCCCGCTCCTCGTACCTGCCCCCCGCCGGGTCGTACGAGAAGATCCGCCCCTCGTCCCGCTCCTCGTCATAGCCCGCGAACAGCGGCACCACCGCCAGCCCCTGCATCGCCATCGCCAGGTTCTGCCGCACCATCGTCGCCAGCCGGTTCGCCTTGCCCTCCACCGACAGCGTCCGGCCCTCGCGCTTCTCATAGTGCTCCAGCTCCACCTGGAACAACCGCACCATCTCGATGCCGATGCCGGCCGTCCCCGCGATCGCGATCGCGGAGAACTCGTCCGCCCGGAACACCTTCTCGATGTCCCGCTGCGCGATCACGTGCCCCGCGGTCGCCCGCCGGTCACCCGCCATCACCACGCCGCCGGGGAAGGTCACCGCGACGATCGTCGTCCCGTGCGGGATGTCGTCCCCCGCCCGCGACGCCGGCGGCGTCCGCCCACCCGGCAGCGCACCCGGCGAGTACGCCCCGAGAAATTCCGTGAACGACGACATGTCCGGGTTCGCAAACAACCCCGGCAGACGCCCGGTATGCGATTCGTGGGACGCCACGCGACTCCCTTCCCTCCACCATGGCGCCGGCTCCCTCACAACCTCCACCGGCGCGGACGAGTACGACCCTACTGTTCAAGGTCGCCCGCGCGCATGCCGCATGATCCCCGGCCAAGTCAGCCCACGGCGAACCGCAGAACGCGTTCCCCGTGCTCACTCCACCCAGACGGGCCCCGTCCGCACCATCCCAAGGTGCGGATTCGCTTTGCGGTGCCGCCCGTCCGCCTCCCGGTAGGCCGCCCAGCCGCCGTGAGACACCTTCGCAGGATCCACGTCCGGGACGGTGAACGACAAGCGCGTCCCACCGCCAAAGGCCGGGACGGACATGACCAGGCCGCCCGTCAGGTAGTCCGCCGCGCGGCGGAGAACGACCGGGTCGTCACGGAGCTGCCCCATCCCGGTGTTGCACCCATGGCACGCGATTCCCCGCACGGCACCGGTCTCATGGTCGTGGTCGACATGCTTCGCCGGGAAGTCGAAACAGACGGCGCAGAGGCCGACCTGCATCCCCAGCATCCAGCCGGCGTCCTCGTCGTTGATCCCGTACTTCTGCCGAAGGTGGTAGTGCCTCGCGGACGCGATCGAGTCCGACCTCTTCCGCCAGTCAGGATCCGAACGCACCCGCTCCGGACCGCCGAAGACCCTGGCGCCGGTTTCGAGTTCCAGCCTCCGCGCGTGCGAGCCGTCCAGTTCCAGGTACTCGGCCGCGAGCCGCAGCCGCTCCGGGTCGTCCTCGAACTGGCCGAGCCCGCCGTTGCACTTGAAGCACAGGATGCGCCGGACGAGCCCCGTCATGTGGTCGTGGTCGACGTGCTTCGCCTCCGACCGGAGGCAGATCACGCAGATGCCGCCCTGCTCGGCGATCATCCGCTCGACCTCTTCCTCGGTCACGCCGTAGCGCAGCTTCAGAAGGTAGTTCCGCTCGCTGCCGTGGTTGCGGCGCCTGGTCTCCAGACTGGCGGCTGAGTGACAGGGACGGCAGTAGGCGGTGAGTCCCGACTTTTCGGCCCGATTCCGTCCGAACTCCTCGACGGACTTGGTCTCCTGGCAGCGAGGGCAGTGCTTCATGCCCGCCGGAACAGCGGACCAACTGCGGTAGGGTCGCGATGCTTTGCCGAGTTTAGCCTGCTTTTTCCGATACGAGCGACCATTCCGCAGACCGAAACAAAGCTTGCAGTAGTACGCGAGCCCGTCCTTGGACGCCTTGGATTTCCAGAACTCTGCGGCGGGCTTGGTCTCGCCGCAGTCCGGACATCTTTTCGAATGCATGAGCGAGACCCTACCGGGCCTCGCTCATGCACTTTTGGCCGTTTTACTTATGTAGAGAACGTCCTGGAATGACGCTCGATCACATTCCGCTTAAAACGGACATACCGGGATCATTCGCCGCCCTTTTGGACGTAGCTGCGTACGAAGTCCTCTGCGTTCTCTTCGAGAACTTCGTCTATTTCGTCCAGAATTGAGTCCACGTCGTCGGTGAGCGCCTCCTGGCGCTCCTGCACGTCCTCGGTGGTCGTGGCCTCGGTCTCCTCGACCTCTTCCGTGCGCCGGGTGGTCTGCTTCTGACCGCCGGTGTCCTTCGTGGCCATCTCGTACCTCCGCTCTGCCGGTCCTTCCGACCCTATCCCCGATCTTCGGCGGTTAGCGGATCTTGAAATCCGTTTCCCCGCCGCCGTGCCCGGGGGGCCGGGGACTTGCTCGGGTTATCGCCGGTCCACCGCCCACTGAAACGGGCATAGCAGTCACGAAACCGAGACCTCGCCCGTCGCTGCAGGTCAGCGGTGCGATAGGACTCGATAGTCACACTATCCAATGGGCAGATGAAAGAGCCCGGACGACACTCGCGCGTCATCCGGGCCCGGCGGGTCCGGGTCAGCTCTGACCGGTCAGGGTGGCCACCAGGTCGGCCGCCGTGCGACAGCGGTCCAGGAGGGGCCCGACGTGCTGCTTGGTGCCGCGCAGGGGCTCCAGGGTGGGGACGCGCTGCAGGGACTCGCGGCCCGGGACGTCGAAGATGACGGAGTCCCAGGAGGCGGCCGCGACGGAGTCGGCGTACTGGCGCAGGCAGCGGCCCCGGAAGTAGGCGCGGGTGTCCTCTGGCGGATCCTCGACGGCGGCCTCGACCTGCGCCTCGGTGACGACGCGTTCGATCCGGCCGCGGGCCACGAGGCGGTTGTAGAGGCCCTTGTCGGGGCGGACGTCGCTGTACTGCAGGTCGACGAGCTGCAGGCGCGGGTGGGACCAGTCGATGTTGTCGCGGCTGCGGTAGCCCTCCAGGAGGGCGAGCTTGGCGACCCAGTCGAGTTCGCGGGAGAGCTGCATGGGGTCCTCGCCGAGGCGGTGCAGGACCGATTCCCAGCGGTCGAGGACGTCCTTGGTCATCTCGTCCACGTCGGCGCCGAAGCGGTCCTCGACGTACTTGCGGGACTGCTCGAGGTACTCCATCTGGAGCTGGACGGCGGTCATCTTGCGGCCGTCGCGGAGCGTGAGCAGGTGCTTGCAGGACGGGTCGTGGGAGATGGCCCGCAGGGCCGCGACGGGCATGTCGACGGAGAGGTCGACGGTGAGGAAGCCGTCCTCGATCATGGCGAGGACGAGCGAGGTGGTGCCGAGCTTGAGGTAGGTGGACAGCTCGGCCATGTTGGCGTCGCCGATGATGACGTGGAGGCGGCGGTACTTCTCGGGGTCGGCGTGGGGTTCGTCGCGCGTGTTGATGATGGGGCGCTTGAGCGTGGTCTCCAGGCCGACCTCGACCTCGAAGAAGTCGGCGCGCTGGCTGATCTGGAAGCCGTCGCCGCGGCCGTCGACGCCGATGCCGACGCGGCCGGCGCCCGCGACGACCTGGCGGGAGACGAAGAAGGGGGTGAGGTGCCGGACGATGTCGGCGAAGGGCGTCTCGCGGCGCATGAGGTAGTTCTCATGGCAGCCGTAGGAGGCGCCCTTGTTGTCGGTGTTGTTCTTGTAGAGCTGGATGGGGTGGGTGCCGGGGACCATGGCGGCGCGCTGTGCGGCGTCGGCCATGACGCGTTCTCCGGCCTTGTCCCAGATGACGGCGTCGCGGGGGTTGGTGCATTCGGGGGCGGAGTATTCGGGGTGGGCGTGGTCGACGTAGAGGCGGGCGCCGTTGGTGAGGATGACGTTGGCGAGGCCGAGGTCTTCGTCGGTGAGCTGGGTGGGGTCGGCGACTTCGCGGGCGAGGTCGAAGCCGCGGGCGTCGCGGAGGGGGTTCTCCTCTTCGAAGTCCCAGCGGGCTCTGCGCGCCCGTGCGGCCGATGCCGCGAGGTAGGCGTTGACGACCTGGGAGGAGGTCACCATCGCGTTGGCCCCTGGCTGCCCGGGTACGGAGATGCCGTACTCGGTCTCGATGCCCATCACCCGCCGAACACTCATATCGTCGAGCCTATCGGGGTGTGCGGGGTGGAGCCATGGGGCCGGGTGTTCGCGGGGGGTGTGG
>NZ_SMLC01000248.1 GCF_004349245.1 Actinomadura sp. 6K520 | reverse complement strand
GGTCGAGGGGTGGGTCAGCCTGAGTTGGTGGTTACGGGGGTGGCTGCCTCTTGGTGGTGGTCGGTGGGGAGTTGGGTGCGGTAGTCGGCGATCTTGGCGTTGAGGTTCGCCAGGTTGCGGCTGTAGTCGCGGCTGGAGAGCCAGAACTTGTAGATGATGACCAGTTCGAAGGCCAGGAGGCCCGCCCCGCTGATGGCGACGACCGGGATGATGGCGCCGGAGACCACGGCGGCGGCGATCGGGGCGACAATGAAGACGCCCATCTGGAACTCGATGCCGCTGACCAGGTGGGGGCGGATGCGGCCCGCCATCAGGACGTTGCGGATGCGGGCGTACCAGGGGAAGCGCTTGTTGAAGCCCTGCTGGAGCGCGACGTTCGGGTCGTCGCCGACGACGCGGTCCTCCATGTCGGCGTCCGGGTCCTCGCCGATGGCCTGCTCCGCGGAGATCAGGTCGTCGTCGGGGAGGCCGCCGTTGGCGCGCTGGGCGGCCTGTTCCAGGTCGTGGGCCTCGCGGCGGGCGGCGTTGAGGGTGGTCCGCATCTGGGTGCGGACCTTGTAGATCTCCAGCGCGTCCATGTAGCGGAGCATGTCGAGGAACACGACCGCCAGGGCCGTCCAGATGTAGGCGACGTTGCCGGTGGCGGCGTACTGGCCGCCCATGAGAGCGATCGCGCAGGCCAGGACGCGGACGCGGTCGAAGATGTAGTCGAGCCAGGCGCCGAAGACCGAGCCGGTGCCCTTCAGGCGGGCGATCTTGCCGTCCATGCAGTCGAGCGTGAAGGACAGGTGGTACAGCAGCGCGCCGGCGAGCAGCCACGGCCAGGACGCGACGGCGAAGCAGGCCCCGGCGGCGAGGCCGAGGATGAGGGCTCCCACGGTGAGCTGGTTCGGGGTCACCCGCGTCCGGTTGGCCGTGAACTTCACCAGCCTGGAGGCGAGCGGATCGACCAGCAGTACCGTCCACCAGGCGTCACGCGCCTTGTACGTCCGTTGCCGAACGTCGTCGAGCGTGAAGTTCGCCATGGAGATCCTTTCCTTGTGGGAAGCGATCCGATGCTATCGGTGCCCGGTTCCGGTCCTCCGCATTGTCTCCGACTCGTGATCGTCCGACCGGATGATGACCAACACCCTGGGTAGTCTTTGCTGGTGCGTGCCCGACCTGTGCTGCTTCACCTGCCTCTCGTGTGCGTGCTGGTACCGGCGGTCCTCATCCGGGTCGCCGCGGTGCTGGGGTATCCGGCGCCGATGTGGTTCGGTGACTCGCCGGAGTATCTGGAGTCGGCGATCGAGGGGCGGCCAGGGGAGACGCGCCCGTCCGGGTACTCGCTGCTGCTGTGGCTCCTCAAACCGTTCCACAGCCTGACGGTCGTGGTGTCGGTGCAGCATGTCCTCGGTCTGCTGACCGGTGTGCTCGTGTACGTGCTGGTGTGGCGGGCCGCCCGGGACGTCGTGCGCCCCTGGGCGGCGGGGTTGCTGGGGGCGGCGCTGACGGTCCCCGTGCTGCTTCCCGTCCATCAGGTCGCCCTTGAGCACATGCTCATGTCGGACTCGCTGTTCACGTTCCTGCTGCTCGCGGCGGTGGCGGCCGTCCTGTGGCGGCGGCGCATGACGTGGTGGCTGGGGGCGCTGGCGGGGGTGTTCGCGGCGGGCACGTCGCTCACCAGGTCGGCGGGGCTGCCGCTGATCGCGGTGATCCTGGTCGCCATGCTGCTGCGGCGGGCGGGCTGGCGGGCGTGCGCCGGTGCGGTGGCGGCCTTCGTGCTTCCGATCGTCGGGTACATGTTCGCGTTCCAGCACGTGTACGGCGAGTTCGCGATGGCCAGGGCCGGGAACATCTGGCTGTACGGGCGCACCGCCGACTTCGCCGACTGCCGGGTCATCGAGCCGCGGCCCGAGCTCGCGGTGATGTGCCCCGAGCACACCGATCCCCGCATCTCGCCGGCGTTCGCGTCCCTGTGGACGAAGGACTCCCCGTTCCGTGACCTGCCCGGCTGGATCTACGGGGAGCGGCCCGACCGGCTCGCGGGCGAGTTCGCGCGGGAGGCCATCACGGAGCAGCCCGCCGACTACGCGCGGGTCGTCGTCCGCGACACGCTCCGGGCGTTCGAGTGGGAGCGCGAGCCGTACCCGACACCGTGGACGTGGCTCCAGTACGAGTTCCCCGAGGGCGCGTCCTGGAGCGACGAGCAGGACAAGCTCGCAGCGAGGTACGACCCCGAGGGTGAGACGAGGGTCGTCGATCCGTGGGCCGGGATCGTGCTCGGCTACCAGGATCGCGTGGTCATGCCGGGCACCGTGCTCGGTCTGCTGCTGCTCGGCGGGCTGGCCGGAGCGTTGCCGTATGCCCGGTTCCGCGGCCGGTGGACGCCGATGCGGCCCGTCCGGCACTGGGCGACCGGTGCGCTGCTGCCGTGGGGGACGAGCCTCGCGCTGCTCGTCATCCCCGCCGCGACGGCCGACTTCGACTACCGGTACGTCCTGCCCGCCGTCCCGTTCGCCTGCGTGGCTCTCGCGCTGGCACTGCTCCCGCCGGGCCGCGAGGGCCGCGAGGCGGCGGCGCCCGCGGAGCCGGATAGCGTGCCGGCCGAACCGGGCTAGCGTCCCGTCATGCGGCGGGGCCTGGTGCACAGCTCGGCGAGCATCTTCTCCCAGAGCCCGGCGACGGCCGCGATGTCGAAACGCTCGGCCGAGGCGAGTGCGTTGCGGGCCATCCGGTGCCGCAGCTCCTCGTCGTCGATCAGCCGGATCAGCGTCTCGGCGAACGCGTCGGTGTCCTGCGGCGGGACGAGGAACCCGTCGTGGCCGTCATTGATGATCTCGCGGGGGCCGCGCGGGCAGTCGAAGCCCACGACGGGCAGCCCGCACGCGAACGCCTCGATGATCGTCATGCCGAACGGCTCGGCACGCGACGACATGGCCAGGATGGACGCCTTGGCCAGCTCGCCCTCCATGTCGTCGGTCGGCTCCATGAGCAGGACGTTGTTGTAGAGCCCGAGCCGGGTGGCCTTGCGGAGCAGCTCCTCGCGCCGCACCCCCTGCCCGTAGATCCGCAGCCTCCACTCCGGATGCTTCTCCACGACCTTCGCGAAGGCGCCGATCAGCAGGTCGTAGCCCTTGATCCACACCATCCGGCCGGCGGCGACGACGAGCTTGTTCTCCTGCCGGGACCGCGGATACACCCGGTCCGGCAGGCCGTTGCCGATCGTGTAGACGGGGCACGAGCCGTCCGGGAGCGTGGCCTCGTAGTCCTCGCGGTCGGCGACCGTCAGGCAGGTGAGGGCGTCCAGGCGCGGGTACCACTCCTTGATCTCCGCCAGGATTCCGGGCTGGTGGATGCCGAGCTGCAGGTGCTCCTGCCCGATCACGACGACCCTGCCCGGGGCGTGCCGCGCCGCCGCCAGGTTGAGCCCGGCGCGGGTGGTGACCAGCACGTTCGTGCGGAGCCGCTTGAGGAAGCGGGTGATCCGCACGTCGGTCCAGGCGGAGAACCTGTTGTAGCAGCGCTCCTCCGGGTGGACCATCCCGGTCGGTTCCGCCATGAGGCGTTCGGCGCGGGCGGTGTTCGGCCACGGCACCTTCGCGTCCGGGCGCAGGTCGACCAGGCAGCGCAGCCGGACGCGGTCCGACAGCGGGAGGACGGGCCGGTCGGCGTTCCGCAGCACGCTGACGACCTCGACGTCGTGGCGGCGGGCCAGTTCGCCCGCCAGGGTGAAGGTGGTCCGCACGGTGCCGTCGACGTCGAACGCGTCCAGCAGCATGAACGTGATCTTCACTGGGTCTCCTCGGTGACGAGGTGACTCGCGATCGACAGCTCGTCCCTGCCGGTGTAGTACGGCCGCACCGACATCCGCCGCTCATCGCCCGCGTCACCGACGGGGGCGAGTTGCCGGGGGAAGGACACCTTGCCCCGCTTGCCCGGCGCGTCGTCCAGCCGGGTCGCGAGGCGGGCGTGGACGTCGCCGGCGTCGAGGAACAGGTCCCAGAGGGCGGGCTCCTCCGCGGCGAACGCGTCCACCGGCAGGCAGACGTGGAACTCCGTACCGTCGAGCCGCGCGTCCCGCGTCAGGGTGTGGCGCGTCTCGCGTGCGACGGCGGTCAGCCGCGCCGGCACGCCGGGACGCGGGCCCGCGTAGGCGAGCCGCCCTTCGACCCGGATCTCGCCATCGCCCGGGTGCACCGCCTCGACCTCGGCGTGGGGGGACACCTGCCGGACGCGGAGCGACACATGCCCCTCCGGGGAGCGGACGACCCGCACGGCGCGGTCCCGGGGCGCCCCGGCGTAGGCGCGCATCTCCTCGAACGAGAAGCAGGGGTCGTCGGTCAGGAGCGGCACGTCCGTCCCGCCCGCCATGAGCCGCACCTGCCACTTGCCGGGGTCGAGCTCGCCGACGGCGAGTGCGACCGAGGTGCGGTCGCCGCCGACCGGCTCCTCCAGCGTGCCGCCGGACGCGCGGTGCCGCAGCACGATCCGCCGGCCGTCCGGCAGCGGAGCGGGCCACCGGATCCGGAGGCGGTCGTCAACGCCCACCCTGCAATGGTTCGCCACCGCGTCCACGACCTGTGCCTACTCCCCTCATTTCGTATAGGCAGGCGCGAAGCCTACCAATCGCCCCGCCGCCGCCGGCCGCCGAAATGGCACCCCTGGCCTCAGTCGGCCGTACCGAAAACGCGGTCCACGGTGCGGGCGGCGGCGCTTCCGTCGTCGAGGGGGCAGAAGCGGTCGGCGAACTCCTTGTAGCGGGCCGCGTGGCCGGCGGTCGCGGACTCGACGTCGCGGATCGCGTCGATCAGGTCGTCGGACGTCTCGACCAGCGGGCCGGGGGATTCGGCCTCGAAGTCGAAGTAGAAGCCGCGGAGGCGGTCCCGGTAGTCGGCCAGGTCGTAGGTGAAGAACAGCATGGGGCGGCCGGTGTTGGCGTAGTCGAACATCACCGACGAGTAGTCGCTGATCATCATGTCGGAGATCAGGTACAGCTCGGTGATGTCGGGGTACAGCGACACGTCCCGGACGAAACCGTGCTCGTCCTCCGGGACGCCGTCCACGACGTTGGTGTGCAGGCGGACCAGCAGGACGTGGTCGTCGCCGAGGGCCTGGCGGGCGCGCTCCAGGTCGATCCGCATGTCGAACCGGTAGCGGCCGCGGCTGTAGTACTGGTCGTCGCGCCAGGTCGGCGCGTACAGCACGACGCGCTTGCCCTCGGGGATGCCGAGCCGGGCCTTGACCCGCGCGGCGACCGCGTCGGCGTCGGGGCTGTGCAGCAGGTCGTTGCGCGGGTAGCCGACCTCCAGCATCTCGCCGTCGAACGCGAACGCGCGGCGGAAGATCTCCGTGCTGAACGGGTTCGGCGACAGCAGGTGGCTCCACTCGGGGACGGCCGGGCCGGCGGACTTCGACTGCAGCGCCTTCTTCATGCCGGGCGTGTAGGCGAAGTGCACCTCCTTGATGTCCTTGCCGATCTTCTTCAGCGGGGTGCCGTGCCACGTCTGCAGGACGACCTGGTCCGGGTGCCGCTGGAACTCGTCGCCGAGCCGGTGGTTCGTCACGATGTAGCGGGACGTGGCGAGCGCCTCGTTCCACTCCTTGCCGTTCAGCCGGACGGCCCGCAGCGTGCTCGGCAGCTCCACCTGCGCGTCGTTGACGACCCACAGCTGCTCCAGGCCCGGGTTCCGCCGCAGCAGCTCCTCGTGGATCGCCTTCGGGCTGTCGGAGTACTGGCGGCCGTTGAAGCAGGAGAACAGGACGGCGTCGCGCAGCCCGTCGCGCTCGACGCGCCGGCGGGCCTCCTCGCGGTACTTCGGACCGGCGTTCTTCTCCTCGGACGAGACGTCGCCGGTCACCGACACGACCAGCCGCCCGTCGCGTCCCTCCAGCTCGTAGCCGCGCCGCGCCACCTCCAGCGGCTCCGGCAGGTTCTTGGCCGCCGGGTCCGCCAGCCGGACGGTCAGCGCCCGGCCGCCCGGGGGCCGGAACAGCACGTCCCAGCGGCCCGGGCGCAGCGGCAGCACGCCCGCGACGCCCGGCACGGCCGCGACCGGGAGCTCCGCGCGCAGGACGCCGGAGGACGCGTCGGCGACGAGGTCGAACGCGTGCTCCTTGCGGCGGGCCCGCCCGCGCAGCACGATCTGCCCGCCGTCGTGGGCGGTGTGCGTCGCGGTCAGCGTCAGTGTCCCGTCGGGCCGCCAGGTGCAGTCGTCCACGACCAGCCGGGTCGTGGTGCGCCGGACGCGCAGGTAGCCGCTCGGGCCGCGGCCGGCGGTGACCTCCAGGGGGCCGAACGCCCGGTCGACGTCATCGACGCCCTCGGCGAGCACCAGCGGGCGGCCGCCGGCGTAGACCGTCCAGTCGCGGGTGTCGTCGATGCGCTCCGGCGGGATCGGCGACCCTTCGAGCGCCGCCGGGTCGACGCGGGCGGTGTGCCCGTCTCCGGCGGGCGTGACCGGAACCGGGACGCGGTCGTCGCCGAGCGACAGGACGAGCTCGTCGGGCGCCTCGCCGGTGGCCTCCAGCTCGATGACGAGCGCGTCGCCGTCCCAGCGCAGGGCGGTCGCCTTCGTGGCGACCTTCTCGACCGTGATGACGAGGCGGCGATCCTCGATCCGGGGCACCACGCGCACGTCGTCGGCGACGTAGTGGTACGGCGGGTGGGCGCCGGTGCCGGAGCTGCCGCCGCGCAGCGGCCCCTGCCGGAACACGCCCGCGTTGAACACCGACGCCTGGACGTCCCAGTCGCCCTCGACCCACGTGCCGCGGTCGCGCAGCCGGCCCACGTCGAAGGTGAACTCGAACCCGGACCAGCCGGACTTCTTGCCGGGCTTCGGGGTCTGCCTGGCCTTCGCCACGATCTTCCGCTTGCCGGACCGCAGCGTCATCGTCTTCACCGACGTCCAGCGGCGCCGCATGCTGACCGAGTTGATGTACGCCTCGCCGGTGACGGTGAGCCGGTCACCCTCCCAGCTCACCGCGTGGACGCGGCCGCGCATCCTGACCTCGCCGCGCGCCCGGTAGATGTCGCGGGGGATGTCGAGCGAGGAGTCCTTCCAGTACGGGTACACGACGTACCGGCGCAGCGGGTCGCGGACGATCGACGGCGACGCCTTCCCCCGCTCGTACCGGACGACCTTCACCAGCTCCGTCGTGTGCCCGGTGCCGGCGAGGTGCCACTTCAGCCGGGTCAGCGCGGACGCGCCGGCGAGCACCTTCGCGGAGATCCCGGACGCGTAGGCGGCGGCCTGCGCGACGACCTGGTCGCGTTCCTCGGCGGGGACGTCCGGCAGCGCGTCCAGGAACACCCGCAGCTCGTCGTTGACGGCGAGCAGCTGCAGGCGGCGGCGGGACCCGGGGTGCCCGTTCTCCTCCAGCCACGTCGTGGCGAGCGTGACGGCGCCGAACCCGTCCGCGATCTCCTGCGGCTCCGTCGTCGGCTCGAACAGCCGGCCGTGGCGGTGCAGCACGACGTCGGGCAGCACGTCGATCGCGGTGGCCAGGTGCAGCGCCTGGATCGTCGTGGGCAGGTCGTCGTAGCGGCCGATGTCGGGGAACTCCAGCCGGTGCGCGGCCCAGAAGGAACGCCGGAAGAGCTTCCCCGCGACGCGGCGGTCGGCGATCAGGTCCGGGGTGCGGGTGAGGTCGGTGCCCGTGACCGGTTCGGACGGCTGCCTGGACGGCCGCCACTGGGCCACCTGGCCCGTCCACCGGCGCACGGCCGCCCGCCCGGCCGCGATGTCCGATCCGGATTCGTCGAGGGCGGCCAGCAGGGCCGCCAGCGCGCCCGCCGGGAGCTCGTCGCCGCCGTTGACGAACAGGACGAAGTCGCCGTCGCTCTCCTGCACGCCCAGGTTGCGCGCTGCGCCGCGGCTCAGGGCGCCTTTCCGGACGATCCGGAACCGGCCGTCGGGAACGACGGTCTCGGCGGTGACGCCGGTGCCGTCGTCCATGACGAGCACGTCCAGATCGGTGTGCGTCTGTGCGGCGAGCGACGCGAGGGTGTCGGGCAGCGACTCGCCGGCTCCGTGCGCGAGCACGATGACGCTGATCCGGGTGGCGGACAAGCGACCCACTCCTTTGATCACTTGGCCGGCCCGGCGGCTGTGCCGGGTCGGGGGGATGGCGTGTTGCGCGGCGGGCGCCCGGGGGACGGGCGCCCGCCGCGCAACACGCCCTGTCTCTGAT
>NZ_SMLC01000247.1 GCF_004349245.1 Actinomadura sp. 6K520 | reverse complement strand
GCCAGCAGCAGCCCCGCAACCGCCCCCGCGACCCCGACCGGCGGCGCCACCGCCGGCACCAGCACCACCAGCACCGCCGCCGCAGCCGCGGCCACCGCGATCCCCAGCCACGCCAGCAACGCCCAGGCGACGAACACCCCGGACCGCCCCGAACCACTCCCGCGTCGCTCGAACTCTACATAGCCCATGCCTCGTACTCTACATACGAAGCCTCGGGTTCACCACCGACCACCCCGAACACGACACAGTCGAATACGACAGGGCACCGGTCCCGGCCCTAGCCGCCGGTCACGCCCCCGGGACGGGCGGGACGGACGGGACGGCGCGACCCGGCCACCGCGGCGCGGGCCGTCGCCGGAGCCGCCTCGGTCGTGAGGAGGTCGGCGCCCTTGGCCACGCGCACGGCGGGGAACCGGCGGGTGACGCGCGTCTTGCCCCAGGTCACCGTCCCGCGTGCCGAGATCTTCTGCCCGGCGTCGGCCCGCCTGGACACCTTGGCCCTGATCGCGCCCCTGACCTTCTGGCCCTTCCTGACCGTGCCGAGGTGGCAGACGACCCTCCGCCCCTTCGACCGGCAGCGCTTCTCACCTGACACGAACTCCAGCGATCTCGGCAGGGTCATCCGGAAGACGGCCCTGCCGGACTTCGCCGGGCCCTTCGCCAGCATCTTGTACGTCCATGCGTAGGTGCCTCCCGGCAGGACGTCCTCCTTGGGCGAGGCCGTGCGGAGCACAACGGCCCCGTCGGCGTGCGCCCCGGTCGCCATGGGCACGACGCCCAGCAGCGGCGCGGCCGCCAGTAGGACGAGACCGCGCTCCTTCCATGTCACGATCACGATGAGACCTTCCGTGGCCGTCGGTTTCTTCCCGGACCCGTCCGTTGTAGCGAGCGGCCGGCCGTTCTCATAACGCCATGTCGGCGTGTCGTCACAGATGGTCACGCCTCACCCGGGCGCGCGTTTCGGGAACCTTCCGCCGGAATCTCCTGCGGTGTTCAGGGCGCACACTGTTGAATCGGCGATGACCCCCCTTCCCGATCACGGAGTTCACCGATGGCTGTCTTCGGCGTCGACTACTCGTGGGGCCGCCCCGGCGTCGCCGCGCTGAAACGCGCCGGGGCGAAGTTCGCGTGCCGCTACCTGTCGCACGACACGACCGGCAAGAACCTGACCCGCGCGGAGGCCGAGGAGCTGTCGGACGCGGGCATCTGGGTGGTGGTCGTCTGGCAGACCACCAAGTCCAGGCCGCTGGCCGGACGCGCCGCCGGGGAGGCCGACGCCAGGGACGCCGCCCGCCAGGCCAGGGCCTGCGGCATGCCGGACGGCAGGCCCATCTACTTCGCCGCCGACTGGGACGCGTCCCCGGGCCAGCAGGACGCGATCAACGCCTACCTCGACGGCGCGGCGAGCGTCCTCGGCCGCGGCCGGGTCGGCCTCTACGCCGGGTACGGGCCGCTGAAGCGCGCGTTCGACGCCGGGAAGATGACCTACGGCTGGCAGACCTACGCCTGGTCGGGCGGCCGGTGGGACTCCCGCGCACAGCTCCAGCAGTACCTCAACGAGCAGACCATCAACGGCGCGGCCGTCGACTACGACCGCGCCGTCGCAGACGACTACGGGCAGTGGCGCGTCGGCGTCTCGCCCGAGGGAGACGACATGCCCGACTACGTGTCCGTCGGCACGGCCACCGAGCAGCGGCTCGCCCCCGGCGTGTGGACGGACGTCAGCTGGGAGACCGAGTACTCCGACCGGCATCACCAGCACTGGAACCAGGGCGGCCCCAGCATCCTGACCGGGTCCGCCCGCTACAGCCTCACCGTGGGGGCGACGGTCACCGGCGTCCCGGCGGGCACCCTGGTCCAGGCCCGCGTGGTGGAGGTCGACGTCGACGACACCGGCAAGTTCGAGGCGGGCCCCACCCAGGACTTCGTCTCCGTCGGCGACAGCACCAACCTGGTGTACGGGCTGGCCGCCGACACCGTCCGGGCGAACCACCGGGTGCGGTTCCAGCTCGTCCAGCACGGCACCGCCGACGCCGCCGTCACCAGCGGAAGCGCCAAGGTCTTCTTCTGGAGATGAAGGCTTCTTCTGGAGATGGGCGTCCGGGCCGCCCGCGGACGCCTCAGAAATCGTCGTTCATGTACGGGGCCAGCGGGACGGCCAGCGCCGCGTCCAGCCGGGCGGCCGCGCCGGGCGTGTGCTCGGTGACCACCCCGACCCGGACGAGCGTGGTCACCCGCATTCCGCCCAGGTAGACGGCGGCCAGGTCGGCGGCCGACAGTGTCAGGTCCGGTTCCCCCGCCGTCCGGTCGCAGGCGGGGGCGGTGCCGGTGGCCAGGCGCCAGCGGCCCTCGTTCGCCGGGACGCGGTCGTCGCGGACCTCCAGGACGAACGTGTCGCCGGTGGCCCAGGACCGCGAGACCAGCGCGCCGGGAACGTCGAGCAGCCGGAGCCAGAGGGCACCGGCGTCCTTCTTGACGACCACCTGGTCCGGGTCGGCCGCCATGTGCGGGAGCAGGTCGTCCACGGGCCGGTTCGGGGCCTGGACGCGCCGGGTCAGGTCGATCGACGCCAGGTATCGCCAGAGCGCGGCCTCCACCGCCGGCGTCTCGGCGACGAGGTCGGTGACCCTGACCGTCTCCTCCTCGTTGGTGCGGTAGACGGCGTAGCCGGCCGGGTGGACCACGACGCGCGGCTCGGTGAAGCCGGGGGCGGTCTCGGGGTCGGCGGGCGGCAGGATGCCCCGTTTCCACCACTCGTCGTCGCGGACCAGGCCGCCCGGCCGCGCGGCGAGCGCGCGGTTGTGGATGGGCCCGACGACCTCCGCGGCGGACGCGGGATCGACCAGCCGGAGGGGACGCTCGTCGGGGACGGTACGGAGCCGGAGCGGCCGGGAGGAGTCGACCTCCAGGCTGATCGCCCGGGTGGCGAGGCCGTACCCGTACCGGCCGTAGATCGCGCCCTGCGAGGCCCAGAGCACCGCGACCGGACGGCCCGCGGCGGCCGCGTCGGCGTGCATCCGCTCCATCATGGACGTGAGGACGCCGCGCCGCCGGTGCGTGGGCAGGACGCCGACGTACGTGACCGCCGAGCAGTCGAGGAACGCGCCCGGCACGGCGAGCCGCATCGGGATGGCCGCGACCTGCCCGGCCAGCGTCCCGCCGTCGTAGGCGCCGATGCGCCCGGCTCGGCGGACCCGCCACCCGTCGCGCTCGTGGTCGCCCTCCTCGACGCGCACGTGGAACACCATGCCGGCGAGGTCGACCATGCGGCCGACGTCCGCCTCGGGGATCTCCCGGATCTCGATCACGGTTCCCACGTTATGCCGCCCCGCAACCCGTTTTCCGGACGCCCCCGGTCCCGGCTCAGCCGCGGACCAGGGTGGCCAGGCACTCCACGTGCTGCGTCATCGGGTAGGCGTCGAAGGCGCGGAGGGTCTCCAGCGTCCAGCCGCGCTCGCCGAAGTAGGCCAGGTCGCGGGCGAGGGTCGCGGGATCGCAGGACACGTAGGCGATCTTGCGGCCGGCGAGCCGGGTGATGTGCTCGACGACGTCGCGGCCGGCGCCCGCCCGGGGCGGGTCGAGGACGACGACGTCGGCGCGGCGCACCCGCTCACCGCCCTGGTGGCCGCCGCCCCGCTTGTTCTGCGCGCGGGACCCGCCGCCGGACGCGCGGCCGAACTCCAGCTCCGCGACGACCTCCTCGACGGGGCCGCGCTCGATGGAGACGTTCGGCAGGTCGCGCAGGTTGAAGCGGGCGTCCCGGACGGCCTGCCCGTCGGATTCGACGCCGACGACGAGCCCGTCCGGCCCGATGCGGTCGCCGAGGACGCCGGCGAACAGGCCCGCGCCGCAGTACAGGTCGAGGGCGATGTCGCCGGGCTTTGGCTCCAGGGCGTCGACCACGGCGTCGGCGAGGAGCTGCGCGGCGCCGGGGTGCACCTGCCAGAAGCCGCTGCCGCTGACCTGGTACAGCCGGCCGGAGACCTCCTCGCGCACGTAGGGCAGGCCGGAGCCCGGCTCCGGCTTGCCGCGGACGAGCCGGACCGGCACGTCGAGCCGCGGCACCCGGATCCTGCGGCGGTCGCGGCCGCGCAGCACGACCAGGCGGTCACCGGTGGACGCGGAGACGATGCCCTCCACGCCGGACGCGCCCGGCCAGCGCTTGCGTTCGATGCCCATCAGCTCCACGCCGGGGTGGGCGATCAGGCATTCGTCGATGGGCTCGATGTCGTGGGAGCGGTGCTTGCGCAGCCCGACGGCCCCGGACGAGACCGCGAACTGCACGCGGGTGCGCCAGCCGAGCCCGGGCGGCGGCATCACCTCCGAGTCCACCGGGTAGGGGACCTCCTCGACGGTCACCGTGCGGGTGATCCCGGCGAGGCGCTGCAGCTGCTCCTCGACCACGGCCGCCTTGAGCGCGCGCTGCGCGGGCAGCGAGGCGTGCTGCCAGTCGCAGCCGCCGCAGCGTCCGGGCCCGGCGAACGGGCACGGCGGTTCGACCCGGTCCGGCGACGCCTCGATGATCTCCACGGCGTCGGCGCGGAGGAAGTTCCTGGTGCGGTCGGTGATCCGGGCCCGCACGCGCTCGCCGGGCAGGGCGTGCCGGACGAAGACCACCCGGCCCTCGTGCCGGGCGACGCAGAAACCGCCGTTGGCGACGTTGCCGACCTCCAGTTCCAGGACGTCGGGCTCCAGTTCAGTCACGGTCCGAAACACTACCGGCACCGGGGCGTGCCCCGGCCCGCGGCGGACGCCGGGACGAGCCGGGCGCGGGCGGCTCGCCGCGCCCCTTGAGCCGGTCGGAGGACTGCAGCTGCCACGCGACGCTGGTCACCATGACGCCGGGCTGGAACAGCAGCCTGCCCTTGAGCCGCAGGGCGCTCTGGTTGTGCAGGAGCTGCTCCCACCAGTGGCCGACGACGTACTCGGGGATGAACACGGTGACCACGTCGCGGGGGCTCTTGCGCCGGACGCTCTTGACGTAGGCGAGGACCGGCCGGGTGATCTCCCGGTACGGCGAGTCGAGGATCTTCAGCGGGACGGGGAGGTCGAGCGCCTCCCACTCGTCCTGGAGCCGCTGGGACTCCGCGGCGTCCACCGCGACCGTGACCGCCTCCAGCGTGGAGGGGCGGGTGGCGCGGGCGTAGGCGAGGGCCCGCAGCGTCGGCTTGTGGATCTTGGAGACGAGCACGATGCCGTGGTTGCGCGCGGGCAGCGCGACGTCCTCGCCGGAGGGCGCCAGCTCCTCGGCGACCCGGTCGTAGTGCTTTCTGATCCCCTTCATCAGCAGGAACAGGGCCGGCATCGCGATGCAGATGATGTAGGCGCCGAGCGTGAACTTGGTGATCAGCACGACGGTCAGCACGATGCCGGTGAGGGTGGCGCCGAAGCCGTTGATGGCCCGGGACGTCTTCATGTGGCGGCGCCGCGCCGCGTCCCGCTCGGTGGCGAGGAGCCGGTTCCAGTGCCGCACCATGCCGACCTGGCTGACGGTGAAGGAGATGAAGACGCCGACGGTGTAGAGCGGGATCAGCGCGCTGACGGACGCGTCGTAGGCGTAGATCAGCAGCCCCGCCATGACGGCGAGGATGATGATGCCGTTGCTCAGGGCCAGCCGGTCGCCGCGGGTGTGGAGCTGGCGCGGGAGGTAGCGGTTCTGCGCGAGGACGGAGCCGAGGACGGGGAAGCCGTTGAAGGCGGTGTTGGCCGCGAGGAACAGGATCAGCGCGGTCATGATGGCGACCAGCGCGAACCCGAACCCGAAGTTGCTGAACACGGTGTGCGCGACCTGCGCGATCACCGGTTCGGCGTCGGTGACCTCCGCGCCGGTGGCCGGGTCGATCAGGTGGCTCCCGTGCGCGGGTTCGGAGAACTTGGCGTCGGTGATGTGGGCGAAGACGGTCACGCCGCCGAACATCGTCATCGACACGAGCCCGAGGAGCAGCAGCGTCGTGGCGGCGTTCCGCCCCTTGGGCTTGCGGAACGCGGGCACGCCGTTGCTGATCGACTCCACGCCGGTCAGCGCGGCGCAGCCGGACGAGAACGCCCGGAGCAGCAGGAAGACCAGGGCGAAGCCGGCGATGTCGGTCTCGTCCCCGCGCAGCTCGTAACCCGCCGTCTTGGCCGTCAGCTCGGTGCCGGAGAGGAGGCGCACCAGGCCCCACGCCAGCATGCCCAGGATCGCGGTCATGAACAGGTAGGTGGGGATGGCGAACGCGATCCCCGCCTCCTTGAGGCCCCGCAGGTTGGCGACGGCGAGCACGGCGAGGACCGCGACCGCCGCGAGGACCTCGTGCGGCTGGATGAACGTCAGCAGCGCCCCGAGGTTCTCGACGCCGGACGACACCGACACGGCCACGGTCAGCGTGTAGTCGACGATCAGCGCGCTCGCGACGACGAGGCCCCAGTTGCCGCCGAGGTTGGTGGTGGCGACCTCGAAGTCGCCGCCGCCGCTCGGGTAGGCCCGGACGTTCTGCCGGTACGAGGCGACCACCGTCAGCAGGACCACCACCACGGCCGCGGCGATCCAGGGCGTGTACTGGTACATCACCAGGCCGCCCGCCGCGAGGGCGATGAGGATCTCCTGCGGGGCGTAGGCCACCGATGACAGGGCATCGCTGGCGAAGACCGGCAGGGCGATGCGCTTGGGAAGGAGCTGTTCGGGCTGCTTCGAACTGCTCAGCGCGCGACCTACGAGCAACCGCTTCGTGAGGTCCGGAACCTTGGACACGGAAGGAGACTCTAGCCGCCGGTTCCGACCGCGCTTCGCAAGCACCGCGGGGACCTGGTTGGGTAGTACTCCCCTGGGCGGATGTGTAGTTTTGCAGCCCGGCAGGGACGGGGGGAACGGCCCCCTGGACGGAAGAGGGAACGGCCGTGCATATCGTGATCATGGGGTGCGGGCGCGTCGGGTCGACGCTCGCCCACATCCTTGAGGACCAGGGCCATTCGGTGTCCATCATCGACCAGAACCCGGAGGCGTTCCGCCGGCTGCGCAGCGGGTTCCGGGGCCGCCGCATCACCGGGTTCGGGTTCGATCGCGACGTGATCGCCGAGGCGGGCATCGAGCGCGCGTCGGCGTTCGTGGCCGTCAGCAGCGGCGACAACTCCAACATCATCTCGGCCCGGGTGGCGCGCGAGACGTTCGGCGTCGACAACGTCGTCGCCCGCATCTACGACCCGCGCCGCGCGGAGGTCTACCAGCGCCTCGGCATCCCGACGGTCGCGACCGTCCGCTGGACCGCCGACCAGATCCTGCGCCGGCTGCTGCCGGAGGGCGCCGAGCCGCTGTGGCGCGACCCCACCGGCGCGGTCGTCCTCGCCGAGCTGGACTCCGGTCACCTGTGGGTGGGCGAGAAGGTCGGCGCGCTGGAGGAGCACGCCGGCACGCGGGTGGCGTTCCTGGGGCGGATGGGCGAGGCTCTCGTTCCCGACCGGGACACGGTGATCCAGGACGGTGACGTCGTGCACATCGTGGCCGGCGCCGACGACCTGGAGCGGGTGAACGCCGCCGTCGCGGCACGGAACGGGGAGGACGCCTGATGCGGGTCGCGATCGCCGGGGCGGGCGCGGTGGGCCGCTCCATCGCCCAGGAGCTGCTGGAGAACGGGCACGAGGTGCTCCTGATCGACAAGAGCCCCAAGGCCATCAAGGTCGAGATGGTGCCGCGGGCGGAATGGCTGCTGGCCGACGCATGCGAGATCTCCGCGCTGGACGACGCGGCCCTGGAGCGCTGCCAGGTCGTGGTCGCCTCGTCCGGTGACGACAAGGTCAACCTCGTGGTGTCGCTGCTCGCCAAGACCGAGTACGGGGTGCCGCGCGTGGTGGCCCGGATCAACCACCCGAACAACGAGTGGCTGTTCAACGAGTCGTGGGGCGTGGACGTGGCCGTGTCCACCCCGCGGCTGCTGTCCGCGCTGGTGGAGGAGGCGGTCAGCGTCGGCGACCTGGTCCGGCTGATGACGTTCCGGCAGGGCGAGGCCAACCTCGTCGAGCTGACGCTGCCGGAGGACGCGCCGCTCGGCGGGCAGCGCGTCGGGTCGGTGGGCTGGCCCCGCGACACCGCGCTGGTGGCGATCCTGCGGGAGGGCCGGGTGCTCGTGCCGACCCCCGACGACACGCTGGAGCCGGGCGACGAGCTGATGTTCTTGGCCAGCCAGGACGTCGAGGACGAACTCGCCGAGCTGCTCGGGGGCCAC
>NZ_SMLC01000246.1 GCF_004349245.1 Actinomadura sp. 6K520 | reverse complement strand
GTTTGCTGGCATGCTACTGTCCCCCTTTTCCTTTCGGATCCGGGTAAGCCATTAGGCCCAGAGAAAACCTCCAATCCTCTCCCGGCTGAGCCGGGAATACGACCAAGCGCCTCGTGGCGCACTCCCAGACTTCGATGACCGGCAGGCCGTCGTGCTCGTCCCGGAACACCCGGACGACGATCGGCCCGTGCCCGTGGACGAGCGCGTTAGTGGCCAGCTCGGAGACGATGAGCCGCCCGTCGTGGTCGTCGGCGATCCCCCACTCGGCGAACCGCCCGGCCAGAAACCGCCGTGCCATGGCCGGGGCGTGCTCGGTGGGTTCGAGCACGACCGTCGAATCGCATTCCACGGCGACTTCTTTTGTGAATAGATACATCACCGCTCACCCGTGCCCTGTCCGATTTGCACGGCTGGTGGCGAAAATGCATTCCGCTTTGACCGATTCGGGGGGAACTGTCAAAACGATCGCCTCGAACATCCCGACCTCCTTTTCCGTTGACCCGTGGCCGAGCATCGCGCAAAGTGTCATGCTGGTGAATGCGTACGCGATGTCACAAGGCGAACTCGGAGCATGGCCTGGCATTCACTGGTCGTCATGGGCCATGACTGGTCATCGGGAGAACTGAAATGCCGCAGCCCCCCAAGCGACTCACCCCGTCTAACAGCGCACTCGACCTGTTCGGCTCGGAAGTCCGCAGGTACCGCGTGCTGGCGAACCACAGCATCAAGCAGCTCGCGGACAAGATTCCCTACAGTCCGTCCTTCATCGGCGCGGTAGAACGAGCCGAATCCCACTGCGAACGCACCTTCGCCGAACACTGCGACGCCGTCCTCGACACCAAGGAGGCCCTGGCCCACCTACACGACGGCCTGTTCGGCAACAAGAAGGACGGCTTCCCCGAATGGTTCCGCAAGTGGCCCACCGTGGAAGAGGACGCCAGAACCCTCAAGGTCTACAACCCGATAGTCGTCCATGGCTTGTTCCAGACGATGGATTACGCTAACACCCTCCTCTTCAACGACGGTCACGCTGTAGAGTCCCGAATGGCTCGACAAGCGATCCTGACCCGCACGAGCCCTCCGCCGCCTCGCCTCGTATACATCCTTCCCGAGTCCGTCCTCTGGTATGACGTAGGCGGCCCAGACGTGATGCGACCTCAACTCACCTCTCTTGTGGAGGCCGACTCAGCTCATGTCAGCATCCAGATCGTGCCGAGTGGTGCTCGACACCCGGGCAATGAAGGAGAGTTCATGATCGCAACGCTGGCCAGTGGCGAAGAAATCGCTTACGTTGAGACCAGTGCACGCGGAATCATGATGGACGCGCGAGAGGACATCTCCACGCTGAGAGACAGGTTCGACAGGATCTCCACGCAAGCTCTTCCCACCACGATGAGCATCAACTTGATCAACCGCACTATCGAAGAGAAGTGGGCAGATGGAACTGGAACCAACTTGGCGTAAGTCGAGCCGAAGTGGTAGCTCTGGCGGCTCCTGCGTTGAACTGGCCCAAGCGAAGGATCGTGTGGCTATTCGGGACTCGAAGGATCCAGAGGGCCCGGTCCTCTTGGTATCGCGGGCGGCGCTACGAGCCGCCATTCGAGCTGTGGACGAGTGAGTGCGCCGTGGACGAGGTGACGTGGCGTAAGTCGAGCTATAGCAGTAGCGACGGTGACCAGTGTATCGAGTTGGCCGGCATGGCCGACAAGGTAGCCCTTCGTGATTCCAAGGACCCTCACGGCCCAGTCCTTGCCGTTCCCCGTGCAGCGTTGCGTGAGGCCATCCGTGCCGCAGACGAGTGAGGACGCCGTGGACGAGATGACGTGGCGTAAGTCGAGCCGCAGCGGCAGTTCGGGAGGCGACTGTGTCGAGCTGGCCAGCCTGGGGAGCCAGGTGGCGGTTCGCGACTCGAAGGATCCGGATGGGCCTGTCCTTGTCGTCTCTCGTGGGGTGTTGCGGGACGCTGTTCGGCTCGCGGCTGAGCGACCGGAGGCGTGACCTCGCGTAGATTGCGGCGGCACGAGGCCAGGCTTGACCGGGAGGTCGCCGCGCTGCTGGCGGCCAGGGCGTTTCATGGAGATCCGTCATCTCGCCGGGAACGTCCAGCGGAGGCCCGAGGGCTGGTCACCTGAGGACGATCTGGAGCGCATTAGGTTTCTCGCCGACCTGTGCCACAACATGCCGGGGATCGCCCGGCCGCCTCGCTGGCAGCCATCTCGCCGTGGCGCACCCGTCAGCAGCCATGACCGGGCGATGACGGAACGGCCGATGGGCTGGGTGTGGCATACCAGCGGCCGGGAAGGGCACGCCTGGATGCTGCGCCACATAGAACACGCGGGGCTCCGCTGGACGCCACCGCCGCCGCTGCCGACTTTCCGCAAGGGTGCCTCACACATGACGTTGCGGCAGCGAGCCGGGGTGCTCCTGGGCCGCTGGCCCGTCAAGCCGCCGGCCGGACGGCAGCCGCTCCCACCGGAGGCGCACGTCCTCAAGCCCCTCGACACCGACGCGGTATGCGCCGTGTACGAAGAGGCCGGGCGGCTCCGACTCGGTCTCGGCAAAGGCGGGCCACGGCTGCGGGCGCACCTGGCCCCGGACGGCGTCCACTACCTGGTACCTGACCCGGCGGACTACTACTGGCCCAGTGATCCCGACGGTCGAGACGACGGAATCCGCTGGTGGCAGTGCACCGTACTGCTGCGGATGTGCGACGGCGAACTGGTCAAAGGCTCGGTCGCGGTCCTCCCGAAGACGTTCACGGAACTGCCCTCAACTCTGCCCCGAAGGAAACAACTGCGGCTCGTCCACCTCGCTCGTGCCACCGAGCGGGACACCTACCTCTGGGGCCGGGACCACAAGCCCGACTGCGGTCCGCAAACCTGCGGCTTCGACCCCGAAGACGCTCAGCCGGACGCGTGACAGGGCACCGCGAGCCGCGAGAGAGACTGGGACGGCCCTTCGCCGGTGGGGAGAACGCTGGGCGGGCTGGTCCCGGTGTTCAAAGCGCTGGCGTATTGGTTCCAGTTGGCCGGCCACCAAGCGGGGGCGTCACGGAACTCGATGTACTCGCGCATGGAGTCGACGTCCCACCGGACCAGAAAGACACGAAGCGTCTGACCGCGGAATTGCGGGTCAGACGCTTCTTGTCGTGCTTGACGGGGTGGGTAGGGACGGGGCCGAACCGCCGACCTTCCGCTTCAGAAGTGACAACCACCCTGCGGCCACCCCGTCCACCGAGGTCAGAAGGTGCCTGACGTACGCCCGTGGTGGTCGCCGTGTGCCGTCGTTGCCGTCAGGGTTGCCCTCAACGGTCGGTGTCCTTGGGGTGGCGAGGGGATGCGTAGACGATCCATACTGTGCGGTTGTCATCGTTGATCACGTAGCGTACGCGTCCGCCGCTGGTGACCTCGTACTCCCATTGCTCAAGTTCCTGGCCGTTGTGCCGGTGCGTTGCGAGATCTCCGCGGAGCCGGTGCTGGCGCTCGTGATTGGAGCGTGAACGCGGCTCCGTACGCAGGGCGTCCAGGCATCGGCGAGTGTTCGACAAAGCGAGGCGACTTAGCTCCTCCCAGCCTCGTACCGCCTCGCTGGTGCCGAACCTGACGTCCCATTCTTCGTCTGGTGGTGGGACGGTGACCCTATCTCCTCGCTTGGGGCTCAAGGTGTTACCTCGGCTGGACCGAAGTCGCCGGCAGTCGGCCGAAGCGCTTCCTCGTACTCCGTACGATCTGCCTTGATCCGTGCGGTGGCGCGCCAGCCCGTGATGACCTCTTGAGCGTTCGTGTCCAGATCGAGTTCGGCTGCGTCAGACAGAGCCTCGACCAACTCCACGGTGAAGGCTCGAACCTCTTCGGTGCCCAGGTGGCGAATCCAGGGGAACACGTCGGGCATGGCGAGCAGCAGTGCACGAGCGCTCGGATCATGCTTCATGAGTGCCAGGAAGATCCGCGACGCGGTCGTCAGACTCTCGTCGCGTTGCTCTTCGCGGTCGGCGGCCGTGAGGTAGAAGTCAGGGGCGTCGCGGTGGGTGACGCGCAGCCGACCGAGGTGCGAGGCGCGCTCGGCTACCGACTTGGGGTTGCGGGACAGGTCGGAGAAGGTCACTGCGTCCTCGGTGGCGCTCATGCCACCAGTATACTCAGATTGTATTCTGAAGTTCCGTCCAAGTCGTTCAGAGTGCCGCCGCGCCCTGGGTTCGCGGACCCCGCCGCGATCGTCGGCCCGTCTGCCCAGTACCGGGTTGGAACGACCGTCCGCTGTCGCGTTGCCGTCAAAAGACCCCGGGCGGATCTCCGGTCCGGGTCTTATCGCTGGTCAACTGTGTGGGCAGGGGCGGGGCCGAACCGCCCACCTTCCGCTTTACAGCTTCAGCGCCCCCGCTACCCAGTGAGCGTTGGACGAGGCTGGGCGGTGGGCGACCTGTGCTGGTGGTGGGTTTGTTGCTGCTGTTGCTGTAACCGCTGCTGTCGGGAGGTGCGGCCCGGCGGCGCAGGGCTGGCAGGAGCGGTCCCGAACTGGTGGTGGTCAGGCTGCTTCGTGTTCCCCAACGGTGATAGTGAACGTGGTGTGCATGGCCTTGGCAATCCGGTCCAGCATCGCGAGTGTTGGCACACCGCCGCCACCTTCGATGCGCGACAGCGCAGGCTGTGTGATGCCTGCGAGTTCGGCTACTTCTGCTTGGGTGAGTCCCAGCTCCCTGCGGCGCTTGCGGACCATGTCGCCGAGTCGGAGATCGAGGCCGGCCAGGTCGTACTCGGGGTGGCTGGGTACGCCCTCACGCAGCCGCCGCTCACGGTCAAGCTTCCACTTGGTGTGCCCGGCCATCACTCGCTCCTCTCGTAGACATAGTCTGCCGGGGCCCCGGGTCTCAGGAGTCAGATCGTGTCGCTCGGTCAAGATCCACTTGGACATCTTCGACAAGGGGAGATCCGAGGGACTCCAAGAGGGCGAGGGCGACGCGAAGATGGTCGATCGCTTCCTCTCGGCGGCCGACCGACAGCAGGGTTTGTCCCCATGCACGTTCTACTTCGGCCTCCAGGTTGCGGTCCTCGACTTCTCGGCTGGCCACGGTAGCTGCCTGGTAGTTGGCGATGACCTGTTCCTCCCGTCCTGCCGTGGCATGTGCTTCGGCTAGTGCCGCGAGCGTCCTAGCCTCTTGGTGCCGGTCACCAAGGGACTTGTATACCTCTAATGCCTCATTGAAATGTCGGAGCTCTTCGGCATTCTGGCCACTCCTAGAATAGGCGGTCCCCAGGCTGTAAAGCGCATCAGCCTCTCCAAGTCGGTCTCCGAGTTCGCGATAGGTGGCAAGTGCCTCCTGAAAGCTCGACAGGGCTTGCCCACGTTCGTCCAGGGCGTGGATATCGGCGATGCTGTGAAGCACACGCGCCTTTCCCACTGAGTCGCGCAAATCGCGGTAGGTGACCAAAATTGTCTGATAAATCTCCAAAGCCTCCTGTGTGCGGCCGGCCAGACGATGCGTGTCCGCAATGCTGTGTAATGCGCGTGCCTCGGCAAGGTGATTACCGGTATCTTGATATACGGACAGGGCCTGAGTGTAAATATCGGTGGCAGTCTCGTAGCGGTGTCGAATTCGCTCTAGGTCGCCCAGTGAGTGCAAGGCGCGTGCTTCGTAATGTTGATCGCCAAGTTCTTGGTAGATAGTGAGGGCAACTCGGTAGAACGACTGCGCCTCACTATGCCGCCCGGTGAGTCGCGCGATGTCGCCAGCATGGAACTTCATGTCAGCCATGCAGATTTGGTCGTCCAGTTCCTCGCACCATTGCGTAGCCCGCTGACAGAGGTCCGTTGCGTCAGTCCAGTACCCCTTCAGTCGCAAGAAGTAGAGCAGGGCGCGAGCGAGTCGTGTCGCGCGGGCAAATTGACCCATTTCAACTGCGAGTTCCACGCATGCATGAAGATTGGGGCGTTCAGTCTCTAGCCATGAGATGGCCTCCGCGTGCGAGGAGAGAGAGGGCGTGTCGTTTGGTTGCCATTCGATTGCACCTTGCAAATTTCTGAAGCCCAGAAGATTGATCAGCCTCTCGGCTTGCAGAGCCATAAAGGTGTAGTAGTCGATGAGCCGACCCCTAGCTGCCTGGATATCGGCAGCAGTGTCATCCTGGGCTCGGTGGAGCGCATACTCGCGAAGCAGGTCGTGCAGCTGATAGCGCCGGTACGCAGGTTCCTCAAGAAGGTTCTGGTCGGTCAGTACATCCAGACCTGCGATCACCTCAGCCACGTTGGTCCCATCGAGTACGGCGGCGGCATATACGCCGAGGTCGTAGCTGGGGTGCAGAGCCAAACGCCGCAAGAGTCGCTGCTGCTCGGGATCAAGTCCTTCGTAAGAGAGTTGAAACGCTGTCATCACCTCGCCTTGCCCCGTGACAAGCCCTTCATGCCGGTTCCGATCCGATGTCAGCTCCGCCAGCAAGTTCTCAGGGGTCCACGCTGGATGACGCTCGAAGTGCCTTGCGACCAAACGGATCGCGAGGGGTAGGCGACCACAGTGTGACACGATGCTACGTAGCTCATCAGTGGTGCCCCCTAGCTGGTCTCCTCCCATGGCTTGGGCCAAGAGCTGAATTGCTTCTTGAGTGGCAAGTGCACTTAGACTGAAATTGCGTCCGCCATCAAGGATCAGCCGGCGACGGCTGGTAATAATTGTTAGGCACGGACCGGCCGGTATGATCGGTAGCACCTGCTCGGGGCCGATGGCATTGTCAAGTAGAAGTAGGTATTGGGCGTTTGCTGTCTCTGAACGCCACAACGCGATGCGTTCTTCGAGCGAGTTGGGAATCTGCTCGGCTGTCAACCCATGGGCACGCAACAGGGCCTCCAATGCTCGCTCAGGGGGAACGGGTGCTCGATCAGCGCTGTAGGCGTGCAGGTTGAGAAAGAACTTGCCGTCGGGATATGCATGAGCCAGGTTGTGTGCGGCGCGAACTGCAAGCGCAGTCTTGCCGACACCAGCCATGCCGCTAACAGTGCACACGGCGGAAAAATTGGGTGATACCTGTTCGGAATGTCTCTCGATGCGGTTGAGTACGTCTTCTCGATTGACGAAGTCTGCAATATCCGCCGGAAGGCTATCCTTCGCTTGGACTGGAATTACGCTTGTCGGTCGTATCGCACGAGCCAGTGCCAGTATCTGCTCTGAACCTGCCGCGCGGGTTTCTCGCCGTATGGTTTGCGCTTGTGTAAGACTAATACCTGCGATCACTAAGCCAAGGATGCCGCTGAACGCGCCGAGTACGCTGCCAAGTTTGTCGGCATTGTCCAAGCCGATCGCGGCGAATAGGAAACCAAGGCCAGCGAGTAGGAGTCCTGACATTAGCGCAGAAGTGTAAGCGAGTATACGACGTGTCGTCGACATTGTGCTATTCTCAACCAGTGTCGAGTCGGACGCCAACTAGATGCTGTCGATCGACCAGAAGTGGCTATCTTCTGTGAAGGGGTTCTCGTTATGTAGGCGGTTGAGTAGAGTGTTGCGGTTGGGGGCGAAGTGGAAAGGGGTGTGAGGGGCTACTCCGATGGGACTTTATGGGTCGTGAACAAGCTCGGTAAATATGCTAATTCCAGCCTCATTTGGCCTGGTGGTGCAGGGTATGAGGATGACTTGGACGATGGTGGTCACCCGGGTGGTGAGCAGCCTGCTCTCCGCAGGATGTGCCGCCCTTTGAGGGCGGCGACGCCCTGGCGTATGAAGGGGTTCCAATCGCGCCGCCTGCTCCGACGTATTCCTTGTCGGCGTGGCAGGTGATCGCACAGCTGGTGAGCGCGTCGATGATGCCGTGCGTGCGAGCCGCGGTCGGGTCGTGGGCCGAGCACGGCAGTGCGGGCGAGGCGGAGATCAGCCAGCCGTGCGGGTCAGTCAGGAACTGGATGCTCACCCGTGCCGTGGTGCTTGCCGCTGTAGTGCCACCGGTCGTTCACTCCCGGTAGGCGGGTCGATCTGCGTCGGGTGCCGTCCAAAATGACATAGGCCTTGCGCTGTGCGATCCGCATGGCCTCCCGCAGGTCCGGGGCCACGTTGATCAACAGGGCGATGACCTCGGTGACGTAATGGGTGCGCTGTCGCGATGCCGACACCGAACGGGGCGGCCGGGCGGCCGAAGGTCTCGTTGCGGCCAAGTTGCACCAGCACCAGCAGCGCCTGGCTGCCCGGCGGCAGCGCTCGCCGGTGCGATCCAATCCGGTCGCGGTGGCCCTCGATCCGTGGATGCGTTCGTGGGCGTGCCGCGCGTCGGCGGCTGTCCTTTTCCGGTTCGCTGAATGTTACGACGGGCCGGGTGGGGGGTTGCCGTGGGT
>NZ_SMLC01000245.1 GCF_004349245.1 Actinomadura sp. 6K520 | reverse complement strand
GGGCGGGTTCCCCGGTCCCCCCGCCACCGGGGAACCCGCCCCCGGGCAGCCGGTCTCCGGCGCTTCCGCTCCCGCCGGGAACGCGCCCGCCGAGGCCCCGGTGACCGATGTCACAGCCGGGCAGGACGTCCGGCCGCGTCCCGGCCCGCAGGGCGACATCTCCCCCGAGCAGGTGCGCGAGCATCTCCGCCGCCGGGCGATCTTCCTGCGCGAGCTGGCCGAGGCCCGCGAGCTGCGCCGCCGGGTCACACCGCACCGGTCGCGGCGCGCCCGCATCCACGCGGCACTGCGCCGCCGGACCTTCCGCATAAATTGACGCGGATCGAGTAGGTTCCTTCCGCTGGGCAGGGGTTTGCTGCGCTGACTCCCGATCTCACGCGCGGGTGCGGCGCCCAGTTTCGCGTTGGTGCGCGCTCGGACCGCCGCATCTGGGACCATGCCCTGGCAGGAGACGCGGCGGTGGGGTGGAAATGACGGATGTGGACGCGACGGACTTCGCCGTCGTGGTGTACCGGGAAGACGAAGGCTGGGAGGCCGAGATCCTCCCGGTGGCGTTGACCGAGGACCTCGCGGGGCTGATCCATGCCCTGCGCCAGCAGCCGAGCCTCGGCGGCACGATCGGGCTGGTCTCGGTGGGCGACGACTTCTTCGTGGCGATCCGGCTGCTCGGCGACGACGTCATGGTGTTCCTGTCGGACGTCACGGCCTCGGTCGACTGGCCGCTGGCCGGCCAGGTCCTCGACTACCTGGACATCCCGATCCCCGAGGAGGAGGAGCTCGACCAGGTCCTCCCCGTCGGCGACATGTCGATCTTCGCCGATCTCGGGCTCGACGAGATGGAGCTCGGCGCCATCTCCGGCGACCTGGAGCTCTACCCGGACGAGATGCTGCTCAGCATCGCCGGCCGGATCGGCTTCGCCGCCGCCTTCGAACGCGCCATGGACGCCGTCGCCTGACCACCCACCGGACACCACACCCCCGGCCTCACGGGCGGTTTGCCGGGAATCAAACCGATCCGGCCACGGTAAGGGGTGTGACCGGGGCAACCCCGTGGGTCACAATTAGCACGTGACCCAATTCGCCGCCGTGTTCGCGCAGACCCCGCAGGGCTGGGTCGGCATGGAGGCCGCCCTGGCGGAGGCCGAACACGTCGATGATGTCGCCGACCTCATGCGCGAGGCGGCCGTGGAGACCTACGGCGACCCGGTCGTGCTGCTGATCGAGCAGGACGACGACTGGTTCGCGGTCGTCCGGCTGGACGGCGAGGACGAGCCGCGCGCCTACGTGTCCGCCGTCCGCGAGGACGGGTTCGGCGCCCTGTTCCAGCAGCTCGTCGGCGAGGTCCCGGACGGCGACCCCGGCGGCGACCCCGCCCTCCTCGAAGACCTCGGCGTCAACGCCAAGCAGCTCAGCGACCTGGGCGAGAGCGCCGTGCCCGGCGACGCGCTGCTCACCGTCGCCGAGCACGCCGGCTTCGGCGAGGAGTTCGACCACCTCCGTGACTGACCCCGTGACCGGACCGAGGGAAGGCGAGGCGGCGGGCGACCCGGTGCTCGAAGGGTTCGTCCCGGCGATGCGGCTGGCGCTGACCGAGGCGCGCAAGGCGTTCGCGGACGGGGAGATCCCGGTCGGGGCGGTCGTCCTGGACGCGTCCGGCGAGGTCATCGGCACCGGACGCAACGACCGGGAGCGTTCGGCGGACCCGACCGGGCACGCGGAGATCGTCGCGATCCGCGAGGCCGCGTCCGCCCTCGGCGAGTGGCGCCTGGCGGGCTGCACGCTGGTCGTGACGCTCGAACCGTGCACGATGTGCGCGGGAGCGTCCGTCCAGGCCCGGCTGGCCCGCGTCGTGTACGGCGCGGTCGACCCGAAGGCGGGCGCGGTCGGCTCGCTGTGGGACGTCGTACGCGATCGGCGCCTCAACCACCGGCCGGAGGTCGTCGCCGAGGTCCTGGCGGACGAGTGCGGCGCGCTGCTCACCGAGTTCTTCACGCACCGCAGATTCGGGTAGGCTCTCCCGCGGTGGTGTCGCCTAGTGGACGAGGGCGCACGCCTCGAAAGCGTGTGAAGTGCAAGCTTCCGTGGGTTCGAATCCCACCACCACCGCCATTCTGAACCGCCCTGAGCATGCACGGCGCAACGCGGGGTCCGCGTGGTCTCCGGGTGCCCCGGACGGTCGGCGAACGCCGAGCGTCGGCGCGTCATCCGGCCGCGCTAGGCTGCCGGGCGTGCGTGAGGATCTTGGGGAACTCCTGGCCGGACGGTACCGGATCCTCGCCCTCATCGGCCGTGGCGGCATGGGCGCGGTATGGCGCGCCTGGGACTCCGAACTCGACCGCACGGTCGCGGTCAAGGAACTGCGCCTGCCCGAGCACGTCGGGGCGGACGAGCGCCGGGTCTTCTACGGCCGGATGGACCGCGAGGCCCGGGCCGCGGGGCGGCTGAGGCATCCCGGGATCATCACCGTCCACGACCGGGTGTCCGGCGAGGACGGCCGCCCGTGGATCGTGATGGAGTTCGTCGAGGGCGGTTCGCTGCAGGACCTCCTGGCCGAGGAGGGGCGCCTTCCGGTCGGTCGGGTCGCCCGGATCGGCGTTCAGATGCTGGCGGCGCTGCGGCTCGCCCACCGCCACGGCATCGTGCACCGCGACGTCAAGCCCGCCAACGTGCTGCTCGAAGGCGACCGGGTCGTGCTGACCGACTTCGGCATCGCCGCGCTGGACGGCGACGTCACCCTCACCCGGTCCGGCGCCATCATGGGCACCCCGGCGTTCATGGCCCCGGAGCAGGTCCGCGGGAAGGCCGCGACCCCCGAGTCGGACCTGTGGTCGCTGGGCGCCACCCTCTTCGCGGCGGTCGAGGGCGGCCCGCCGTTCACCGGCACCAACCCCGGCTCGGTCTTCGTCGCGATAGCCACCGAGGACCCCGCCCCGTGCGTCCATGCCGGGCCGCTCGGCGAGGTGCTGACCGGTCTCCTCCGCAAGGACCCGGCGGAGCGGCTGACCGCCGACCGCGCGGAAGAGCTGCTGACCGAACTCGCCGCCGAGGCACCCGCTCCGGCCCCCGGGCCGCCCTCCCCGGCGCCGCCCGCCGACGGCCGGGCGGGCGTCCACCCTGGATCACCCGCGCAGCCGGTCCCGCCCGCGCAGGGGGGACCGCACGTTCCGGCACCACCACCCGGCCCCCCGCCGCGGATCTGGGCGGGCCCCACACGGCAGGGGGCGTCGTCGCCGTCCGGGCGGCCGAATCCCCGGCTCGTCATCGGTGGCCTGGCCGCCGCGTCCGTGCTCCTCGTCGTGACGGGCGCGGCGGTGTTCTGGCCGGACCGCGACAACGCCCCGGCCGCCGGGACGTCCGGCTCCAGGCCGACCAGCAGCGCGCCCGCTCCGCCGAGTCCCAGTCCGGTGACCACGAGCAGGGCGTTTCGCGTCCTCAAGACCCCCGACTGGGCGCAGTCCGTGTCGTTCAGTCCGGATGGGAAGGCGCTGGCCGCCGGTGCCGAGGGAGGCTCCATCAGGCTGTGGAACATGCCTGGCGGCGGCCTCGTCACCACCCTGAAGGTCAAGGCGCGCACGGTGCCCCTGGTGGCTTACAGGCCGAACGGGAAAAGCCTGATCAGCACGCAGTGGGACGGCTCGGTGCGGCTCTGGAACGTGGCTTCCCGCAGTTCTTCGGTCATCCTGCCCAGCCCCGACGGCTCCGGCGGCATCGCGGTGCGTCCCGACGGGACCATGGTCGCCCGGAGCGAAGGGAAGAAGATCCGGCTCTGGGACGTGACCAAGAAGCGCACCGCCCGCGTCCTGAGCGGCCACACCAAGTCCGTCGGTTCCGTTGCGTTCAGCCAGGACGGCAAGCTTCTGGCCAGTTCGAGCACCCTCAGTGACACCGTGCGCATCTGGGACGTGGCGTCAGGTCGCAGCCTTCAGGAGATTCCCAGCGAGGACATCGCCATCTTCACCGACGCTCTGGCCTTCAGCCCGGACGGCAAGACCCTGGCCAAGAGCAATGACAAGAACAGCATCCAGCTCTGGGACGTCGCCAGCGGCAAGCCGACCGCGACCTTCACCAACGAGGAGGACGACAGCTACTACTCCCTGGCGTTCAGCCCCGACGGGAGAACCCTGGCCGCCGGCACCGGCAAAAGCGGGATCCAGTTGTGGAATGTGGCGAGCGCCCGCGTCACCACGATCTTCTCCGGTCATGAACTCACGGTCGGCGGGCTCGATTTCAGCTCCGACGGCAGGACACTGGCCAGCGCCGGCAACGACAAGACCGTCCGCCTGTGGGCAGTCCCCTGAACGAGGCGCCCGCGAGCGCCGTCAGCCCACCGTCACCAGGGCGACGCCCGCCACGGCTACCGCCATGCCTACGCGTTGGATGGCGCGGAGGCGTTCGGTGTAGGCGATTCGTGCCAGCAGGACGGTGATCGCCGGGTAGAGGGACGTGAGGACGGCGGCGAGGCTGAGCATGCCCTTGTGGGCGGCCAGGAAGTAGAGCACGTTCGCGCCCGCGTCCAGGGTGCCCGACAGCAGCGCCAGCCCGATCAGCGTCCGCCCGGACAGGCGGGGGCCGAGGTCGCCGCCACGCAGGGCCAGGACCAGGAGCGCGACGGCGACGACGGCCACGTTGCCGACGCGTGCGCCGACGATCGGCCAGAGGCCGCTGCCGTCCCCCGCGGTCTTCAGCAGGACGAAGAAGACGCCGAAGCACGTCCCCGACACCCCGGCCATGATCGGGCCCGAGTCGAGGTGGCGCCTCCATCCGGGCGCGGCCGTCCCCGCGCTCCGCTCGTCCCCGGCCTCCATGCTGACCAGGCCGATCGCGACGAGGCACAGCAGGACGCCGGCGGCGACGGACATGTCCAGCCGCTCGCCCCGCGCGATGCCCACGGCCACCGGCAGGACGGCGGCGGCGAGCGCGGACACCGGCGCCACCACGTTCATCGGCCCGCGTGCGAGCGCCCGGTAGAAGGCGATCAGGCCCGCACCGCCGGCCAGGCCCGCGGTGAAGCCCCAGGCCATCGGGCCGGGGGCGGCGCCGCCGCCGGCGAGGAGCGCGGACACCAGGATGATCACGAATCCGACGGGGACGCACCAGGTCAGCGTCCGCAGCGCCGTCGAGCTGCGGGTCACGGCGCCGCCGAGGAAGTCGGCCACGCCGTAGGCGAGGGCCGCGCTCAGCGCGAGGACGGTGACCATCACCGCCCGCCGATCAGCCGGCTCGCGATGCGCGCGTCCGGGGCGATCAGGCGGAGCCTGGCGGCCAGCCGGTCGCCCGCCTCGGTGAGCCGGTCGAGCGGGTAGGGCTCCAGGCGTTCGAGCAGGAAGAGGCCGTTCTTCGTGTGCTCAGTGAGGCGCGTCCGGACGCATTGCCGCCAGTTCCAGCGCCGGCAGGTGACGCCCGCGTCGTCGCGCCAGACGACCTCCCCGGCGCCGGGGTGCTCGACGGCGGGCTCCCCGCCCGCGACCACGTCGAACGGCTCGTCGCCGGTGGCCCTGACCAGGCGCGCGGGGCCCTGGTAGGCGTCGAGGTCCTCGCCGCCGATCGGCAGCGCGAACTCGACGCTGACG
This sequence comes from Actinomadura sp. 6K520, assembly GCF_004349245.1. Lineage (GTDB taxonomy): Bacteria > Actinomycetota > Actinomycetes > Streptosporangiales > Streptosporangiaceae > Spirillospora. Next base: position 2,910 of record NZ_SMLC01000245.1, on the reverse strand, counting down.
GCGTTGTAGGCGTCCACGACCTTGTTGATGGAGGGGAGGGCGTCGGCCCGGCGGAGCAGCGCGTCCACGGAGGGGCGGGTCCGCTGCGGCTTGGAGCCGAACGCCCGGTAGGCGTCGCGCCATGCCGCCACGTGCGGGTCGGCGGCGTCGGCCTGCGCCGCCGCCTCGGCCAGCCAGCCTCGCGACTCCGCGTCGCCGGGGCCGTTCACCAGCCCCTCGGCGGTCATGACGAGCACCGCGAAATCGGGACGCAACTCCCGGACGGCCTCGTCGACCACGATGCGCTCCAGCATCTCCACCCTCCGCACGGTCACTTTAATGACATCGAGATGTCAGTATAACGACCACGGCCGCTGACGAGCACCTCGCGGACCCACCGGTCCCGCGGCTGGACGTGCAGCCTCCAGTAGTGCTCGGCGATGTCGTCGGGATCCCACTCCGTGCCGGGCGCGACCGGGCCGGCCACGGTGACGCTCGCCACGTGCACGCCGGACGGCCCGTACTCCTGGTCGAGCAACTCCGCGAGGGTCCGCACCCCCGCCTTGCCGAGCGAGAGGCTCACGTACCGCCGTTTCGGCTCGGGCATCCCCCCGGTCATGATGAACGACCCGCCGCCGCGCCGCGCCATCGCCGGCGCGAGATGGGCGGCGGCGGTCAGCGCACCGGCGACGTTGACCGCCCAGGCGTCCAGGTGGGCACGTACCGGCAGCTCACCGGGGGCGTCCGCCTGGATCTTCGCCGCGTTGTACACGACGGCGTCCGGTGGGCCGAGTTCGGCGGTCACCTCGTCCAGGGCGGCGCGCAGGGCGTCCTCGTCGGTGCTGTCGGCCACCCGGGTCATGACCCGGGCACCCCGCGGCTCGATGCCTCCGGCCGTCTCCTTGAGCGTGCGCTCCCCACGCGCGATGAGGGCGACCGGCAGCCCCTCCCGCGCGAACCGGCGGGCCACGGCCCCGCCGATCCCCGGTCCCGCGCCGATGATCACTGCTCCGTTCATCCGAACCTCCTGCTGGTCAGCGACAATGGGACGGTAAAGCGTGACATCCATGTGAAGGTCAACCTGGAGGACGCGATGCGGATCGGCGAACTGGCCGACGCGACCGGGGTGAGCCGGCGGCTGCTGCGCTACTACGAGGAGCAGGGGCTGCTCAGGCCCGTCCGGCGCCCGAACGGCTACCGCGAGTACGCCCCGTCGGACGTCACCGCGGTCCGCCATATCCGCGCCCTGCTCGCCGCCGGCTTTCCCACGGCGGTGATCGCCCGGCTGCTGCACTGCGTGCACGACGTGGACGGCCGGGTGGTCCCGTCGCCCTGCCCGGCCATGGTCGGCGAACTGCGCCGCGAGCGCGCCCGGGTGACCGAGGCCCTCGACCGGCTGGAGGCGTCCCGGCGCGTGCTCGACTCGATGCTCACGTCCGTCCTGAGCCAGAGCGCCTGACAGCGGCGAAGGCCTGGCCGGCGGCCGTCCCGGCTTCGCCGGGGCGGGCCTGCGGGACACTGGCTGCGTGGTGACCGGGATGGCTGGAGGACGATGAGCGAGCAGGGCGCGATCGGGGAGGCCGTGGCGCGGACCGTGCGGGCCCTCCGGGCCGGGCACGGCTGGAGCCTGGACGAGCTGGCGGGGCGCGCCGGGGTGAGCAAGGGCGTCCTGGTGGGGCTGGAGCAGGGACGCGGCAACCCGAACCTGGGGACGCTCATCCGCATCTCGGACGCGCTCGGCGTGCCGCTGACGCGGCTCGTACAGGTCGAGGAGGAGCCGCCGGTGCGGATGTTCCGGCCGGAGCGGCACGTGGTGCTGTGGGAGGGCGAGCACGGCGGGACGGGGACGCTGCTGGCGGGGAGCGACCCGCGGCCGTCGCTGGAGCTGTGGCAATGGCACCTGCGGCCGGGGGAGACGCGGGAGAGCGACGCGCACGTGCCCGGCACCAAGGAGATCGTCTACGTGCAGGAGGGGACGCTGACGCTCGGCGTCGACGGCCGGACGGATCTCGTGGCGGAGGGCGCGGCGGCCGTGTTCGTCGGCGACCGCCCCCATTCCTACGGCAACGCGGGCGAGCGGGAGGTCCGCTTCGTCCTGGCCGTCCTCGACCTCTGAACCGGGAGGTCAGGGCGTCAGGAGGTCAGGCGGACGGGCATGACCAGGTAGCGGTAGCCGGTGTCGGCCTGGGCGTCGGGGGGTTCCCCGCCGTCGTCCTTCTTGTCGGGGACGGCGGTGAGAAGCGCCGCCTTGGTGGGGCTCGCGCATTCGAGGCGGGCGTGCTCGGTGTCGATGCCGGCCAGGCCGTCCAGGAGGTACTGCGGGGCGAACGCGATGTCGATGTCGTCGCCGGTGAACTCGACGCCGAGGCTCTCGTTGGCGCGGGCGGAGTCGCCGGTCGCGGCGCGGATGCGGACCTCGCCGGCGGTGAACGCGAGCTGGATCGGGGTGCCGCGCTCGGTGACGAGGGCGGCCCGCTTGATCGCCTCGACGAACGGGGCGACGGGGATCTCGGCGATGGACGTCCAGGTGCCGGTCAGCCGGGACCTGTAGTTGATGTACTGGTCGTCCAGGAGGCGGCTGGTCATGCTGCGGCCGCCGCCGGAGACGCCGATGAGGTTGTCGCCGGCGCCGCCCAGGTTGATGGTGACGTCCTCGCCGCGCTTGATCGCCTTGGCGGTGTCGGCGAGGGTCCGGGCGGGGACGACGACGCCCGCGGTGAAGTCGGGGTCGGCGGGGGACCAGGTCAGCTCGCGTGCGGCGATGCGGTAGCGGTCGGTGCAGGCCAGCCACATCGTGTCGCCCTCGATGTCGATGCGGACGCCGGTGAGCATCGGCAGGGTGTCGTCGCGCCCGGCGGCCGGGGTGACCTGGGCGATCGCGGTGGCGAACAGGTCGCTCGGGATGGTGCCGGCCGCCGGGCGCGACGACAC
>NZ_SMLC01000244.1 GCF_004349245.1 Actinomadura sp. 6K520 | reverse complement strand
ATCCGGAGCCGGGCGGCACGAAGGGGGCGTTGGCGGTCGGCATACCATCGATCGTCGCACGCCACGGGCGGTGGCCGGGTTCCGCCCATACCGCTGCTTCACCGGGCCGTATCGGTACGATGCGTTCGCCGGTCGGGGAGGCGGGTGTCCGGCGGACGCCGATGGCGAAGCGGAGGCAGGCAGTGTCGCAACCGGGCTGGTATCCAGACCCCTACGGCACGGGCAGCCTGCGCTGGTGGGACGGGCAGAGCTGGACCGAGCGCCTCAACCCCGAGCCGGCCCGCCCGCCGCGGGTACGGCTCCCCCGCCCGGAGCGGCCGGTCCACGAGGAGCACGCCCCGGTGACGGCCTACGCCGCCCCGCACGCCCAGCGGGCCAGCTGGGGCTCCCGGCCCGCCGTCCAGCCGCTCGGCGTGCGGGTCCACGGCCTCCACCTGCACGCCGACGACCAGATGGTGGCCTACGGGGACGCCTCGCTGGCCTGGCCGCGGGTGGAGTGGGTGGCGTACTGGGCGGCGCAGCGACCGGCCGGATCCGGCCAGGGGCCGGGCACCCAGTGGATCTTCCAGGCGGGCCGGTACCCGTTTCGCTCCGGCCCCCGCGTCGAGGTCGTCATCGAGCCCGACGCGCTGTCCCCCGCCGCGATGGCCCCCGGCCCGGGGCAGGGTGAGCCGGAGCAGGTGTGGGGGCGGCTGATCCAGCTCTGCCAGGAGTACGCCGAGCCGCGGCTCGTGGCCGAGCTGGCGGGACGGGTCCGGGCCGGCGAGTCGATCGACGTGGCGCAGGGGCTGACGTTCCACCCGGGCGGCGTCCGCGGCAACCGGGTGTCGCTGAGCTGGTCGGCCATCGCGGGCGCGACCGTGGACAGCGGCCGGGTGTGGATCCAGCAGTCCAGCAGTTCCTCGCCCATCCTCTACGTGCCGCAGCAGAACCCGAACGCGGTCCTGATCCCGGCCCTGCTGGCCCGGCTGCGGGGATGAGGCGGTGAGCGGGCGGGTCAGCGCAGGGACCAGGCGAGCCCGTCCAGGATGTCGCGCTCGCTGACGACGACCGCGCCGAACCCGTACTCCCGCATGATCCGGTCCAGGATCAGCGCGCCCGCGCCGATCACGTCGACGCGTCCCGGGTGCATGACGCCGATCTCGGCGCGTTCGGCGCGGGTGGCGTGCAGCAGCCGCCGCGTCACCTCGTGGACCTGGGTGGCGGTGATCCGCGACAGGTGGATGCGGGTCGAGTCGTACTCCGGGAGGTCGAGCGCGATCCCGGCGACCGTGGTGACCGACCCGGCGAGGCCGACGAGCGTGCGCGCCTCGTCCACCGGCACGGTCTCGCGGACGGAGGCGAGGGCCGCGTCGATGTCGGCGGCGGCACCGGAGATCTGCAGCGGCGTCGGCGGGTCGTCCCGCAGGTGCCGCTCGGTCATCCGGACGCAGCCGATGTCGGTCGAGCGCGCGGCGTCGGCCGACGTGGTGCCGAGGACGAACTCGGTGGACCCGCCGCCGATGTCGACCACCAGGTAGGGGCGGGCGGGGCGCAGCGCGGCCAGTTCCCGGGTGGCGCCGGCGAACGACAGCTCGGCCTCCTCCTCCCCGCTGATCACCTCGGGGACGACGCCGAAGATGTCGACGACGCCGCTGACGAAGTCGGCCCGGTTCTCCGCGTCGCGGGTCGCGCTGGTCGCCACGACCCGCGTCTTGACCGGGCCGTGCCCGGCCCGCGCGCCGTGCAGCTCGATCAGGTCGGCGTACCCGCGCATCGCGGCGAAGGTCCGCTCCAGCGCGGCGGGCGACAGCCGCCCGGTCTCGTCGACGCCCTCGCCGAGCCGGACGATCTCCATCCGGCGCTCGACGTCGGTGAGCGTGCCGCCGCCCTCGCCGGGGATGATGTCGGCGATCAGGAGGCGGACGGAGTTGGTGCCGCAGTCGACGGCCGCGACGCGCGTCACCGGGCCTCCCCCTCGTCGCCGGTGGTGCCGGTGTCATCGATATCGGCGGTGTCTCCGGCGCCGGTGTCCGGCCGGACGCAGGGGCCGGACCGCCACCACTCCGGGAGCGCCTCCAGCCCCTCCCGCCCGAACGGGTTGACGCCCGGAACCGCCAGCTCGTGGGCGATGAGGGCGTGCAGGCACTTGACGCGCCCGGGCATGCCGCCGGCGCTCTGCACGCCCTCCGGCAGCGGCTCGATGCCGTCCTCGCGGGCGGCCTCGCCGCGGCGGCGCAGGTAGTCCTCGTGGGCCGCGGTGTAGGCGGCCCTCAGCTTCGGGTCGCCGGCGAGCCGGTCCTGCATCTCCCGCATGACACCGCTTCCCTCCAGGGTCCCGATGGCCGAAGCCGCCTTCGGGCAGGTCAGGTAGAACAGCGTGGGAAAGGGCGTCCCGTCCGGGAGCCTCGGTGCCGTCTCGATCACGGCGGGCAGCCCGCACGGGCAGCGGCTCGCCACCGCGCGCACGCCGCGCGGCTCCCGCCCGAGCTGGGCCGCGACCGCCGCCCTGTCAGCGTCCGCCACCGCGGCCCGGTCACCTGCTTCCTTCATCTGCGTCCCCACCCGCGGACGGGTCAGCGTGGCCTGTCGGCCGCCTCCACCGACCGCCACAGCGTCTCGTACCACGGCGGCCTGCTCGTCGGGCCGCCCTTGTGCGCCTGCCGGCCGCCGTCCCCGCCACCGTCCAGCACGATGTAGCACTTTACGGCAGGACGGCAGTAATGGAGTCTTCGCGTCGCCTCACGCTCAATGTACGACTTGTCGCCAAGTTGCTGCTTGCGTTGGGCGAGAATCTCCACCTGCCGGCGGGCCACCGCCTCCTGCTGCCGGAGCTCGGCGATCTCCTGCCGCTGGGCGATGTACTCCCGGACGGGATAGGCCAGGCTCAGCGCGATCGCGCAGACCACCACGGCGAGGATGGCGGCACGGCTGGTCAGCGCCGGATTGCCGCGGCGCGTGCCGTCCGCCCGGCCGTCCGCGCCGTCCTCGCCGTCCGCGCCGTCCGCGGGGCCGTCCTGGGGGCCCTCGGCGCGGCGGTCGTCGCCCCGCGCCATCAGCCCTGCGCGTCGAAGCGCGGGAACGCGGCGGCGCCGGCGTAGCGGGCGGCGTCGTCCAGCAGCTCCTCGATGCGCAGCAGCTGGTTGTACTTGGCGACCCGGTCGCTGCGCGCGGGGGCGCCGGTCTTGATCTGGCCACAGTTGGTCGCGACGGCCAGGTCGGCGATCGTGGTGTCCTCGGTCTCGCCGGACCGGTGGCTCATCATGCAGCGGTAGCCGCTGGTCTGCGCGAGCGAGACCGCGTCGAGCGTCTCGCTGAGCGTGCCGATCTGGTTGACCTTGACCAGCAGCGCGTTGGCGGCGCGGGACCTGATGCCGCGGCCGAGGCGCTCGGGGTTGGTGACGAACAGGTCGTCGCCGACGATCTGGACGCGGTCGCCGACCGCGGCGGTGAGGCCCTCCCAGCCGGTCCAGTCCTCCTCGTCGAGCGGGTCCTCGATGGAGACCAGGGGGTACTCGCTGATCAGCTCGCCGTAGTAGGCGGCCATGTCGTCCGCGGTCCGCTCGGTGCCCTCGAAGGTGTACCGGCCGTCGGCGTGGAACTCGGTGGCGGCGACGTCCAGGGCGAGCGCGATGTCGCGTCCGGGGGTGAAGCCCGCCTTGCGGATCGCCTCCATGATGAGGTCGAGCGCGTCTCGGTTGCTCGGCAGCTCGGGGGCGAAGCCGCCCTCGTCGCCCAGCCCGGTGTTCAGGCCCTTGGACTTCAGCACCGACTTCAGCGCGTGGTAGGTCTCGGCGCCCCAGCGCAGCGCCTCGGCGAACGTCGCGGCGCCGATCGGCGCGACCATGAACTCCTGGATGTCGACGTTGGTGTCGGCGTGCGCGCCGCCGTTTAGGATGTTCATCATCGGGACGGGCAGCAGGTGCGCGTTCGGGCCGCCCACGTAGCGGAACAGCGGGAGGCCGGCGGAGTCGGCGGCGGCCTTGGCGACGGCCAGGCTGACACCGAGGATCGCGTTGGCGCCGAGGGCCGACTTGGCGGGCGTGCCGTCGAGGTCGATGAGCAGCTGGTCGATCAGCCGCTGGTCGGAGGCGGGGTAGCCGACGAGCTTCTCGTCGATGGTCTCGTTGACGCTCTTGACCGCGTCCCGGACGCCCTTGCCGCCGTAGCGCTCCCCGCCGTCGCGCAGCTCGACGGCCTCGAACTGGCCGGTGGAGGCTCCGCTCGGCACGGCGGCGTGCGCCTCCGTCCCATCGGCGAGCAGGACCTCGACCTCGACGGTCGGATTGCCGCGGGAGTCGAGGATCTCCCGGGCGAGTACGGCCTCGATCGACGACACGGGGAACCCCCTGGTGGTGCGAGTGGTCTGTTTTCAGCGGTCTCGTGCGAGCACCGAGCCTATCCGCGCGGCCCGCGCGCCGCTCACCGGGCCACGCCCGTTGCCCGGATTCGCCGCGAAGTTCGCGTCGTTCCGGCCGGTGGTCACTTGACGTGCACAATCCCCATATTGTCTACTAACCCAGTATCCAAACCTGATTAGTAGGAAATTCTCTCCTCCTGCACCTCCCGAGGTGAAACCCGTGCGAAAACTCGTCCTGCTCGCCCTGGTCGGCCTGGGCGCCCAGCTCGTCGACGGCAGTCTGGGCATGGCCTACGGCGTCACCTCGACGACGCTGCTGCTCGCCATCGGCACGAACCCGGCCGCCGCGTCCGCCACCGTCCACCTGGCCGAGATCGGGACCACGCTGGCGTCGGGCGCCTCCCACTGGAAGTTCGGCAACGTCGACTGGCGCGTCGTCGCCAAGATCGGCATCCCCGGCAGCGTCGGCGCGTTCGCCGGCGCCACGTTCCTGTCCGGGCTCTCCACCGAGGCCGCCGGGCCGGTGATGGCGATCATCCTGCTCACGCTCGGCACCTACATCCTCGTCCGCTTCACCCTCCGGGGTATCCGCACCGACCGGCTCGGCAGGCCGCTGCGCAAGCGGTTCCTCGGCCCGCTCGGCCTCGTCGCCGGCTTCGTCGACTCCACCGGCGGCGGCGGCTGGGGACCCGTCGGCACCCCGGCCATCCTGGCGAGCGGCCGGCTGGAGCCCCGCAAGACCATCGGCTCCATCGACACCAGCGAGTTCCTCATCGCCGTGTCCGCCAGCATCGGCTTCCTCGTCGGCATCGGCTCGGCGGGCATCCACTTCGGCTGGGTGGCCGCGCTGCTGATCGGCGGGCTGATCGCGGCCCCGGTCGCCGCGTGGCTCGTCCGGCACATCCCGCCGCGCGTCCTCGGCAGCGCGGTCGGCGGGGTCATCATCCTCACCAACACCCGCACGCTGCTGCGCAGCGACTGGATCGACGCCTCGGACGGCGTCCGGTGGATCTGCTACGCCGCCAGCTACGCCATCTGGGCGGCGGCGCTGACCCACTCGATCCGGCGGCACCTGGCGGAGCGCGTCACCGAGCCCGCGGCGGACGAGGGCGACGGCACCGCCGAGGCGGGGAAGGCGGCCGCTCCCACCGCCACCTGATCGTCCATGCCCGGCGGGCGCCGGGCATGGACGATCCTTTACCCGCCGCCCACGGTCGTGTTTGCCCCGTTCAGGCAAGAAACCACGGGAACCTGCAAATGCGTCCCCGGGAGGTCGTCATAGGTGTCCGGCCCAGGACGGCGGGCCTGAGCCGCTGGATCTGGCGGGCGGTGCTGCGTCACCCGGAGATTCGCATCCGGGTGACGCTGACGTCCGGGCTCGTCGCCCTGATCCTGTCGACGGCGCTGTGCGCCGTCCTGCTCACCATGGTCAGGCAGGAGGCGACCAACGAGACCCTGCAGCGGCTGGCGCGCGAGGGACGCAGGACGGCGACGGCGATCAACGCCGGCGCCCTGCAGCAGCGGATCACCGCGCCCGAAGGCGCTCTCCAGCAGGTGGTGGGCCTGAACGGCGACGTGCTCGCCGCCACCCCGGCGATGCAGGGCCGCCCGGCGGTGCGGTTCCCCCCGCCGCCGTCGACCGACGACCGCGCCGACGGCCGCAGCTGCGACATCGACGCGCCCGGCGGGGACTGCTTCCTCGTCGTCGAGTTCCGCGTGGGCGTCGGCCGGGACGCGGTGTTCCTCTACTCGATGACGCCGGCGCCGGGGCTGTTCCCGCGGCCGCTGGCGGCGGCGCTGCTCATCCTCGGCGTCCCGGTCATCACCGGCCTGGTCGCCTTCGCTACGTGGGCGGCGGCGAGCCGCGCGCTGCGGCCGGTCGACGAGATCCGCCGGGAACTGGACGAGATCACCGCCACCGACCTGGAGCGCCGGGTGCCGCTGCCGTCCCGCCGCGACGAGGTGGGGCTGCTCGCCGAGAGCATCAACGCGACCCTCGACCGGCTGGAGCAGGCGGTCGCGCGGCAGCGCGGGTTCGTCACCGACGTCTCCCACGAGCTGCGCAGCCCGCTCGCCGCGCTGCGAATGGAGCTGGAACTGGCGTTGGCGGCGCCCGACGACACCGCCCCGCAGGAAACGATGCAGGCCATCCTCGACAACACCGACCGGCTGACCGCGGTGGTGGACGACCTGCTCGCACTCGGCCGCCTGGAGGCCGACCGGAACTTCCAGCGCGAAACGGTGGACCTCACCGAGCTGACGGACCAGGAGGTGCTGACCCGTCCCCGCCGTACCCAGGTGACGGTCCTGTCGGAGGGGTCGGTGACGGTGCAGGGCGGGCGCAACGAGCTGTCGCGGCTGCTGCGGAACCTCCTCGACAACGCCGACCGGCACGCCGAGCGCGAGGTGACGGTGGTCCTGCGGCCGGAACCGCCCGCCACCGCGGTCGTCGAGGTGATCGACGACGGCCAGGGCGTCCTGCCCGAGGACCGCGAGCGGGTCTTCGAGCGTTTCACCCGGCTGTCTCAGGACCGGCACCGCGACGCCGGCGGGACCGGTCTCGGGCTGGCGATATCGCGCGACATCGCCGAGGCGCACCGCGGCACGCTGGTGCTCACCGACCGCTCCGACGGCATGCCCGGTGCCCGCTTCGTCCTGCGGCTGCCCCGGTGACCCATACCCGGCCCGCCCGGGGCGCGGGCTCAGGACATCCCGAGCCGGCCGCGGAGACGTTCGCGCTCGGATTCCAGCAGCTCGATCTGGCCCTCCAGTTCCTGGCGGGCGGCCAGGTACTGGCCGGAGTCCACGAAGTCCGCCGGGTCGCCGGACGGCGCGGGAAGCTCGGAGCGGAGCCGGTCGAGGGTCTCGTCGATCTCGCGGAGCCGGTCCCGCGCGTCGTCGTCACCGACCTGGTTCATGCTCTGGTTCATATGTCCTCCTTGCGGTGGCATGCCCGCGATTTTGCGGTCCTCACCCGCGCGGTGGCTCAGATGCGGATCACGGTCTTGCCGCGTGCGCCGCCGGCCCGGTTGTCGGCCAGCGCCGCCGGTGCGTCCGCCAGCGGGACCTCGCGCTCGACGGACACCCGCAGCGCGCCCGCGCCGATGAGGTCGGACAGCCGTTCCAGCATCTCGGCCGACGGCTCGGCCTCCAGGTTGATCCCGCGCAGGCCCCTGGCCTCCATCGCGTCCGGGTTCACCGACCACGTGGTGCTGACGTACACCCCGCCGGGCCGGAGCAACTGCGCGATGCCCTCGGTGGCGCCGGTGTCGCTGACCACGTCGAGGACGGCGTCGATCCCGTCCGCGTGGACGCCGAGGACCTGCCGGTTGAGGTCGTCCTCGGTGTGGTCGACGGTCTCGTCCGCGCCGAGGCGCCGCACCGTCCCGGCCATGTCGTCCCGGGCGGTCGCGATGACCTTGGCGCCCTCACGCGCGGCGAGCTGGACCAGGCCCTGCCCGACGCCGCCGGTCGCCCCCACGACGAGGACGGTCTGCCCCGCGTCGATCCCGGCGGCCTCCACCATGGCGAGCGCGGTCATGCTCGCGGTCGGCACCGCCGCGGCCTGCGTGTAGAGCATGCCCTCCGGCATCCTGGCGACCGGCCCGTCGTCGCGGGCGACGGCGTACTCGGCGAAGGAGCCGAGCCCCCGGTCCACCCCGTCGAAGCATCCGTAGACCTGCTCACCGTGGCGGAGCCGGGTGACGCCCTCGCCGACGTCGTCGACCACCCCGGCGCCGTCCCGGCCGAGGATCAGCGGGAACGGCGCGTCGGCGGAGTCCTTGAACATCCCGTCGGCGATCTTCCAGTCGATCGGATTGAGCCCGGCCGCGATCATCTTCACGAGGATCTCGCCCGGTCCCGGCTCCGGGCGCGGCAGGTTCATCAGCGCCGGCGTGGCACCGTATTCGGACACGGCGATGGCTTGCATGGCGTTTCGTCCCCCGATACTTCAACAACACCCCGCCGTTGATCTACCCGGGCTGCGGACGATCACACAGGTCAGCGGTGCTACGCGGGGGCCTGACCGGCCGGATCTCCTGGCAGGCCGTCTCTTATACACATCGGACGCTGCCGACGATCTTTCGCGTGTAGATTTCGGTGGTGGCCGTGTCGTGAAAAAAAAAAAAAAAAAAGAGAAGGCAGAACTATCA
>NZ_SMLC01000243.1 GCF_004349245.1 Actinomadura sp. 6K520 | reverse complement strand
AGAGACAGGCTACTACACCCCGCTTCCGAACAACCCCACCCACCTCTACGCCAAGGCCCTATCAACCCTCCCCACCTAACCCACGAAAGGCCACGATGTCCGAAGGAAGGCTGCTGAGCGACGCGTCGATCGGTGCGATCACGGACCTCGCCCGCTCGACACCCGACGTCGAACGCGTGCTAGCCGACGCCGGCATCACGCTGGAGGTGCTTCCGCCGGTCCGCGACCAGGGCGCGGTGATCGTCCCCAATGTCAGGCAGCGGCTGGCCAGGACATTGAAGGCGCTCGACCTGACCGACCGCTCAACGGTGAACTCGGTGCTGGCCGCCGCGACGAAGCTCGCCGAGATCTACGAGAACGCGCCGAACGCCAAGCCGGGGAGACTCGCCCGCCTGCGCGACTGCCTCGCCGCCGACGGATACCACGTCGACAAGGCGGGCGACCCCATGGCCGCGATCCGCTCCCTGGCCGACACCGCCGGGCGGGTGCTCACGGACGCGTCCGCGATCCGCGCCGAACTCACCCGCCTGGAACGCAACTTCGACGCCGACCCCAGCCAGGACATCGGCGCGGCCAAGCGGCTGATCGAGTCGACCGCAAAGATCGTCCTTGCACGCACGGGGGGTTCTGTCCGCCGTAACCCGAGCATGCGTGATCTGATCCCGGATGCGATGAGCGGTGTGGACGCCTGGTCGGCGACCAAACACCCGGACATCCGAGCGATGATGGACAATCTTCGCGATGCCGCATTGAAGGTCAACGCGCTCCGAAACAAGGCGGGTGACGGGCACGGCGGCGTCACCGCAGTGACAGGCGTCGACGACCGGGACAGCCGCCTGGCCGTCCGGGTCGCCATCGCCTGGTGCGCCTACGTTCTGGACTGCCTCGGTGACCTCCCCGCTCACTCCTCCGCGGACTGAGCCTGCCCCGACTGGCGCATGTACTCCGACCTGAGGGTGGACAGGGGGCGCAGCACGTCGTCGACCGGGGTGTGCCAGAAGTCCCACCCGTTCGCCTTCGCCCCCACGACGGCCGCTGCCGCGGCGGACGGGGACTCATAGATTTCGCCCTCGATCTCGATGAACCCCTCGGACGTCACCAGGGCTGTCGCGTTCTCACCGTCGAGACGGCGATCGACGAGCGTTGCGCCGACCTCCAGGAGGCCCCGCTCGACAAGGTCGGAGACCTGTACCCCGTGAAAGGTCCGCCGGAACGGGATCTTCACCTGGCCGTCGGGGGCCGGGTAGTCGGGGGAGTAGTCCGGGTCGCAGAGAAGCGTGAACGCATCCCGGATCACCTTGGCCATTCCGGTCTGCCGCGCCGAAAGGAAGTCCTGGTATCCCATCCCCTGCCATCCGTCCGGCAGGGCGTGCAGATACCGCTGGCGGAGCAGCTCGTCCTCGGTGAGACCGGAAGCCTCGACCTCCGCGGGCCAGAAACGGTCCGGGTCGCCCTCACCGGAGGCTCCCTTCCAATCGACGAGGGTCATGTTCGCGATACGGTTGCTGAGCTGCGTCCCCGTGATCTGAGCGGTGTTCTGCAGATACGTACGCGGGAACAGGTGGTGCCGCCGGATGCCGTTCTTGCTGGTCTTTGTGGGGTCCAGAACCGTGCGCACGCTCGTTCGCGAAAGTAGCACCGGCGCGTCGTGGATGTTGAGGGCGGCCAGATAGGCGGACAGGCTCGGTGACTTCGACGCCGACGTCGCCAGTTCGTTCGGCAGCCCGATGTTCCAGAAGTCGTTGGTGAGGGTGGAGTCGATGACTCGGTCGAGCGCGGCGCAGAAGGCTTCCGCGTCCCCGTCGGGAAGGTCGCCGAACATCGCGAAGTCGCGTTCCGCCCGGGTTTCGAAGGTGCCCGAGTAGCGGGCGGTCATGTGCGCCATGAAGAACCAGCGGGCGATCACCGGCTCCAACCGCCGCGTCGGCACCGCGAAACGGCTGCGGCCGAACAACCAGATCGCGTACGTGAACAGCACGGCGTTGTCGCTCGACACCATCTTGGCGCCGCGGAATCCCGCGCGCTCCAGGCACTGCAGGAAGGCATGCCAATTGCCGAGGTCGAGCACATGGGACTGCGCCTCGGCCAGAATCGCGAACTGCTCGTCCCGGCTCAGCCCGGGGCCGCCCTTGCCGCGGAGAAGCTGGTACACCTGCTTGAGCACCGCGCGCCGGAAGGCCAGTGCGACACTGACGCGGAGAAGCTGGTCCGGCTGCGGCCGCAGGTACCAGTTGAAGGCCGTCTCGCCGTCCAAGGTCGGCTGCCTCGCACTCCGGCAGAACTCCTCCAAGTCGACGCGCCCCTTCTCCCAGAAGACGCTCATCAGAGTGAGGATGAAGTCGGCCTGGTTGAGCGTCACGCCCTCACTGTTGATCCGGACGAAGATCTCGGCGACCTGCTCCTCGTCGATCGACCGCGACAACTCCATCACCTTGAAGGAGTAGTTGCTGAGGTCGCGGCAGCGGTCCAGTGCCTCGGTCAGCTGGTCCTGCTCCTCTTGGGGGACCTCCCGGCGCGACGACAGGCGCTCGATGAACTCCCGGACGACACCGTGAAATCCACGACCTGCCCATAGGACGCTGATGTCAGGAATGAACTCGGGGTCCTTCTCGATTGCCGCGTCGGTGACCTCGAACCTCCCGTCCGCCGGACGGAACGCGATGCGGATCCGGGTCCTGTCGTAGTTCTCGCGGACGACCTCGATGCCCTTCATGACCGCGTACAGGGAAGTGAGCCGCTGCTGCCCATCGACGATCAGGTTGCGCGGCACGGCGTCCCCGCTGCCGATCCGCCTTGCTCCCGGCTCCGCGTCGGTCTCCCAGAACAGCAGGAAACCTACCGGGAAGCCCTTGTACATCGAATCGAAGAGCGATCGCACCTTGGTCGCCTTCCACACGAACGGACGCTGAATATCCGGGAGTGCGACATCTCCGCGATCGATGGCCTCGACGAGATGGGTAACGGAATAGTCCGTGGTCCGGAACAGCATAGAAGTCACGATCACCTACCCGTTCGAGTTTCTGGACCACCCAACCCTAGGGGCAGGCCGCGCCTGTTGTCGTCTCCTCGAAGACGAAAGATCACAACGGCCCACATGGCCCTTGTCGATCTCAGGTGCGGCTTTCGATCATGCTCAGTGGATTGCAAAATGCCCGCTTTGTTCAACCTTGAGAAGGTCCCGTCCCGCCCGGAATACGATCATGACTCCGAAGATGCAGGTCTGCAGCGCGGCTACGCGCCGAACGTCGAGTCAAAGGCATGTCTCGCCGACGGCGCACCCCTGCGGCCACGAGTCGTCTCGGCGGCGCCGGCGGGTCGGCGCCGTGCCGAGTGGGTTGATCAGCCGTTCTAGACTTCGCGGATGGCGAGGGAGAATCTCAGTCTGACGGTTTTGGGGTCCGCGACGCCGTACCCGAGCGTGGGGAACCCATGCTCCGGCTACCTGGTGTCCGGCGCGGGCGCCAGGGTGTGGGTGGACGCGGGCACCGGGACGCTGGCCGAGCTGCAACGGCACGTCCGGCTGGACGAGCTCGATGCGATCTGGATCTCGCACCTGCACGCCGACCACAGCGCGGACCTCCTCACCGCCTACTACGGCGCGCTCTACGCCGACATCCGCCTCGCCGCCCCGATACCTCTGTACGGCCCGCCGAGCACGGCCGACAGGCTGGCGCATTTCCTCACCAACACCTCCGTTCGCAGCCCGGTCGAGTCCGCCTTCGCCATCGAGGAACTGCGGGACGGGCATTCGGCCCGAATCGGCGCGCTCACGCTGACCAGCCGGGCGGTATCGCACGGCATGCCGGCCTTCGCACTGCGCGTCGATGCCGAGGGCGGGTCACTGGTGTACTCCGGGGACACGGCCCCCTGCTCGGCGCTGACCAGTCTGGCCGAGGGGTGCGACGTGCTGCTGTGCGAGGCCGACAGCGCCGAGATCCCGGCTACGGGGGAGCAGGTCCACCACACACCGGAGAACGCCGGTGACACCGCCCGCGCGGCCCAGGCGAGCCGGTTGATCGTCACCCACGTCGGACGTTCCCTCACTCCTCGGCAGGCGGTGGCCGCTGCCTCGACCCGCTTCGACGGCCCCACCGTCTACGCCGCTCCAGGCGAGACCTTCCGGGTCGGCTGAGCGACCGCGACGGGCGGGCCGGGCGCAAATGGATTTCCGCGCCTCGTCGTCGCGCGGCTCCGCAGCGTCATATGGCTGGCCGAATTGCAGTCGATGAGCGGTTGTAAAACCCGTCGATGACCATGATCGGCCAGTAACGTGACGGCCCACGGTTGGATCCGCACACTGAGCCTGCCCATCGGGGGCATTCCGATTCAGCAGGTGGGAGCTCCCAGTGCGAAGAGCAAGGGCGACGCTGGCCGTCGTCGTCATCATGATCATGGCGTTCGGTCTTGCCGGCGTTCCCGGGTATGCCGAGAGTGCACCACCGGTCACGTCCGGTCCCACGACGCGGGTCATCGAGGCCGCCGACGGGAAGCCGATGGTCCTGGAGTACACGCCCGCGAACGTACAGCGACCGCAGCCATCGGCGTCCAGTCGTGCCGCTGCGCTCCTGGAGATCCCCATCCAGCACTACAACATCTGCGCTGGAAACGACTCGTGCGTTGAACATCCGGTGCTCAAGAACCGGGCAAAGAACCTGGTGGCCTTTTTCAAGGGCACCGACAACCCCTGGTTCATCTCGCTCAACGAGGTCTGCCGGCAGGATTTCGAGGACCTGGTCACCAGGACGGGCAGCCCGGGCACGATGGTCGTCAGCCTGCCCAAGAACACCAATGATTGCGGTGGCGAGCCGTTCGGTAGTGCGATCCTGCATCCGGGTGGTGTCAAAGTGGACGGCATCGCGCGCTACCTCCCGTCGCGAGATGAGGGCCTGGACTGCACAGTAGACGAGTGCCGCACCATGCTCTGCCTCAAACTGCAGACCTATATCGGGGTCATGACGGTCTGCACGACCCACCTGGAGAATGAGGAAGAGTGGGCGAGACCGCAAGCCGCTGAATACCTCGTGATGGCCACGGCGTACGCGGCCGGACAAGCGAGAGTACTCGCCGGCGACTTCAATCTGCTGCCGGATGATCTCCGTGACGCGGTTCCCGCATACTTCACGGGCATGCAGGATCTAGTGGCCCAGGACAAGGGGACAATGCCGACTTGGAAGGACCACGACGGCGAGCCGGAAACCTACCCCCGGGCGGCCACTCCCGACGGGCATGTCGACTACATCTGGGTCGACCGCACGGGTAAGCCCACTACGAAGGCGCCATACTGCCCGACCGACCCTCTTGCCAGCGATCACTGCTACACCTCCGGCACCTGGGTGCACTGATCCGGGCACGGACGGACGCCGAAAAGGCGCCGCCTGACGACAGGTCGTCGTCAGGCGGCGTCATGTCCTTGAGCTACGGCAAGGGCCGGCCCTTCGGTGCGCACCCACCGTGGAACCAGTGAAGCGCCGTGCGCCCGCGACACGGCGGAAATGCGCCGGCGTCTTCGGCGTCCACCGGTCGGACCGCCCGTCCTGCTGAGCCGTCACCGGCTCGCTTGCGGCACTTCGTCGAGGGCGCGCCGTCCGGTGACCACGAGGAGGATGTCCTTGGAGGTCATCGCCACGACGGTGGATCCGTCCCCGACGGAGACGTCGGAGTCGGTGGCGGCCAGTTTCCGCCCGCCGAGGTCGACCCCGAAGTACTTCAGCTGCCGGGGCTTGGTCGACGCCAGGACCAGTGCGAGGCGCTCGGCCGGTGCCGGGGGGAGGCCGAGCGGCTCGGTGAAATCGAGGCCGTGGATGACGTCGTGGCTGAGGGCACCGACCTCCCCGCCGCCCGGCGGCTGCCAGGGGTGGTCGACGTTGCGCCGGAGAAGGTCGAGCAGTTCGGCGTCGCTCATCGCCCGCGTCGTCGACCGGGCGTCCCGGTCTGCGTAACGGTTGAACGAGAAACCGGCCCGGACCAGACCTGCCAGCACTCCGATCGACTTGGTCCGGTACGGCATCGTCATGTGGGCGACCACCTCGCGGACCCGCCACCCGTCGCACAGGGACGGCGTGTCCCACTGCTCCGGTGTGAGGTCCCCGAGAATGCCGGCGAGCCGTTCCCGCTCTGCCTGGGTCTCGCTGGTCAGGTGGGACGAGTGTGTCTCCATCGGGCTTTCCTTCCGCGTCGTCGGGTCTTCACCGGCTTGTACGACGCGGCCCGCGAGAACTCATCGCTCGGACGCTGACATGCTCCATACCTCGGGGAGGCCGAACTCGGCGAACCGGTCCTGGGTACCGAGGAACGTCACCATCCGGGCGATCCGTCCGTCCCGTATCTCGACCGCCACGAGCGCGAACGGGCGGAGGACGCCGTCGTCCCCGGGGCGGTACTGCCCGAACCCGGGTGCACCGTTGATGCCGCATGGCGCCAGCCGCGCGCCCGCACAGGAGTCGCTGGCCCCGGTGAGCGTGGCGATCTTCCGCGCGCCTTCCAGCCGCCACCGGAACGGCGGCATGGAGGCCACCGCGTCCTCGCGCAGCACCGCGGTCAACCCGGCGACGTCGTGTGACTCGAAAGCGGCCACGTAGCGGCGCAGCAGATCACGCTGCCCGGCGTCTTCGGGGTCGTAGACGTCGGACGGGTCGGGCCGGTCGGCGTCCAGCGAGGCCCGCGCGCGCTGCAACGCGCTGTTCACCGCGGGCACCGTGGTGCCGAGGATCTCGGCGGTCTCCCGGGCGCTGAACACGAGAACGTCCCGCAGCACCAGGACGGCCCGCTGCCGGGGAGCGAGACGCTGGAGCGCCGCGATGAACGCGAGCCGGACCGACTCCCGCCCCAGGACCACTTCACCGGGGTCCTGCCCGTCCAGCAGCCGCGAGTCGGGCATCGGCTCCACCCAGACCTCTGGAGGCAGCGGCGCACCGAGTTCCGGCCCCGCCGACGCGACGTCCATCACCAGGGCCCGCCGCTTCGCGGCCCGGAGCATGTCGATGCAGACATTGGTCGCGATCCGATGGACCCACGTGCTCAGCCGAGCCCTGCTCGGATCGTACTGATCCCGCCTGGACGACGCCCGGATCAGCGTCTCCTGAACCGCGTCGTCCGTGTCGGCCGCAGACCCGAGAAGCCGGTAGCAGTAGCCGGTCAGCGGCCCACGCAAAGCCTCCAGCTCCTCGACCGCCAACTGACCTCCCCGCACGACCCACCCCCCAACAAGCCATCACCCCAAGTCTGCCGCACCCCCCTGTCAAAAGCCCTCGGACGCTGCGGCTAGGCGCCCTCGGCAGGCACGAGAAGACCGAAGATCCGCACCGCGACGCTCCCGTCGGGCAGAGGTGCCGGACTGCCCGCGGCCACCGCCTCCCCACCTGGCCACCGCTCGCCGTCCAGAAGCACCTCGTTCGTCTGCAACCGGCCGTCGTGGTGCGCGAGGAACAGGCGCAGGCCATGCACCTTGCGAGTGAGCGGCTCGGAGCGCAGCGCGTCCAGCAGCAGATCCAGCAGCGGCCCGGCCGAGGGCACCGGCCGGTCGGCGAACAGGTTGAGCTGAGCTCCCAGGATCAGCTCGAACGCGCCGCCGGCGTGCTCGTACCGCTCCCGCTCCACCTGGTCAGGGGCCGCCCCGGGACGGAGCAGCCCCTCCACGATCGGATGCAAGGCCCCACGCTCGAACTTGTGCACTGCCCCGCCGATCGCCTCGCGCCAGGTGGCGCCGTGCCCGGCGAAGCTCTCCACCAGCCGCGACGCGGCCAGCGCCGGATGCGACACCGCGAAGTCGACCTGGGCCATCACCACACCGGCCGGAGCGGGATGCACGAACAGCTTCGCGTCGACCTTCGTCTCGCCCCCGAGCGGGACATGGTGTCCGCGTAGGAGCCCCTCGAACGCGGCACGCGGCGAGGGCACGCCGCCGTCACCCGGTAGGACCGGCCCCAGATCGGCACCCAGAGCGGTGTCACCGATGACCAGGTCCGACATCGCCGACCCGGCGTGCAGCGCATTGTTGACCGCGTTGAACTCGCTGCTGCGCAACGCGACCCGCTCGATCTCACCGCGCTCGGCCCGCTGGGCGCGTGCCAGAGCGGCGACGAACACCGGCTCGTCCGGGAGGCCGACCCGGCCGCCCGGGGCCACCACGGCGTCCGAGAAGGACACCTCCGGCAGCAGCCGCCGGGTGAAGGCCATCGGCAGGAAGATCAACAAGCGTTGGGCCAGCCACGGCTCGACACCGGCCCCGGTCAGCCGGTTCCACACCTCATCGTCCCCGGGCGGCTCCGCCCCCGCGCAGAACGCGGCGACCCCCACCTCCACGGCATCGTCGAACGCCATCGATTCGATCATTGCTGAACCCTAATGCGGCGAGCGCGCCCCTCTCAGGGCTTCACCGAGCCCACGTCCGGCGACCCCCTCTGTGTCAGGCTCAGGTGGGACACGAGGGGATGAAGTTCCCTAACTGATGTGAACAGGGCGAGAACGGGTACTGAGCAGAGTGACGATGACCAGCCACGATCTTCCTTCTGGTGACGGGCCG
>NZ_SMLC01000242.1 GCF_004349245.1 Actinomadura sp. 6K520 | reverse complement strand
GAGTCTTACTTCGGGGTTGGGCTTGGGTACATGGGGGGCGTGGTCCTTCATGAACCGTCCCCCGCCTCGTTGTTCTGGCCGCGTTGTACGGCCGTCGCCGGATGTACGGGGCGTGCCGCAGAGCCGGCCGGGGGGTGCCCCGCCCATCTGAGTCCACGAGAGTTCGAGCGGTTCATGGACGCGCTGCGTCCCGGCACCGAGGTCGATCTGCGTGGCGTCACCGTGCCTTCTTGGCTGCTTGAGGCGGTGCTGGACGCCGTCACCGGGCCTGACGGGCGGCCCCACCTGGGGCGTACGCGGTTCGACGGGGCGGTGCTGCCGTCCGACGCGCCGCTGCGCGGCTTCTGCGTGGAGGGCGACAGCTCGTTCGACGGCGCCTGCTTCCTCGGGGTCGCGTCGTTCCATGACGCGCGGTTCTTCGGCAACGCCTCGTTCCGGGACGTGCGCTTCGGGCGGGACGTCTCCTTCCAGGGCGCGCGTTTCCACCGGCACAGCTCGTTCGAGGAGACGGTCTTCACCGGGGAGGCGACGTTCGACGGGGCGCGCTGGCACGTCGACGCCTCGTTCCGGCACGCCGTGTTCGTGGGCGCGGCCTCCTTCGACCACGCCGCGTTCGGGCGGGACGCGGCGATGCAGGCGGCGTCCTTCGGCGGGGCCGCCTCGTTCCGCCGCGTGCGGGTGGCGCGGCGGGCCCGGTTCGAACGGGCGAAGTTCCGGCGGGGCCTGCGGCTCGGGCCGCTGGTCGCGCTCGGCGGGATCTCGCTGGCGGACGCCGTCGTGCACGGCGGGCTGCACGTCCACGCGGCCGCCCGGCAGGTGTCGGTGCGCGGGGCGACCGTCTACGGGGACGCCGAGTTCGGGCTGCGGTACGCGGAACTGGACCTGGCGGACGCCGCCTTCACGGGGACGGCGTCCGTGCGTTCGCTGTCCGAGCCGATCCCGGGGGTCATGGAACCATCGTGGCCCCCGGCGGACGTCCGGCTCACGTCCGTGCAGCGGACCGACGTGGCGCTGCTCCAGGTGACCGGTGTTGACCTGGGCGGATGTGCCTTGCCCCGGCGGTCCGAGGTGCGCGCCCGCGGCGGGCGCCCGGCCGCGGGCACGCCCAGGCGGTCGTGGCTGCGGCGCGCCACCGGGCGGTCATAACCTTTCCCGGCGGGAAGATCCGCGAATGCGGCGCTGTTTTGTCAGACCCCTGGGTAATGATTTGTGGTATGAGCAGAGACACCCATCCGGGGGCGCAGTGCCCGCACTGCCAATCGCATCTCGCGCTCGTCCCCGTGCCTGGAAACTCCGCCGCCACCGCCGTCCCGCTCCTGCCCGTCGTCCAGAAGGAGGAATGGCAGCCGCCGCCCGTCGCCGAGGTCCTCGCGGTTTACGCCGGCCGCGCCAAGGACACCGTTACCGCGGCGCGCGGCGCCGCCAAGGTCAGGGAAAGCCTGAACCGCGCCAGAGCCAACGCCGCCCAGCGGAGAGCGGCCCAGAAAGCCGCCCGGCACACCCCCAGAAGCGCCTGATCACGACCCGGCCGCAAAACAATGCCGCGGCACCCGAAAGGGACGGCACCCGGTGGGCGCCGCCCCTTCCCACCCGTCACCTCGGGGTTCGTTACCTCCGGGCCGTTATCTCGGGCCCGCGTCCGTCCATTCCGCGGTGACCAGGACGACCGAGTCCATTGTCCGCCCGGCCGGTGTCTCTGCCCCTCCCGCCGGCTTCAGCATGATGTTCTCGTTCGCCAACGCGGTCCCGGTGGCCGTATCAATGATCATCCGGTTCCGGACCACGCCGCCGGGCGTCCTGCGGTCCACCGCGATGGCATCTCCGGTCCTGCCCCGCGGATCCCGCACCTTGCCGAGGGACTTCACCGACGGGAGCCCGGCCAGCATCCGGAAGGCGGCGGCCCGGACCTCCGGCCGCACCGGCCCGTCCATCACCAGCCCGACGGCCACGCTGTAGAGCCACTCCCCGGCCCGTGCCGATCCACCACCCTCGGTCCCCTGCCCGTCGTACAGACGCATCAGCTCGGCCCTGAGCCGTTCCGGGTCGGACGGCAGCGATCGCAGGTCCTGCATGGTCGCGTTTCGGCCGAGCCACAGAACCTTGTCCCCGTCCACCAGTGGTGAACCCGCGGTCCGCGCGGGACCGGGCTCGGCCTTGAACACGGTGCGCGGCTTGGTTTTCACGGCGCCCGGCGAGATCGGTATCTCGACCTCGAAGCCGCCGGGCGAGCCCGCGCGCCGCCACACCTCGGCGTCCGCCGACGTCGCGGGCTTGGCGCCCAGGTACCGGTGACGGCTCCAAGCCTTGCCGCCCGGCTTGCTGAGCATCCAGTTCTCCTGCCGGTTCCTGATCACGACGGCGTAGCGGGCCCCGGCCTTCCCCGTCGTGTAGGTGTGGGACGCGACCAGAACCTGGTGCCAGTACGCGCGGACGTCGTCGGGCTGCCCGTCCGCCTTCTCGGCGGCGGCGAGCAGGACGGTCTTCGCGTCGACCACCTGCCGGCCGCCCGCGCGGTCCGGCTCCGGCCCGGCCGGGAGCACCATCGCGGCGACCAGCGCACCGGCCGCCGCCGCCCCGGCGAGGCCGAGGCCCCACACCGGGCGGACGCGCCGGCGCGGCCCCTTCCCGCGGGCCGCCGCGTCGGGGGCGGCGGCCATGGCACGCGCCAGTTCCGTCCGCCGGACGCCCTCGTCGACCGGCGCATCCGGATTCAGTTCGGGGGGGCGCGCCTCGCTCAGGGTCCGCAGCACGTCGTTCATGACATCTCCTCACCGATGATTCCCACCTGCGGACGTGTCCCGGACGGCCGGACTCCCCGTCCCGTCTCCTTCGGGGCGGCGTCCGCCGCACGGAGGAGCCGCCGCCGCGCCCGGTGCAGCCGGACCCGCAGCGCGGCGGGCGAGCATCCGACGACCTTGGCGGCATCGCGGGGTGTCAGCCCGTGCCAGGCGACCAGGATCAGGATCTCCCTGTCGCCCTCCGGCAGGGTCGCCATCGCGCGCAGGACCGCGAGCCATTCCGCGACGTCCTCGGCGATGTCA
This sequence comes from Actinomadura sp. 6K520, assembly GCF_004349245.1. Classification (GTDB taxonomy): domain Bacteria; phylum Actinomycetota; class Actinomycetes; order Streptosporangiales; family Streptosporangiaceae; genus Spirillospora. The sequence goes on along the minus strand of NZ_SMLC01000242.1, from coordinate 5,515 downwards.
CCCGCCGGGCGCGCCGTCCACCGCCCGACCTCGAAGGCGAACGACTCGCGCCGCACGTCCGCGCGGTGGTGGTCGCGCAGGACGTTGCGCGCGACGCCGAGCAGCCACGGCAGCGCCGGGTCGGGGACGTCGGCGAGGCGCCGCCACGCGACCGCGAAGGTCTCGCTCACCACCTCGTCCGCGACCTGGCGCCCAGCGCGGCTGACGGCGTACGCCCACACGTGCTGACGGCATCCGTCGTAGATCGCGGTGAAGCGTTCTTCATCGGGGGTCACGCGCATCCCCTCGTCCCTCAAGGGCCTGGTCTGCCACCGCCTGCGCCTCCGTCCGTCCGGCTGTTCACGTCACCAGGTAGTGGCACGGGGAAGGCCATCGTTACTCATCGGCCGGCGGCGACACCGTTGAGGAAGTCGGCGATGAGCGGGGCGATCTCGCGAAGCCTGTCCTCCAGGGCGAAATGGCCGGTGTCGATGACGTGCAGGTCGGCGTCCGGGAGGTCGCGCAGGTAGGCGTGCGCGCCGGGTTCGGGGAAGAACATGTCGTCGCGGCCCCAGACGATGAGGGCCGGCGGGGTGTACTCGCGCAGCCACTCCTGCCATTCCGGGTACCGCTCGACGTTCGAGATGTAGTCGAAGGCGAGGTCGATCTGGGGCCGCGTCCGGCCGGGCAGGTCCAGGAAGTGCTGGTCGAGCGTCCAGCCGTCGGGGGCGATCAGTTCGGGGTCGCGGGTCCCGCCCTCGTACTGGGCCCGCGTCGCGGGCAGCGTCAGCAGGTCACGGACCGTCTTCTCCGCGCCCTCCTTGTGCGGGCGCAGGGAGATGAACTCACGCGCTTCCGGTGAGAGCCCCTCCTCGTAGGCGTTGCCGTTCTGGACGACCAGCCCCGCGATCCATTCCGGGTGCCGCAGGGCCAGCCGGAACCCGACCGGCGCGCCGAAGTCGAAGACGTACATGACGAACCGGTCGAGCCCGAGCCGCCGGACGAACCCCTCCATGACGTCGGCGAGCCCGTCGAAGGTGTAGTCGAACGTCCCGCCGGTGGACGCGGGTTCGGGGACGTCGCTGTGCCCGAACCCGGGGTAGTCGGGGGCGATCAGCCGGTAGCGGCTCCCCAGCACGTCGATCAGGCGCCGGTACTGGTGCGACGCGGACGGGAAGCCGTGCAGCAGGAGCATCACCGGGGCGTCGGGGGTCTCGGGCAGCGACTCCCGGTAGAAGACGCGGACTCCGGCCACCTGGACGTGCCGGTGCGCGGTGCGGGCGGGCAGGGCAAGGGACATCACATGCCTCCTCAGACAGAAGATGCATTAGTCATAGCCTGCCATCGGCTAATGCGTCAATACGGCCATGTATCATTAGGGGCCATGAGCGATCTCGTGCCGCTGACCGGTGAGCCGCTCGCGCTGGACCTGGTCAACACCCGTTCGGCCGCGGGCGACCTGATCTCCGCACCGGACGGTCTCGCCGGCTGGCTGGCCCTCCAGGGGGACCGGGTGCCGCCGCCGGAGCCCGGGCCCCTCACCGAGGGGGACCTCGCGGCGGTCCACGCCGTCCGCGGCCATGTCGCCGTCGCGGTCGACCGGGCGCGCAGGGGGGAGCGGCCACCCGACGAAGCCCTCGACGGCCTCAACGACGCCCAGTGGCGGGCGCCGGGCATCAAGCGGCTGGCCTGGGACGGGACGGCCGTCACCGCGACCGTCCGGCGCGGCGGCGGGTACGGTGCGCGCCTCGCCGCGCACCTCGCCGAGGACGCCGCCGCGTTCCTCGCCGACCCCGCGATCGGCGAGGTCCGGGACTGTGCGGCCGACGACTGCACGATGCTCTTCCTGCCCGCGCACCCTCGCCGCCGCTGGTGCTCCGCGGCACGCTGCGGGAACCGCGCGCGGGTCGCCCGGTACTACGCACGGCACAAGGACCGTTGAGGCCGCGAACGGTATGTTCGGGTGCTACGTCCGCCGATGAGGTGCATCAGGTCGTCCGAGTACCTCTAATATTTGCTCGACGGCAAGCGACTACCCCTCCCTGATGTCCGGTCGCCGTGCCCGGGTGAAGGAGCTGATCGATGACCGCGATGCACAGTCGCGGTGCGGAACGGCTTCTAGGCGTGGCCGGTTCCCCCCACCTGCTGCTCGTCGAGGACGATCCCGGCGACGCGTTCCTGTTCGAGGAGCTGCTGAGCGAGGCGCAGCCCGGCGTGCGGATCACCGTCGCGGCCACGCTCGCCGAGGCCATCGACGCACTCCGGCCCGACGTCCAGTGCGTCATCGTCGACCTGTCGCTGCCGGACGCCACCGGCCTCGACGCGCTGCGCCGGATGCACTCGCACGCGCCGTCCATCGCCGTCCTCGTGCTGACCGGCCTCGCCGACGCCCACGTCGGGGTGGAGGCCGTCGCCGCCGGCGCGCAGGACTACCTGGTCAAACAGGACGTGGACGGTGCGCTGCTCACCCGGGCGATCAGTTACGCCATCGAGCGCAAGCGCGCCGACGAGTCCGAGCGGCAACTGGTGGAGGCGCGGGCGCTCAGCCGGGAGAACGCCCGGCTGGAACGCGGCCTGCTGCCCGTCCCGATCCTGAAGGACACGACGCTGCGGCACCACACCCGGTACCGGCCGGGCCGCGACCGCGCGCTGCTCGGCGGCGACTTCCACGACACCGTGGAGACCGGGGACGGCGCCGTCCACGTCGTGATCGGCGACGTCAGCGGGCACGGCGCGGACGAGGCGTCCCTCGGGGTCCGGCTCCGCATGGCGTGGCGCACCCTCGTCCTCGCCGGGGAGACCGGGCCGCGGCTGCTCGACACGCTCGACGCCGTCCTGCAACACGAACGCTGGAGCGATGAGATCTTCACCACGGTGTGCACGCTGACGATCGCGCCGGACCGGCGCAGCGCCCGGCTGCACCGCGCCGGGCATCCGCGCCCGCTGTTCTTCGGGCCGGGCGGGGTCGAGCCCGTCCCCGAGGAGCCGCACGGCCCCGCGCTCGGGCTGTTCCCCGGCGCGGACTGGCCGGCCCTCCAGCTCGAACTCGGCGACTCGTGGGGGCTGCTGCTCTACACCGACGGGCTGATCGAGGGGACCGCCGGCGACGAGTACCTCGACCTCGCCGGGCTGCTGGAGCTGGCGAAGATCGCCTACGCGGACGGCCGGCGCGGCGAGCTGCTCGTCGACGGGCTCATCGCGGAGGCCGAGCGGCTGAACGGCGACGTCCTGGCCGACGACCTGGCCGTCCTGCTGCTGAGCCGGGGGGACGCCTGATGACCACGGAACCGCCCGAGCACCACGCGCCGCCGGACGCGGAGCGGAAACGCAGACCGAGGATCTCCGGACCGGCGATCGTGCTGCCGGCCGCGGACGTCCCCCAGGGGCACGGGATGGGCCGCCTGCGGCTCGTCCAGATCTACCGGCTGGGCTCGTTCGTCCTCGGCATGCTCCTGCTCGCCGCGTTCGTGCAGACCGGGCTGGCGCTGTACGAGAACCACCGGGCACGCGACGTGCTCGTCGAGCAGGTCGACCCGGCGGCGCTGCAGCAGTTCCGGCTCTCCTCCGCGCTCACCACGCAGGACTCGGCGATCCGCGACTACGCCCAGGACGGCGGGGCGGCCCATCTCGCCGACTACCGGGCGGCGGTCGAGCGGGAGGAGGAGGCCGCCACCACGATGCGCGACCTGCTGGCCGGGGTGCCGGGCAACGGCGACGTCTACCGCCTGCTGGACAAGGCGCGCACCGACGCGGCGGCATGGCGGACCGGATACGCCGAGCGGATCGCCGCCGGTCCCGGCGGGCAGGGCGTCGGCCGCGCGGAGAGCCGGGAGGCGCGGCGGCTGCTCAACCAGGCGCGCGGGGACCTGACACCGCTGCAGGCCGGCCTCACCCGGCTGCACGACCGGGCCGCCGACAGGCTGCGGTCCCGCGCGACCACGGCGATGTGGTCGACGGCCGCCGCGCTCGCCCTGGTCGTCGTCGCCGCACTCGCCCTCGCGGTGCTGATCCGCCGGACCGTGCTGACCCCCGTGTCGTCGCTGACCGGACGGGTCCGCGCGGTGTCCCAGGGCGACTTCGCGCATCCGCTGGACGTGCCCGGCCCGGCGGAGATCAACGAACTCGCGGCGATCATCGACGCGATGCGCACCCGGATCATCGACGAGTGGCGGGCCAGCGTCGACAAGACCCGGCAGCTCGACGAGCAGACCGAGGACCTGCGCCGCTCCAACGCCGAGCTGGAGCAGTTCGCCTACGTCGCCAGCCACGACCTGCAGGAGCCGCTGCGCAAGGTGGCGAGCTTCTGCCAGATGATCGAGCGCCGGTACGGGGACAAGCTGGACGAGCGTGGGCAGCAGTACATCGCGTTCGCCGTGGACGGGGCGAAGCGCATGCAGTCGCTCATCAACGACCTGCTGAGCTTCTCCCGGGTGGGCCGCATCTCGCGCCCGGAGGAGTCGGTCGACCTCAATGACGTCGCCCGGCAAGCGCTGGACAACGTGGCGACGCTGCGGGAGGAGACCGGCGCCGAGATCGAGGTCGGCGACCTGCCGGAGGTGTCCGGCGACCGGACCCAGCTCACCCAGCTCTTCCAGAACCTCGTCGGCAACGCGATCAAGTTCCGCCGCGAGGGCGTGCCGCCCCGCGTCGTCATCGACGCCCACCGCACCGGGGACGAGTGGGAGTTCCGCTGCTCCGACAACGGCATCGGCATCGAGCCCCGCTACGCCGACCGGATCTTCCTGATCTTCCAGCGGCTGCACCCCCGCGACGAGTACGCGGGCACGGGCATCGGCCTGGCCCTCTGCAAGAAGATCACCGAATACCACGGGGGCCGTATCTGGCTCGACCCCGACGGCAACGGCGACGACCCCGGCACCGTGTTCCGCTGGACGCTGCCGGCCGACCGCGTTCCGGTGGCCGTGGCCGCCGGCGGCGCCGACCACAAGGCAGCCGACCAGAAGGCGGCCGACCACAAGGCGGCCGACCACGACACGGCCGACGGCTACGCTGCCGACAGCGGCGCCGCCGATCACAACGCCGCCGATCACAACTGACGAAGAGCGAGGACGGATACATGGAAGACGACCCGCGCCCCATCGAGGTGCTGCTCGTGGAGGACGACCCCGGTGACGTCCTGCTCACCGTCGAGGCGTTCGAGCACAACAAGGTCAACAACTCGCTGCACGTCGTCAACGACGGCGAGCAGGCCATGGCCTTCCTGCGCCGGGAGGGCGAGTACCCGGACGCCCCGCGCCCCGACCTGATCCTGCTCGACCTCAACCTGCCGCGCAGGGACGGCCGGGAGGTGCTGGAGGAGATCAAGCGCGACGAGAGCCTGCGCCGCATCCCCGTCGTCGTGCTCACCACGTCGGAGGCCGACGAGGACATCCTGCGCAGCTACAACCTGCACGCCAACGCCTACGTCACCAAGCCGGTCGACTTCGACCAGTTCATCTCCGTGGTCCGCCGGATCGACGACTTCTTCGTGACGGTGGTCAAGCTCCCGCGCTGACCCGGCCCGCCCGCACGCTCC
>NZ_SMLC01000241.1 GCF_004349245.1 Actinomadura sp. 6K520 | reverse complement strand
GGGGCAGGGGCGGGGCCTCCGGGCCGTCGAGGGTACTGCGCCGGAACGCCTCCCACTCGTCGTCGTCGAGGCCCGGCGCGTCCTCCTCGGCCTGCCCGGCGTCGTTCCCGGAACCGTTGAGGCTCGCGCCGTCGCCTCCGTTCACACCGCCGTGCCGGTGGCCGTTCCCGGCGTCATGCCCGTTCGGCGGCTTGTGCCCGTTGCTGGGGCCGCCCTGCCCGTTCCGGCCGTTCGCCGCGAACTCGCCCGGATCGAACGGGCGCAGCCTGTGCGGCATGGTGGGCGGCTGCTCCGGTTGGGCCGGGGGCGGCTCGGGCCGCGGCGATTCCGCGCGGTCGAACCAGCCTCCCGCGGCCGTGGGGGTCCCCCAGGAGGGATCCATGGGCGCGGTGTCCAATGGCGACTGGCTTCCACCCCATGGCTCGCCCGGCACGTCGTCCTGGGACGTGCGATCCCACATCCCAGGCTCGCCTGAGGAATCGTCCAAGGACGTCCCCCACGCCGGAGACTCGTCATGCGGGGGCGGGACGGCCGGCGCGGGCGGCCCCTGGTACACGTCGGTGCTCTGCCAGAGCGGCGCGTTGACCGGCGCGACCCCGGCCGCGGCGGCCGAACCGGGCACGGTGGACGCGGCCGCGGGGGCGGGCGCCCGCGGCGCGGCCGCGGCGGCGGCCGGAAGCCCGTAGTCGGGCACGGCGTCCGTCTCGGCGGCGTCGTCCTCCGGGCGGCGCCGCTGGCGCCAGCCGAGCACGAGCCCGACGACGACCAGCACTCCGCCGCCGCCCAGCACCAGCGGGAGCAGGACGCCGGTGTCCTCGACGGGGTTGTCCGCCACTGGCTCGGACGCCGGCGAGGGCGGCGGCGTCTGCACCGGCCCGCTGGAGGTCTTGTTGATCGCGTGCGCGGCGTAGAGCGTCCGCAGCGCGTCGACCGTGCCGGGGCAGGCGGCCGAACCGGTCGGCTGCCCGGGCCGGGCGGGCGACCCCTGGACCAGCGCCTGCCGGACCTCGTCGGGGGTCAGCCTCGGGTACCGGGACCGGACGAGGGCGGCGACGCCGGCGACCATGGCCGACGAGGCGCTGGTGCCCGTCCCGACGACGTAGCCGTTGCTGGCGTCGGCGCTGACGATGTCCACGCCGGGCGCGCACACGGAGGCGTGGGAGCGCCGGTTGCTGTCCCGCCAGAGCCGCAGCCTGCGGTCGAGCGCGCCGACGGCGATCACCCCGGGGTAGGCGGCGGGGAAGTTCTTGCGGTTGGCGCCCGAGCCGTCGTTGCCCGCGGAGGCGATCAGCACGACGCCCTTGCCGAGGGCGTACTTGATCGCGTTCTCCTGGGACTTGGTGCCGTTGTAGAACTGCCGCCCGCCGCCGAGGGACATGTTGATGATCCCGGCGCCGTGGTCGACGGCGTAGCGGATGCCCTCGGCGACGGCGTCGCGCTCACGGGTCTCGTTCGGCTGCCCGTTGTCGCGCCGCAGCGGGTCGTCGTTCTCCAGCGTGACGCGGATGGACAGGACGGTGCTCTGCGGTGCGACGCCCATCATCCCCTGCGCCAGCCCCGGGCCGTGGCCGTGGCCGGCGATGATGCTCGCCATCGACGTCCCGTGCAGCCCCCAGTAGCGGCTGCCGGGGGCGCGCACCCCGCCGGTGAGGTCGGGCCCGTTGATGACCTGCCCGGTGAGGTCGGGATGGTTCTTGTCGACGCCGGTGTCGAGGACCGCGACCGTGACGCCGCGTCCCTTGGAGTACCGCCACGCCTTCTGGGTGCGCAGCGCCGCCAGATGCCATTCGCGGTCGCGGATCTGGTCGGTCGGCGCGTTAACGAGCATCCCGGCGGCCGCGCCGCGCGGCCCCGGTTCCGCCGCCCGTCCCGCCATCGCCCGCGCGGGCACGACCACGGCCGCGCCGAGCGTGAGGACGGTGAGGACCGCGGTCGTCCGGGCGCCGAGCCGGCTGGCCGGTCGGGTCGCCGGCCGGGCTGGCGCTGGACGGCGTCGACCCGTCACGGACACGCCGCCGCACCTCCCTCCCCGGCAGACCGCCGCTCCACGACGGGTTGACATTCTGCCACGCGAACCGGCCGTCGCCCGGGCACTCGGCGCATCAGGGCACGTCCGGGACAGAGTGCGTCCCGCGTCCGCGACCCGCGCGCCGTGCCGCCGGCCTCCCCCCGCGTGACCGCCGCCATACCCGCTGGTAACCGGCGTTGGCACGCAATGCTAGCCGCCCCGCGGCACCCGCCCCCGCACCGGCACGCCGCCGTCCGGGCGGGGCGGCGCACCCGTACCGGACCGTCACCGGGCCGTCACCGCGTCAGTGGGAGCCCGCCCCCGTCAGGGCCCGCACCGACAGGTCGTCGTAGCGCTCCTCGTCGGGCCGTTCCCGGCCGAGGAGCGTTCCGGCGACCGCGCAGGCGAACCCGGCCGGGATCGAGACGATGCCGGGGTTCTCCAGCGGGAAGAACTGGAAGTCGACGCCGGCCGGGAACAGCGACAGGCTCTCGCCCGTCACCGGATCGACCTTCCCGGACACGACCGGCGAGAAGAACACCAGTACCAGGGAGCTGACCAGCCCGCCGTAGATTCCGGCGACGACCCCGGTCGAGGTGAACCGCCGCCAGAACAGCGACAGCACGATCGCCGGGAGGTTGGCCGCGGCGGCCATCGCGAACGCCAGCGCCACCAGGAACGCCACGTTCAGGTTCCGGCACACGACCGCGAGGGCGATGGCCAGCGCGCCGACGAGGAACGCCGCGAACCGGGCCACCGCCACCTCCTGCGACTCGCGCGGGCGGCCGAGCATCAGCACCTGGCCGAAGTAGTCGTGCGCCAGCGACGTGGACGAGGCCAGCACCAGCCCGGACACGACGGCGAGGATCGTCGCGAACGCCACCGCGCCGATGAACGCCACCATGAGGTCACCGCCGAGATGCCCGCCGACGTGCTCGCCGGCCGCCTGCGCGAGCTGCGGCACCGCGGTGTTGCCGGACGGGTCCTGCGCGACGATCGCCTCCCGGCCGACCAGGGCCGCCGCGCCGAAGCCGAGCGCCAGCGTCATCAGGTAGAAGGCGCCGACGAGCCCGATCGCCCACGACACCGACGTGCGGGCGGCGCGCCCGTCGGGGACGGCGAAGAAGCGGTTCACGATGTGGGGCAGCCCGACCGTGCCGAGCACCAGCGCGGCGGCGAGGCTGATGAAGTCGAGCTTGTTGACGATCGTCCGGTAGGCGTCGCCGGGGACGTCCTGCCCGTACCGCAGGCCCGGCCGCAGGAACGCCTCGCCCTGGCCGCTCGACCCCGCGGCGGAGCCGAGCATGGCGCTGACGTCGAACCCGAACCTGCCGAGCACCAGCACCGTCAGCACGACCGAACCGGCGAGCAGCAGGGCCGTCTTGATGATCTGCAGCCAGGTGGTGGCCTTCATCCCGCCGAACGCCACGTAGCAGATCATGAGCGCGCCGACCACCACGATCGTCACCGTCCTGGCGGTGCCCGCGGACATCATGAGGAACCGTTCCCCGCTGTGGATGCCGAGCAGCAGCGACACCAGCGCGCCGGCCCCGACCATCTGCGCGAGCAGGTAGAACACCGAGACGGTCACGGTCGAGACGACGGCCGCGCGGCGGACCGGGGCCTGCCGCCGGACGCGCACCGACAGCACGTCCGCCATCGTGAACCGGCCCGCGTTGCGCATCATCTCGACCAGCAGCAGCGCGAGCAGCCACGCCACCAGGAAGCCGATCGAGTACAGGAACCCGTCGTATCCGGACAGCGCGATGATCCCGGCGATGCCGAGGAACGACGCCGCCGACATGTAGTCGCCCGCCAGCGCCATCCCGTTCTGCGGGCCGGAGAACGCCCGCCCGCCGGCGTAGAAGTCGTCGGCGCCGCGGGTGTTGGCCTGCGCCCAGACCGTGATGCCCAGGGTGAGCACGATGAGCGCGACGAAGACCGTCAGCGCCACCCCGTGGTGTTCGATCACCGCAGCTCACCGGCCAGCGGGTCCAGCCGCCGTCGCGCGTACGCCACGTACGCCCAGGCCAGCGTGAACGTCGACACCACCTGCAGGACGCCGAGCAACAGCGCGACGTTGACGTGCCCCACGACCGTCCGCGCCATGAAGTCCCGGGCGAACGCGGACAGGCCGACATAGAGGAAGTACCACCCCAAGAACACCATGCCGACGACCAGCGCGGCCCGCCGGACCCTCCCCCTGAGCAGTTGGAACCGCTCATATCCCGCTATGGACGCATATGGTCCGGGTTCGCCCCCCTGGCGTCCCGTGACCTCCGAGTCCCCCATCAGCTGGCCTCCCCTGGCCGAACATGACTCTCGGCGATCGATTGATCGCTCTATGAGAGCAAAGTTTCAACGTCCAGGACCCCCGTTTGGCGAGATATGGAAGGAGAGCCGGCGGCACCTCCGTACGGCCACATGCGGACTGCGGGCTGCCGCCAACTCCTCTTCGGGACCCGCCGTCCTCACCACGCACTGACTGAACTTCTCGAATTTGAACTATCTACTTCAAAAATAGGAAGCACTCCTCTAGAGTCGGGCTCACCGACGAGGAGGGGCCATGAGGGAGACGCGGGTCGGCTATCTGCTGCCGACGCGGGAACAGGCCATGCTGGACCGGCATGATCCGGGCCGGCTGGTCGAGCAGGCGCGGCGGGCCGAGGCGCTCGGCTTCGACTCGGTGTGGGCGGGTGACAGCCCGGTGACCAGGCCGCGCGCCGACCCGCTGCTCCTCCTGGCCGCCGCGGCGCACGCCACCGAACGGCTCGCGCTCGGCACGGCGGTGCTGCTGCCCGCGCTGCGGCACCCGATCCTGCTGGCCCACCAGCTCGCCACCCTCGACCGGCTCTCGGACGGACGGCTGATCGCCGGCATGGGCGCCGGATTCCCGAACCCGCGGACCGAAGCCCAGTTCGACGCGATCGGCGCGCCCTACAGGCGCCGCGTCAGCCGCCTTGAGGAGTCGGTCGAGGTCATGCGGAAACTGTGGTCGGGCACGGGCGCGGTCTCGCACCGGGGGCGGCACTTCACCTTCGAGGACGTGACGCTCGCTCCCCCACCGTCCCGGCCCGGAGGACCACCGATCTGGCTCGCGGGCGGTGGACCGGCCCTGGAAAGGGTGGCTCGCCTCGCCGACGGCTGGCTGCCTTACCCGCCCACGGTAGGGATCTACGCACAGGAACGAGACGTCGTCCAGAAGGCGGCCGGGCAATCCGTCACGCCCGCCCTGTACGCGACCGTCTGCCTGGACGAGGACACCGAGCGAGCCCAGCAACGTCTGCGAACGAGTGTGGAGCGCTACTACGACGCCCCACTGGAGTTCATCCGGTCGATCCAGGCCATGTTCGCCGGCACTGCACGCGAGGCCGCGGAGTGGCTGAACTCCTACATCGAGGCTGGTGCGAGGCACGTGGTGATCCGGCTCGCGACCCACGATCACGATGCCGACCTAGACGCCTTCGCCGACCTCGTCCTACCCCTTCTGCAACGGGAGCGCTCCGCATGACCACGTTCGTGCTCGTCCATGGCGCCTGGCACGGCCCCTGGGCATGGGACAAGGTAACGCCGTTTCTTCATCGGGCCGGTGCGCGAACCATCGTCCCGAATCTGCGGGAAGGTGACGTCGGCCTACGCGAACACGTGGACGACGTCATCACCGCCCTGGACATCGCGTCAGACGAGGTCGTGCTGGTAGGGCACAGCTACGCGGGGCTCGTCGTGCGAGAAGCGGCCGACGCGCATCCCGACAGGGTGGCCCATATCGTGCTGGTGGACGGATGGGCCGGGCCGGACGGCTCCAGCCTGTTCTCGCTGGCGCCCGACTTCTTCGTCGAGGTGGTCCGGTCCTGGTCGGACGGCACGTACGTCCCGGCACCGCCCCCGGACGCGTTCGGCATCACCGATCCCGCCGAGGCGGCACGGCTCGCCCCGCGCCTCCGGCCGCAGCCGCTGCGCACCTTCACCGACACCACGCGCCTCACCGGGGCCGCCGACCGGATTCCGGGAACGGCCGTCTACTGCCGTCCGCAGACGTACCCGTTCGACCGGTTCGGCAAGGCACTCGGCTACCGGACGCTGGGGGTGGACGGCCCGCACGACCTGATGGTCACCCACCCGGAGGCGGTCGCCCGGCTGCTCATGGGCGTCGCCGAGCCCTAGAGTGATGCGGTGGAACAGCGGACGTACAACCAGTACTGCGCGACCGCGCGCACCCTCGACCTCGTCGGCGAGCGCTGGACCCTGCTGCTGATCCGCGAGCTGCTGACCGGCCCCAAGCGGTTCGGCGACCTGCAGGCCGGCCTGCGGGGCCTCGGCACGGGCCTGCTCTCCGCGCGGCTCAAGCATCTGGAGCGCGAGGGCCTCGCCCGCAAGATCACGTTGCCGGCGCCCGCCCGGACCCCCGCCTACGCCCTGACGGAGGCGGGCGAGGAACTGGGCCCGGCGATTCTGGAGCTCGCCCGATGGGGGATGAAATGGGCGCTAGGTGAGCGCCGCGAGGGCGAGACCTTCCACCCGAACTGGGCGGTTCTGGGGCTCAAGTCGTGCTTCGAACCCCGGGCGGCGGCCGGGCTGCGCGCCGTCTACGAGTTCCGCATCGGAGACGAGACGCTCCAGGCCCGCGTGGACGACGGCACGATCGAGATGTCGCACGGCCCGGCACGCCCCCCGGACGCCGTCATCACGATGCCCGAGGAGGCGTTCCTCACCCTGGCCGCCGGACGGTCGACGCTCGCCGAGCTGATCGGCGGCGGAAGGGCCACCGCGTCCGGCGACGGGGACGCCCTGTCCAGGCTGGGCGACCTGTTCCGCCTCCCCCAGCCGAGATCCCGGACGCCGGAAGACCGCGCCTGACCGCCCGCGCGGTCAGCGTTGGACGCGACGGTTCCTGCCGCGCCCTCTCAGCGCGGCGACGATCGCGACACCGAGCACGGCCAGGCCGACCTGGAACACCAGCTCGATCCAGTCGATCCCGGACGTCGTGTTCACACCGACCGACTGCGCGATCGCCGTCCCGACGAGCGCCGCGGCGATGCCGACGAGCACGGTCAGGATGACGCCGATGGGCTGGCGGCCCGGCAGCAGCAGCCGTCCCAGCGCACCGATGATCGCGCCGATGACGATCGCGCTGATGATGCCTGTGATGTTCATGACCTCCGTGTGCCCGTTCAGGACGCACTGTCACATGCCCGAGGTCAGTTTCGGCAGGCCAGGCGGGTCACGGCCGCCGCGTCACCCGCATGGGCACGGGACCGGCCGGCCGCAGCGTGATCTCCGCCCGCATCGGGACCTTGATGCCGGGCGCCAGATCGAGCCGATGCGTACGGCTGACGGTCGCGAGCACCAGCACGGCCTCCAGCATCGCGAACCCGGCCCCTACACAGATGCGACGTCCTCCCCCGAACGGCAGATACGCGTACCGGGAACGCTCTGTCTCCCCCATGAACCGCTCAGGCTGAAACCCCTCAGGATTGGGCCAGATCTCCACATTCCTGTGCAGCAGATAAGGCGGCACAGCGATGGTCGACCCCGCCGGAATCCGAACACCGGCGACCTCATCGTCATCGAGGGCGTCGCGCTCGATCGTCCAGGCCGGCGGGTAGATCCGCATCGCCTCTTCGAGTACGGCCTTCGTCCAGGGCAGCCGCTCGACATCCTCGGCCCGCGGCTCCCTACCCCCGAGCACCTCGTCCACCTCCCGCTCCAGCCGCTCACGCGCCGCCGGATACCGAGACAGAAGAACGAACGTCCATGCGAGCGAGGCGGCCGTGGTCTCATGCCCGGCCAGCAACAGCGTCAGGACCTCGTCATGAAGCTCGGCGTCGGAGAACTCACCGCGCTCCTTGAGCAACTGCAGAAGCTCCCCACCGGACGACCCCTTGATGACCCGCTGCACCAACCCGTCGAGCTGCCCGAGCGCACCACCCAGCCCAGGCACCCGCTGGTACACCCCGCGCTTGGCGGTCGCCCCGGGCAGGAACGTCCCCGCGACGGCACCACGCTGGAGGGCTTCCAAGGAACGCCCCGTCCGCCCGGCCTCCCCCGCCAGGGCACTGCCGAACAAGGCCCGCCCCACGATGTCCAGCGTCATCCGCCGCAGCTCACCCGCCGCGTCGAGCATCACCCCGTCCGGCCACCGCTCGACGGCCGCCGCGGCCGTCTCCACGATCTGCGGCCCGAACCCGACCACGTGCCGCTGCGCGAACACCGGCTGAACCACCCGCCGATGCCGCCGCCACGTCTCCCCCTCGCTGGTCAGCAGCCCTTCCCCGAGAACCGCCCGCAGCGGCCGATAGGTGAACGCCTTGACGTAGTTGGCCTGGTTGGCCACCAGCACATGCTCGGCGTACTCGGGCCGCGAAAGCACATAAAGCGCCCGCCCAGGCCCGAACGGCACCCGGACCGCGTCCCCGTAACGCCGCCCGAGCGCCCCGTACGTCCCCAGCGGATCCCGCACCATCCGCAACCACCACCGAGCAGCCTCCGCGGCCCCCGGCCCAGCAACCCGTCCACCCGCAACCAACGCCATGGAACCCACCGTAAACCGCCCCGAGCC
>NZ_SMLC01000240.1 GCF_004349245.1 Actinomadura sp. 6K520 | reverse complement strand
AAGAGACAGGTGCAGGGCGTCGCGGGCGGTGCGCTGCTGCCGGTGACGATGGCGCTGGCGGGTGATCTGTGGGACGAGCGGCAGCGGCCGGTGGTCCTGGGCGCGGTGGGCGCGGCGCAGGAGCTGGGCAGTGTGCTCGGTCCGCTGTACGGCGCGGGGATCGCGGCGGTCATGGAGTGGCGGGCGATCTTCTGGATCAATCTTCCGCTGGTGCTGCTGGCGATGGTCGCGGTGCAGTACGCGGTGCCGGGCGGGCGCGGGGAGGGGCCGCGGCCCGGTGTGGACGTGGTGGGCGGGCTCCTGCTGGCGCTGGGGCTCGGGCTGCTGGTCGCCGGTGTGTACAACCCGGAGCCGCAGGAGTCGGCGCTGCCGTCCTGGGGGGTGCCGGTGCTGGCCGCGGGCGCGGCCGTCCTCGCGGTGTTCGTGGTGTGGGAGATCAAGGCGCGGACCAGGCTGCTCGATCTGTCGGGGGTGCGGCGGGGGCCGCTGCTGGCGACGCTGGGCGTGAGCCTGCTGTCGGGTGCGGCGTTGATGGTGACGCTCGTGGACGTCGTGCTGGTGGCGCAGACCGTCCTGGACAAGGACACCACGGAGGGGGCCCTGCTGCTCACGCGGTTCCTCGTCGCGCTGCCGGTCGCGGCCGTGGCGGGCGGGGTGCTCGCGCGGCGCCTCGGTGAGCGGTGGCCGATGGCGGCGGGCATGGCGGTGGCCGCGGCGGGGTACCTGCTGATCGCGGCGTGGCCCGCGGACCTGGCGAACGCCTCGTACGGGCCGCTGCCGAGGATGGACGTCGATCTCGTGATCACCGGTCTCGGTCTCGGCCTGGTGATCGCGCCGGTGTCGTCGGCGGTGCTGCGGTTCGTCCCGGCGGCGCGGCACGGTGTCGCGTCGGCCGCGGTGGTCGTGGCGCGGATGATGGGGATGCTCCTCGGGATCTCGGCGCTGTCGGCCTGGGGCTTCTACCGTTTCCACCGGCTGACCGCGGATCTGCAGCCGCCGCTGCCGTTCCTGATGTCGGAGGACGAGTTCGCGCGGCGGATGAGGGCCTACAACTCGGCCCTGGACGACGCGCTGCGCACCGAGTACCAGGAGATCTTCTGGATCACCGCCGGTATGTGCGTCCTCGGCGCGCTGCTCGCGCTGGCGGCCGGTGGCCGGGACCGGACCGGCCCGCTGGACGACGGCGAGATTCGGTCATCATCCGGGCATACCGGGCGCGATCCTGGAAAGGATTCGGCCACGAGCCACGTGCCGACCAAGGGACTCGGGAAGATCCTTGGCAAAGACGGCTGAAAGGGCCTCTTGCCGGGAGGGCGCTCCCCGGGAGGTGACGCAGATGCGCAGGTCCAACCCAGACTGCGGAGACACCCCTCTCGCCAGGTCGCGACGCCGGCTCGGCCTGGAGCGCAACGAACTGCGCCGCCGGGTGGACCGGGTCCAGCGGGCGATCGCCCTCGGCCTGCTCGTGCTCCTGCTGGGGGTCGCCCCGCCGCTGGCCGCCTGGGCGGCGTCCTCGTCCTACGAGTCGGGCGTGCGCGCCGAGGCCGCCGAGCGGGCCGGCCGGAGCCAGGTCGTCGCGACGGTCACCTCGGCCGGCGCGGGCCCGTCGGGCGACCGCTACATCCATGAGACGGTCCAGGCCACCTGGCAGGGGGCGGACGGCGAGCCCCGCACCGGGACGCTGCCGGGCTGGCAGAACGCCACGGTCGGCGCGCAGCGGAAGATCTGGGTCGACCGCGAGGGCGCCCCGGCGGTTCCGCCCCGCCCGCACAGCCGCACGGTCACCGACGCCGCCTACGCGGGCGTCGCGACGGTGCTCGGCTGCTGCGTGCCCGTCCTGGTGGCCTACGTCCTGGTCCGCCGCCGCTGCGACCGGCACCGCTACGCCATGTGGGAGGCCGACTGGGCCCGCATGGACGCGGACGCGAACCCGCGCTCCTGACGCGGACCCGCGGCCCGGCCCCGCCTCCGCTCCGGCTCCGGCGACCGACGGTCACGGGCTGATGACGCAGGGCCCGCCGCCGCACACGTCCCGCACGACGCCGGTCTTCAGGAAGATCGCCTTCTGCCTGCGTGCGTCGGCGTTGTTGCGGGGGTCGGAGTGCGGGTCCCGTCCCTCGGTCGGCGGCGTGTTGCTGAGCGGCGGGTGCGGGGAGCCGCTGTCCCAGATGATCATCGCGGAGCCCTCGTGCGACGCCCCGAAGGTCGGGATGCCCCAGTAGGGGACCTTGTCGGGCTTGCGTCCGGGCCGGACGGCCGGGGCGTGGACGCGGGCGCCGATGGTGCGGGCCTGCACCTCGGCCGCCACGGGCGCGACCTGGTGGTCGCCGAACGCGACGTGCATCAGGACGCGGTGCTCGGGCGTGCCCGGCAGCGGGTCGTCCGTCATGTGCCAGGCGTAGCCGTTGGCCTCCCCGCGGTCCCACAGCATCTGGATCAGCGCGATGCCGATCTGCTGGTCGAGCTTGTCGGGGTAGAACAGGTCGAGGATCCGCCCGTACTGGGGGAAGTCGGAACTGCGGTTGAGCAGGGTGCTGTAGTTCATCGCGGGGACGCCGAGCACGGCGCGGCGGATGTCGGGCGACACGGCGGTGAGCGCGCCGCCCATGATCCCGCCCTGGCTGTTGCCGTCGAACGTCAGCTCGGCGCCGGTGTCGATCAGGGACGCGCCCGCGGCGTCCTGGAAGGCCCGGTGCCCGGCGAAGCCGCGGGTCATGGCGCGGCCGAGGAAGACGAAGTTCAGCAGCCCCTGCTGCGTGCGGTCCGCGACGGTGCGGAAGCGGGTGAGGTCGGCGAGCGCCGAGACGACGTTCGGGACGTCCTCCTCCGACATGCCGATCCACCTGGTCGCGCAGAAGACGAAGCCGTGCTCGGCGGCCATCGACTTGACGTTGCCTGCGTCGACCTCGCCCTCGCTGCCGAGCAGGCCGTGTCCGTAGAGGGCGGGACGGGCCGGTTCGGTGAACGCCGACCGGGGGATCTCGCACTGGAACGGGACGGCCTGGGAGTTGCCGGGGAGCCGCGCCGGCCGCCCGTCCCCGCCCCGGTGCAGCGCCGAACCGGGCAGGCCGCCGTACTGGTCGAGGTAGCTCGGCGCCCAGACGACCCCCTTGACCTCCCGGGCGATCCTGTCGTCGACGTCGTCGGTCACCTGCGTCACGAGGAACGACGGCGAGCGGTCGCCGAGCCCGCGGAGCGCCTCGTCGCGCATGTGGAGCACGGGCCCGGCGAGGCTCTGCCGGCTCGCGACGGTGAAGTCCCAGGCGAGGTAGAGGCCGTCGCGGCCCACCCCGTGGCGGTCGAGGGCCGCGAGGACGTTCCGGGTGTCCCGCTGCCGCCGGTGCAGCGGATCGCCGGGCGGCAGCGCCGGCCCGAGAATCCTGGCGAACGCGTCGTTCGGCGCGATCGGGTTCCCGGACGCGTCGCGCAGGTTCCGCAGCGCGACGGCGTAGTGGTGGCCCTCGCGGAAGTTCCTGGCCGGGCGGACGATCAGCGCCTTGCGGCCGTCGGGCGCGTTGGCGTCCAGTTCCGCCCAGTACGGCCAGCGCTCCCCGGTCCGGGTGTCCACGATGACGATCGGGGCGTCGTCGCGGAGCGAGGCGCCGATGTCGGTGATCGGCGCCGCGCCGGTGCGGGTCAGGTCGACGCCGGGGACGCGGCTGAGCAGCATCGACCCGGGGGAGAAGCCGTCGGCGCGGTTCCACTCGTCCGGGCGGACCGCTTGGCCGAGCGCGTTCCGCAGCGTCGTGCGCAGGTGGACCCGCCGTCCCGTCGGCGTGCCGGAGTCGGCCACCGTGTACCAGTCGCTGGGGAACGGCAGCAGGCAGGCGGCCGGGTCGATGGGATCGCAGCCGGGCGCGGTCTCGGCCGCGGCGGGCGGCGCGGCCGGCGGGACGGTCAGGAGCGCGAGGGACGCGGCGAGCGCCGCGATGGCCGAGAGGGTGCGCTGGGGGAGACGCATCGTCCACCTCCGGGGGATCCGCGGCGTTGATCGAGATCTTGGTCCCGGTCGGCGCCGGGGTCAATGGGCGTCCGAAGGTGGCCAGGGCGTTTGTCGCCCGAAGTGGGCCCGTGGGACCGCAGGACGACCGGGGTCCGGAGCAGCCCCTCGACCGTCTCCACCGGGCGGCCGAGCGGCGCGTAGACGGGGCGCGCCCTGAGCAGGCGGCGGGTGAGCGCGGCCTGGCGGTCGAGGTCGGGCGGCCCCGCGGGGAGCCGCTCGACCCGTCCGCCGTCCATCTCGTAGGCCAGGCAGGCGCGCAGGTCCGGACGTGCCCCCGCTACGTCCAGGTGCGTGACGGCCAGGCCGTCCGCGCCGCCCGCCACGTCCAGCGCGTACCGCAGCGCCACCGCGTCGAGGTGGCCGACGCGGAACGCGCCCTGCCAGCGGCCGGTGCCGTTGTGCGGGTCGGGCAGGTCCGCCGTGAGGGCCGGGTCCTCGGTGACGAACGGGCCGGGGCCGTGCCGGGTCGCGTACGCGCGCAGCACCCCGAGCCGGTAGGCCGACTCACCCGCCTCCGCCAGCAGCGTCTCCGCGTTCGCGAACGTGGTCGTCGACCAGGTCGTGTACGGGTGGAAGCCGTGCCACTCGTCCAGCAGGACGCCCTGGGCCCCCTCGAACACCACGTTCCCCGTCCGGAGGAGGCCGTGCAGGTACTCGCCGCGCACGATCGCGACCCGCTCGGCGAACGCGGTGCAGGCGTCGGCGCACGCCTCGACGTCCGGGACGGCCTCGCCCCGCGGGAACGCGGCGCGGTACCAGTCGCGGACCGCGGTCAGCCGCCGCCGCAGCCGCGCGGGCGACAGGCAGTCGCCCGCGCGCGGCGCGTCGTCGTGCGCGAGGGCGTACGACGCCGTCTCGCCGACGCCCATCCCGCACGATCCGTGCCGGGCCGCGCCGCGCGCCGACTCCCGCGCGCGGTTGGCGGCCCGGTGGTACGGCGTGGTCAGCAGCGCGTCCTCGTCGACGGTCAGCCGGCAGAGCGCGTCGGGAACGCCCAGCGCCCGCAGGTGGCCGGCCTCGGCGGCGAGGGAGAGCGGGTCCACGAGCATGAACCGCGACAGGTGGGTGCGGACGCCGGGCGTGAACGTCCCCGAGCCGAACTGGGCGAACGTGTGGTGCCGCCCATCCGCCGCGACGACGTTGTGCGCGGCCTGCGCGCCGCCGTTGAACCGGACGACCGCCCCGACCGGGGACGCGGCGCACAGGTGGTCGACGACCGTGCCCTTGCCCGCGTCCCCGTAGCCGAGGTCCACGACGATCACATGCCCCATGGGCTCAGAGCCGGGTCGTCGCGGACGGGCCGGCGGCGTCCAGGCCGGGCGGCGCGGACGAGACCGCGACCGCGCCGCGCGACGCGTCCAGCCGGGCGAGCGCGCGGGACACCGACGCGCCCGCGTCCGAGCCCGCCTCCGCCAGATGGTCCAGGCCCTCCGCGAGGTCGATGGCGTCCTCGGCGAGCCCGACGGTCAGCGCGATCGTCTCGCAGACGGCGTCGAGGTCGTCCAGGTAGAGGACGTTCTGGCCGAGCAGCCCCCGCCAGAACTCCGTCAGCTCGCGGCTCCCGGCGTGGTATGCGCCCTCCGGGATGATGTAGTACACGTCGTACATCCGCCGCAGCTCGCGGACGATCGCGGCGACGGGGACGTCCTCCGCCAGTTCGTCCCCGATGACCTTCGCGACCTCGCGCCGCTTGACCGCCGGGTAGGCCAGCTCGTCGCCGATCATGAACAGGTAGCCGCGCCTGCCGCGCTTCTCGAAGCAGTCGATCGAGGTGTGCCGGGCCATGAAGTACATGGCCAGCTCGTACGACTCGCGCAGCTGGCCGCCGCCCCCGCCTTCCAGCAGGATCTTGCCGAGGTCGTCGTCCATCCGGTTGTCGGCCTCGAACTGCCCGATCTGCAGCGGCGCCCGGTCGCACGTCGCGTCGCCGACCGCGCCGAACATGATGTGCGGGTGCCCGGCGTACCCCTTGCGCAGCAGCAGCCCGAGCAGGTCGGGGAGCCTGGTCTGCAGCGTCCGCGGCACGTGCCCCATCGAGCCGGTCACGTCGAACAGCACGCCGATCGCGAGCGACTCCGGGTGGTCGGCGGAGTCCCGGCTCTCCCGGACGGTCACGCCGCGCGGGTCGAGGTCGGGGTGGACGGTGGTGGCGCCTCCGTCGGAGTGGGCGAACGCGCTGGTGCCGGTGGCCGCGCGGTAGCTCGCGCGGGCGGCGTAGACGTCGGTGGACCAGTGTCCGCTTCCCATGGTCGTCTCCTTAGCGGGGGAGGGGCAGGTGGAACGGGCGGAAGCGCCGCGGGCCGTAGAGCTTCTCCAGCAGCTCGTCCAGCTCGGCCAGCAGGCGCCAGGCGTCGGAGGGGCGCCGGTTCTGCGCGGGCAGCGTGCAGCCGCGGGCGAACGAGCGCATCGCCCTGGGCGCCTTGTCGCCCATGAGGCCGGTCATGCACAGGGTGGCCATGTAGATGTCGGTCGCCGGGCTCGCGGGCCGGCGTTCCGCCACCTCGGCGGGATACAGCCCGGCATACCGGCCGACCATGGCCGGCACCCGGCCGGACGGGTCGGTGGCCGCGTAGCAGCCCGCGACGGAGTAGCACCAGTCGACGAGGACGAGCCCGTGCTCCGCCGGATGGATCATGATGTGGTCCGGCAGGACCGCGCCGTGCAGGACGCCCGCGCGGTGCGCGAACCCCAGGGCGACGAGCAGCCGCCGCCACATCCAGGCGGCGTCGCGCGGGTCGACGCCGCCGGGGAACGCCTTCCCGACCTCGGTCAGCGTGTGGAACCCGTCCAGTGCGGCGATCGCGTTGACCCGCCGCTGCCGCCCGGTCGCCGCGTCCCGGTGCCGGAACGACTCGACCAGCCGCGGGACGTACGGCAGGAACCTCCCGTCGCCGTCCCTGCGGAGCCGGCGGAGCGCCACGGCCTCGCGTTCGACCAGGTCGCCGTCGCGCGGGTCGCGCGGCATCTTCAGCACCACGGGAGGGCCGCCCTCCCGGCGGGCCGGGTACAGCTCGGCCAGATCGCCGCCGACCGGGTCGCCCGTGATCCGGTACGCGTGGCGGCGCGTCCTGATCAGGATCGTGTCGTCCCGGTTGTAGCCGCGCCACAGCGCGTTCAGCCTGACGAACGCGTCGCTGGTGCGGCCGCCGGTCGCGTCCGGGTGGACGAGCCGCGCGAGCCGCCGGTACCGCCGCGCCGCCTCGGCCGCGTCGTCGCCGAACAGGTCCGCGGGAACCCGCGCCCGGCCGAGCAGGGCCAGCGCGTCGTCCAGGCCCGCACTCATCCCTGCTTCCGGTGGGGGGCCGACCCCCCACGCCCCCCGGTTCGCTTCGCTCATCTGAGCTCCTCCTCCCGGCTCGGCCGCAGCAACGCGGGATGCAGCAGGCGGGCGTCACCGGCCCGGTAGAGCCGCGGCCTGGGCCCGCCGCGCCGGCCGCCCCGGTCGGACGTCGCGCCGGTGCTCTCCACGAACCCGGGCACCGACAGGACCTTCCGGTGGAAGTTGCCGGCGTGCAGTTCCTCGCCCCAGACCGCCTCGTAGACCGCGCGCAGCTCGGGGATCGTGAACTCGCCGCCGCAGAAGGCCGTGGCTAGCGGGGTGTACTCCAGCTTGGCGCGCGCCCGCTCCAGCCCGTCCGACAGGATCCGCGCGTGGTCGAACGCCAGGCGGCGGGTCGTGCCCGGCCGCTGGCCGCCGGACTCGGTCAGCCCGAGCGCGGCCACCGGGACCCAGGCCGCGTCCGCCGCGTCGCCGCCCGCCTCGGGGTCCGGCAGCTCCGGCGCGAACGCCAGGTGGGCGACGGAGATGACGCGCATGCGCGGGTCGCGGCCGGGGGAGCCGTACGTGCCGAGCTGTTCCAGATGGACGCGGCCGAGCACGCCGCCCTTGGCGCTGAGCCCGGTCTCCTCGGCCAGCTCCCGGACGGCCGCGTCGGGCAGGTCCTCCGCCTCGGTGCCCTGGAGCGGTCCGCCCGCCTGGACGAACCCGCCGGGCAGCGCCCACATCCCCGCGTACGGGGCGCCCCCGCGCCGCACCAGCAGGACGTGCAGCGCGCCGTCGCGGATGGTGAGCGCCACCACGTCCACCGTCACGGCGACCGGGTCGTAGTCGCGCGGATCGTAGTTCGCGAGGAAGTCGCTCTCGTCGCGCCTGGCATCCGGGGCCATCCGCGCCTCCTGTCGCTCTCGTGCTAAGTAATTCTCGGTGTGAGTTCATCTCTTTATGAGAACAACATAGGCCGGCCGGGGGCCGTTGTCCAGTCGTCGGCGGACGTGAGACGAGGGCGCCGCCCCCACTGCGGGAGCGGCGCCCTCGGAAGACCTGCCTCAGCGGCGGTGGCGTCCGCCGTGCGGCGGTTCCTGATGCTCGTCGTCCTGCGGACGGCCGCCCTCGTGCGGACCCGGCCCGTAGGGATCGGGGGCGGCGGAGCCGGAGCCGTAGGGGCCCGAGCCGTAGGGGTCGGGGGCGCCGGGGCCCGGCGAGTAGGGGGTCCTGAAGGCCGCGGTCTCGGTGATGGCCGAGAACGGCTACCACGGCACGTCGGTCCGCGACATCGCGGTGCGGGCGGGGCTGAGTCCCGGCGCGCTCTACTACCACTTCGAGTCCAAGCAGGAACTCCTCGCGACGATCATGGA
>NZ_SMLC01000023.1 GCF_004349245.1 Actinomadura sp. 6K520 | reverse complement strand
GGGTCGGTGGGTCAGGGGCCGGTGGGTCAGGCCAGGGCGGGCTCCGACGCGGAGCGGCTGTGGACGACCCTGTAGGTGTTCCAGTCGTGCTCGGTCGTCAGGGAGTTCCGCCTGTCCTGGTTCTTGCGGCGCGCGGCGGGCCGCTCGTCCTCGGCCATACCGCGGAACGCGTCGTACGACTCCTTGCCGTCCCACTGCGAGTAGACCACGACGAAGTCGTTGTCCCTGCCGACGGTCGAGAGGCCGCCGCGGTCGAGGCCGCGGGACCGGATGCCCCGCAGCACGCTCTGCGAGCGGTAGCCGGGCGTGTCCACCAGCCAGTCGTGGGACGACCCGACCACGCTGATCAGCTCGTCCTGGTCGGCGGGGTCCACGCCGAGCACCTCGAGGACCGTGTAGTCCTCGCGGCCGGGGGAGACCTCGGTGACGTCGCCCTGGGACGGGTGGCGCCGGCTCAGCTCGACCTCGGTCTGCATCAGCCGCACGTAGGTCGTGATCTCCTCGAAGACCGGCACCGTGCGGTGCTTGAACTCGTCACCGGCATAGCGCGACTCCAGGTCCTCCTTCCCGCGCCACTGGATGAAGTTCGCGGTTCCCGGCCGGTCCTGCCCGCGGTGCACGGTGCTGGAGATCCAGCCGGGGAACGCCGCCGTGTCGACGATCGCCCGCATCTCGCTGACCAGCCGGTCCACCTGCTCGTGCGTCTCCGTGCGGAACAGGTTGATGACCGTCAGGTAGCCGTCTTCGGGATTGATGAATGGCATGTCCGACCTCACGTCCTCGGTTGTGGTGGCGTCCTCGGGTCTGTGGTGGCTAGAGCCGTGCGCCCGCCGCGGCGGGCGCCGCGGGCCGGTGACTCCCGTGCGGCCGGCCGAACCAGCGGGCAAGGGCGTCCGGCAGGCCGGAGGCGCGGGAGCCGCGGGAACCGATCCAGGCGAGGTGACCGTCCGGCCGTACCAGCGCGGCCTCGACTTCGGCGAGCGCGCCCGCGGGACGCGAGGCCGTGGTGACGACGTCGATCCGGTCCGCCCACGGTTCGGCGGCGGCGCGGACCTCGGCGTCGCCGCGCAGGTCGAGGAGGATGCCGCGCCCCGCGTGCAGGAGCCGGAAGGCGCTCGTTTTCCCGGACGGGCCGGAGCCGCTCACGAGCTCCACGTCCGGCAGCCGCCGGCCGGCCAGCGGATGGTCGCCCTGCCCGACGTCGTACCGGATGTCCAGGCCGGTGACCATGCCGACCAGCCGCCGCTGGACCTCCTCGTACGCCAGCAGCTCGGTCAGGACCTCCCGCATGGGGTTCATGTCGTCGGCACCGAGGTAAAGGGTGCGCTGGGCGAGCGTGTTGTTCAGGATGCCGGCGGCGACGGGGTGCCGCTCGGAGTGGTAGGTGTCCAGGAGGTCCCCGGGCGCGTGACCGTTGAGCACGGCGCCGAGCTTCCACCCCAGGTTCATGGCGTCGCCGATCCCCGCGCTCATTCCCTGGGCGCCGATCGGCAGGTGGATGTGCGCGGCGTCGCCGAGGAGGAACACCCGTCCCCGGCGGTACTCGGCCGCCTGGCGGCTCGAATCGGTCGTGAAGCTCGTCCACAGCGGCCGCGCGCCGCCGATGTCCTCGCCGGTCAGCCGCTTCCAGGCGGCGGCGATCTCGGCGAAGTCCGGGGCGCCGTCGCCCTGCCGCCTCATGCCGCGCTCGTACACGATGACGCGGTTGGCCTCCGGGCCCAGCGGCAGCACCATGACCATCCCGCCGGGCACCCGCTCCCCGGAGAAGCGCGGCCGCAGGGGGCACCCGGTCACGTCCGCGAACCACAGCTCGACGGTCGGGTCGGTGCCGGGGAAGTCGATGCCGGTGAGTTTGCGGACGGTGCTGCGCGCTCCGTCGCAGCCCGCCACGTAACGGGCACGCAGGCGCTTGCGGCCCTGCGGGGTCGCGACGTCCACCTCGACGCCGTCGTCGTCCGCGGCGAGCCCGACGACCTCGTGCTCCCGGTGGATCACGGCACCGAGTTCGGTGGCCCACCCGGCCAGCACCTCCTCGGTGCGCGACTGGGGGATGCCCCGCGCCCCGTAGGAGCCGCCTTCGACCACCCGGTAGTCGATGGGCAGCCCGCCGAAATGGCCGAAGGGAATGGTCTGCACATCGCCGAAGCGAGGCAGCAGCCCCCGCTGGTCGAACTCCTCGATGGCGCGGGCCGAGAAGCCGAGGGCGCGGGACTGCCTCATCGGCTCGGCCAGCAGGTCCAGGACGACGGTCCGGACGCCCGCCAGGCGCAACTCCCCGGCCAGCATGAGCCCGGCGGGGCCCGCCCCCACGACGACGACGTCCGCGTCAAAGCCTTGCATGTCTCTCTCCACCTTCCGCGCGCCTTGCCATTCCGATCGCGGCCTTTCCGATCGCGGCCTTTCCGGGCGCGTCACGATGCCGCGCGTCTCCCGGCGCCCTCGGCGTGCTCCTTGGCGAGCCGCAAGGTGGCCAGGCTGTTGCCGCTCAGGGCGTTCCGGACGAAGTCCTGCGCGGCCCGCACGTCCGCGTCGTCGCCGAGCACCTCGGGGATGCGCTCGGTGTTGATCCGCACGGTGTGCCGCGACGTCACCGACACCGCTCCGCCGTGCCGCTCGATGATCCAGCGGCCCGTGTGCAGCGTGAGCAGTGCGGGCAGGACGGTCTGCTTGTAGGCGATGCTCGTGTACGGCTGGCACACGCGCACGGACCGCGTGGTGTGCACCTGCCCGTCCTTGGTCCTCGTGTCCATCTCGAGGATCTGCAGCCCGGGCGTGTCCTCCTCCAGCGACACCCTGGCGACGTGGGGGAGGCGCCGCGTCCAGTGCTGGGCCTCGTTGAGGAAGTCGTAGACGTCCTGCACGCCGCCGTCGACGCTGACCGTGTCGTCGAACGTGACGAGCCGGTCGGGCCCGGCCAGCTCCGCGCTCTCCTTGAGCGCGTGCAGCTCCGCCTCGCTGTTGCGGTCGACCGCCCGGCTGATCCAGTCGAGATCGGCGGGGTCGCCGCTCGCCGCGAAGAAGTCGTGGAGCAGGCGCACCCGGCAGGCGGTCCCGGAAAGGGGCTCCACCACCCATTCGCCCCCCATGCCGCCCACCGGGTGCTGGGACCGTTCCTGGCGGAACGAGACGCTCCTGCGCTCCGGGTCGTGCTCGCGCCGGGACGTCCACGTCTTGGCGGTGCCGTTCGCGGTCGCCCAGAGCCGGATCAGTTCCGAGTCGCCGTCCCGTTCGACGCATTCGGCGTGCACGGTCGGGGGGAAGATCTCCGGCCACGTGCCGACGTCCGCGATCAGCGCGTACACCTGCTCGGCAGGAGCGTCGATCTCGATCTCGTGTTCCGTTTCGCGCATCGTGCTCGTGGTCACGCTTGTCCTCCTCTGGGTTCGGAGCGTCCTACCGGCGGCTGGGCGCCTATCGGGCGGACGCTGGCACTCGGACGTCGTGGTCCTTCCGGGCCGCGCCGAACCAGCGCCGCAGGGCGTCCTGGAGGTCGCCCCCGTCCGGCGCGGCCCAGGCGACGTATCCGTCGGCGCGGAGGAGCACCGACTCGGTCGGCGCGCCGTCCTCCTCCGGTCCGGGCGGGAAGTCCCGCACCTCCGCCACGTCGACGCGGTCGGACCAGCGGGCGGCGGTCCGGGCCGTCTCGCCCGAGGCGTCCGCGGTGATCAGGACGCCCCGCGCCGGGTGCAGCAGCCGCGCGATCCGGTCGCGCCCCCCGTCGGCGAGCTCCAGTTCCCGGTCGGGCATCCGCCCGCCCAGCAGCGGGTGCCGCCCCGCAACGCCCATGTCGTAACGGACGTCGAAACCGCTCACCATGCCGATCAGATGCCGCGCCACCGCGGGGATCGTGCTGAGCTCCCCCATGACGTTCCGCAGCGGCTCGACCTTGTCGTCGTTGAGGTTGAGCGTCCCCTGGGCGAGGGTGTTGAGCAGGACCCGCGCCCCCACCGGGTGACGTTCGGCGTGGTACGTGTCGAGCAGTCCCTCGGGGGCCCGGCCCGTGACGGTCGCGGCCAGCTTCCAGCCGAGGTTGAAGGCGTCCTGCGCGCCGACGCTGAGCCCCTGCCCGCCCGCGGGCAGGTGGATGTGCGCGGCGTCCCCGGCCAGCAGCACCCGGCCGCGGCGGTACTCGGTGGCCTGGCGGGTGGCATCGGTGAAGCTGCTCACCCAGCGCGCCTCGCCGTGGTGGATGGAGTCGCCGGTCAGCCGCTGCCAGGCGTCCGCGAGTTCGGTGAACCCGACCTGGCGGCCGGTGAACGTCACCTGGTCGCCTTCGTCCGGCGGGCTCTCGTTCTCGCACACGATGATGCGGGTGTAGCCGTGCTCCAGCGGCGCCGCCATCACCATGCCGTTCGGCAGCAGCTCGCCGATCCTCCGGGGCCTGATGTCGCAGCCCCTGACGTCCGCGAGGAACATCTCGCGGGTCGCGTCGGCCCCGGCGAAGTCGAAGCCGGCGAGCCGCCGGACGGTGCTCCGCCCGCCGTCACAGCCGACCAGGTAGCGGGCGGTGCACTCCGCGGGGCCGTCCGGCCCCCGGACGAACGCGGTGACGCCGTCCCCGGTGCTCTCCAGGCCGGTGAGCTCGTAGCCGCGGCGCACGTGCGCGCCCAGCTCCAGCGCCCACC
Source organism: Actinomadura sp. 6K520 (assembly GCF_004349245.1). Lineage (GTDB taxonomy): Bacteria > Actinomycetota > Actinomycetes > Streptosporangiales > Streptosporangiaceae > Spirillospora. The sequence goes on along the minus strand of NZ_SMLC01000023.1, from coordinate 58,084 downwards.
CTTCGAGCATCTCCTCGATCTTGTACTGGGGCGCGTTGCGGACGCCGAAGTGCGCCCCCGCCAGGATTCCGTAGTCGATCGGGACGCCGCCGAAGTGCCCCCGCCTGGTGATCTCGGGGTTCTCCAGGCGGTCGAGGAGCCCGCGCTGGTGGAACATCTCGGTGGCGCGTGCGGTGAAGCCGATGCCGCGCGACTGCCAGCCCCGCTCGGTCAGCCGCTCAAGGACGATGACCTCGGCGCCGCCCAGGCGGAGCTCGCCCGCGAGCGTCAACCCGGTGGGCCCGGCGCCGACAACGATTACGTCGGTTTCCATTATCTGTCCTCAGCTTCGAGTGGGCCTTCTCCGAGCGGGCCTTCTCCGAGCGGGCCTTCTCCGAGTGGGCGGCCGCCGGCCGCCCGCACCGGGATTCAGGCGGGTACCGCCTCGACGATCGAGACCGGGCACGTGGTGGGGACGACCCCGGTGACCTTCAGGCCGGCCTTGGCGAACAGCTCGGTGTACTGCGGCAGCGTGCGCTCCTTCGCGCCGAGCAGGTGGAGCAGCCACAGGTCGATGACGTTGCCGATGTGCCGCTCGTTGCCGCCGTCGAGCACGTACTCGACCAGGAGGAGCCTGCCGTCGGGGGCGATGGCGTCCCGCACGTTCCTCAGGACCGTGAGGCACTCGGGCTCTGGGAAGTCGTGCAGGACGTGCTTGAGCACGTAGGCGTCCGCGCCCGCCGGCAGCTTGCCGAAGCCGCTGCCGTTCTCGATCTCGACCCGCTCCGCGACACCGGCGGCCTCGAAGACCGACGCCGCGTCCGCGGACGCGGCCTCGGACTCGACCAGCACGCCCCGGGAGCCCGGCGCCTGCGCGAGGATCCCCGCCAGCAGGCCGCCGCGCCCGCCGTTGACGTCCACGATCGTGCGGAACCGCGAGAAGTCGTACGCCGCCAGCACCGGATCGGTCTCCGAGGCGGAAATGCTGCCCATGCCCTGGAAGAACACGGCGGCGTACTCGGGGTTGGCGCCGAGGAAGTCGTACGCGCCCATGCCCCTCAGCTTCGGCAGATTGGCCTCACCCGTGCGCACGGAGGTGAGCAGGTGCCCCCACTCCTCCCAGAGCAGCGGGTGACCCATCAGGACGGCCATGCCGCGCATCGAGTCCGGCGCGTCCTCGCGCAGCGCGCCGGCCATGGGCGTGAGCGCGAACCGGCCGTCGGGCTCGACCGCGAAGACCGAGTAGCCGGACAGCGTGCGCAGCAGCCGGTGCGTCGCCTCGGGGTCGCTTCCCACCCGCCCGGCTATCTCCGCCGCGGTCAGCGGTCCGTCGCCGAGGACGTCGGCGATGCCGAGCTTGGCCGCGACCGAAATCGCCTGAGTGATCACCGCGCCCTGAATCAGGTCGAGCAGCGAATACGCGGCGGATTGGTCCCGCACCGTGGGCAATGCGGACATGTTCGCCTCCTGGATTGGTAGCCTCTGGTGCCCGACCATAGATTCGCGCTTTTTCTGCCCGCAACTTCCGCCCGGCCCTGTTCAACCGCGTGATGTTCAACCGGAGAAACGGGTCCGGTTGAACCGAGCGGGAATCTATCCGCGCTCGACCGAGATTAGCGAGCACCCTGCCAGGCTGCCATGACAAAAGTCCTACGAAGGGATAGGCGGAATGGCGGACAATGGACAGCAGGTTGCGCTGATCACCGGTGGGACCAGCGGGATCGGCCTGGCGATCGCGGAGGCGCTCGCGGGCCGCGGCTGCAAGGTCTTCATCGGCTCGCGCACGCCGGAGGCCGTCCAGGAGACGGTGGGCAAGCTCCGTTCGAACGGGTACGAGGCCGACGGCGTGGCCGCGGACGTCCGGCGCCCGGAGGACGTCGCGCACCTCGTCGGCGCCGCCGTGGAGCGGTACGGGCACATCGACGTCCTGGTGAACAACGCAGGCCGCAGCGGCGGCGGTGTCACGGCGGACATCGCCGACGAGCTCTGGTACGACGTCATCGACACCAACCTGAACAGCGTCTTCCTCATGACCCGGGAGGCGCTCCGGTCGGGGCGGCTGCTCGAACGCGGCCGGGGACGGATCATCAACATCGCGTCCACCGGCGGCAAGCAGGGCGTGGTGCTCGGCGCCCCCTACTCCGCCTCCAAGCACGGCGTCATCGGCTTCACCAAGGCGCTGGGCCTCGAACTCGCGAAGACCGGCGTCACCGTCAACGCCGTCTGCCCCGGCTACGTCGAGACCCCGATGGCGGAGCGGGTGCGGCAGGGTTATGCCGCGCATTTCGACACCACCGAGGAAGCGATTCTGGAGCGTTTCCAGGCGAAGATCCCACTCGGCCGCTATTCCACTCCCGAAGAGGTCGCCGGCCTCGTGGAGTATCTGGTCAGCGACGCCGCCGCGCCCGTGACGGCACAGGCGATCAACGTCTGCGGAGGACTCGGAAACTACTGACGTCCCATCCTCGATCTCGCGAACGAAGCGGACTCGCGAACAAGCGATCTCGCAGTGAAGGCGGTGGAGCGCAAAATGCAGAGCACCCTGATCGTCGCGCGGATGGAACCGCGGTGGCAGCCGGAGGTCGCGCGGCTGTTCGGCGAGTTCGACCGGACGGACATGCCGGACCGCATGGGCACCCGGCGCCGCGAGCTGTTCACCTACCAGGGCCTGTACTTCCATCTGCAGGACTTCGACGACGAACACGGCGACGACCGGATCCTCCAGGCGCGGACCGACCCCCGCTTCATCAAGATCAGCGACGACCTGAAGGGCTACATCGCGGCCTACGACCCGCTGACCTGGCGCTCGCCCGCCGACGCCATGGCGACCCGGTTCTACCACTGGGAGCCGGGCGGCTGACGGCCGGAGCCGTCACGACGTGACCCGCGAGCGCGTGGCGCTCGCGGGTCACGTCGTCGCGGACGGCTCAGGCCGCGAACGGGTCACGTCGTCGCGAAGCCGGCCAGGACCCGGCCGAGGATGTCCATCTCGATGCGGTGCCACGAACCGGGCAGCTGCATCCCCCAGCCGTTGGGCAGTGCGGCCGCGGTCTCCCGCGCCGCCTCGCGCAGCCAGTCGCCGGTGTTCTCGCTGTTGACGACGAGCGCGGGCGTCCGGAGGGAGGCCAGCCGTCGCGCGGGGACCTCGAAGTCGCCGCAGATGGCCGTGTCGTAGAGGAGCGTGTGGGCGTTCGCCTCGTTCGTCGCCCACAGGGGGGTCTGCCGCCAGTTCGCGATCATTTCGGGGTCGAGCCACATCATCTCGGTGAGGAAGTACTCCGCGGCCTCGCCGCGCCTGCCGTCCGCCACCAGGGCGCGGAGGGTGTCCGCGAAGTCGGCCGGGGGCTTCGGGTTGTCCCCGACCCGGTAGAACGGCTCGTGCAGCCCCAGTTTGGTGATCGGGGCGCCGGCCAGCGCCGCCTCGATCGCCAGGTTCGCGCCGCAGGAGCCGGCGAACACCACCGCCTGGCCGCCGGCCTCGTCGATGACCGCCACGAGATCCTCGATCTCCCGCTCGACGGCGTAGTCGGGCGAGTCCCCGCTCTGCCCGCGTCCCCGGCGGTCGTAGACATAGGTGGTGCAGTGCGGCGCCAGCTCGGGCACCAGCGACTCGAAGATCGTGTGGTCGCGGAACGCCCCGTTGAGCAGCACGATCGGCGGGCCGTCACCCGCCTTCTCGTAGGCGATCGTCGTGCCGTCCCGCGAAACGACCTTGCGCATGACGCCCTCCTCGTGGCGAATGGCTGTATTCGTGTCCAATTTCCGGCGCGCCGCTGGACGGCCGCTAGAGGATCCGTCGCGCCCGCCCACCGCGGAGTTCGGCCGGCGTGGATCGGCCAGGGGCCGCTACAGAAGGGCGCCGTCGTGGTGGAGAACGCGGGATATCGCGTCCGCCAGAACACCAGCGGGGTCGTCGCTGCCGTTCATGCTGCGCCAGGCCACGTGATTGTCGGGGCGCACCAGAACGGCGCCTTCCTCGGCTACCTGCCGGACGGCTTCCCACTGCTCGTCGACGTCGGCGAATTCGCCGCCGGCTCCGATGCGGGCCGTCAGGATCGGTAGCGAGAACTTCTCCGCCAGCTGCGCGGCCGCCTCGCACCACGGCGTGCCCGCCGGGCCGGTGAGCAGCGCGAAGCCGAGGCCGGCGCCGGCCAGGTCGTGGGTCGACAGGCGCCGCCCGTCGTGGTCGAGCCAGGCGTGCGGCAGCCGGTGCCCGGGCCGGGTCGTGGGCCGGTACACGTCGCGCAACGGCTCGCGGGACGGGGGCGGGCTGCCGTCAGGGCTGACCGCGCCGTCCTCGTAGGCGAAGCCGATCTCCAGGTCGTGCGCCTGGTAGCCGCCGCGGGCGGTCGCGAACATCTCCGCGGCCCGCGCCCGCCCGGCCGCACCGAGCGGGGACGGGTCGAAGTACGCGGAGAACATCTGCTCCCGGCGCTCCGGCGGGGTGTTCGCGCCGAGGCCGATGGCGCCGAGGATCGCCTGGTTGTGGGCCGCCGCGGACAGCGCCCAGTCGATGTTGTGCCCGCCGACCGGCCGCCGCTCCGCCTCGTAGGTGTCGAGCAGGCCGTCGGGTGCGCGGCCGGTGAGCACCGCGGCCAGCTTCCAGGCGAGGTTGTGCGCGTCCTGGATCCCGCTGTTCAGGCCGAGGCCGACGGTCGGCGGCTGGCGGTGCGCGGCGTCGCCGGCGAACAGCACGCGTCCCCGGCGGTAGCGTTCCGCGAGCAGCCCCTGGACGGTCCAGGACGTCACGCCCAGCAGGGTCAGGTCGAGGCCGGGCAGGCCGAGGACCTCGCGGATCCTGGGGACGATCACTTCCTCGTCCGAAGCGGACGCCTCGTCCGGGGGGAGATGGAAGTGCATGACCCATTCCTCGCAGTGTCGGCCCCAGGTCGGCCCCATCTCGAACAGGTTGCTGAACAGCCCCGGGTGGTAGGGGTTGAGGAAGTGGGTCATGTGCGCGCCTTCGCGCCACCATGCCGACAGGTCCGCGGCGAAGTACACGGTCGTGATGTGCCGCAGCGCGGGCCTGCCCCGCATCTGCATGCCGAGTGCGGGACCGACCGTGCGGCCGCCGTCCGCCGCGATGACGTACCGGGCCGAGATCTCGGTGACCGTGCCGGTCCGGGTGTCGCGGACGACGGCGACGGCGCGGTCGCCCGCGTCCGCGAGTTCGACCAGCTCGTGACCGAACAGGATGCGCCCGGGATTGTGCCGTTCCGCGTGGCGGCGCATGATCGGCTCCAGCCGGCTCTGCGGCAGCCTGGTGGGCAGGACGGGTGCGGCCGCCGCGTAGCGCTCGCGCAGCACGCCGCCGCCGAAGCCGTCCATCTCGTGGATCATCCGGCCGTCCAGCGGCCGGTCGCCGTCCAGCGAGGTCAGCCAGCGCACCTTGGCGAACGCCTCCACCGGCGCCGCCTGCTCGGCCACCGCCGCGTGGAGCCCGTGCTGGCGGAGGATCTCCATCGTGCGCTGGTTGTGGTAGTGCGCTTTCGGAATTCTCGACGTGCCGGCGTGCCGTTCCACCAGCAGGTGGCCGACGCCGTGGTCGGAGCAGAAGACGGACGCGGCCAGGCCGCATCCCCCGCCGCCGACGATCAGGACTGGGACCTCGACCGTGCCCGTGTCCGTCCCCTTATCCGCCATTCCACCGGCTCCTTCTGACGGTGCGTGGGTACTGCTTTCGGCCCCGGCTCGTCACCGGGCTCCGCCGGCCGCCCGCGCGAGCTGCTCGCGCATGGACTCGGTGTCGTTGGCGTGCGGGAAGGGGTCCGAGGGCACGTCGGCGCCCAGGAACTCGCACAGCGGTTCCCAGCCCTGCTTCACGTCGTAGACGAGAAGCCTGCCCGCCTCGATACTCTCCACGACCTCCTGGTTGTGCCGGTCGAAGACCTCGATGGCGTGCTCCTTGTCGGAGAAGCGTCCGCCGAAAAGGCCGTCCCAGACCATGGTGCTCGTCACGCGGTAGATCCGGGCCGGCATGGAGCGCGGGTCCGGCCGCTTCGACTCGTTCATGAGAACGAACTGGTACAGCGTGTCGTAGGTGCTCTGGTACCAGCGCTCGGCATCCCGCACCGTCAGGACCATCTTCGCGTCGGGAAACGCCTTGGCCATTTCCCGGTAGTAGACGGCCGGGGGACCGTCCACGGCCGAGGCGTAGCCGTCGAAAAGCGCATCCCAATCCGGGCTCTGCCCGTCGCAGACGACCTTTTCCCACTGCGCGAGGCGTGCTTGGTCGCCGACGACGTCGAACATGTGGAAGCACGGCCCGTAACCCAGCCGTTCCAAGGCCACCTTCAGCGAAGTGGTACCGGTCCGGCCCAGGCCGGCGTTGATGAGTTTCATCGGGTCGCTTTCCCTTCGGTCGTCGATGGCGCGAACCGCATGGCACAGCACCCTGCTTCCGGAATCGTCCCGGCCGCAAGTTTCCGGTGGTGTTCAAGAGAATGGCGGCGGTTACGCGGAAGCGTGCGCGGCGGCATCGGCGAGGGCGCGGTAGAGCCACTCGTTCCCGGTATGGCCGGCCTCCCATTGCACCCCGACCGCGAACGGCCGGCCGATCACTTCCACCGCCTCGATCACTCCGTCCGCCGCCCACGCGGTGGGGGTGAGGCCCGTGCCGAGCTGATCGATCGCCTGGTGGTGGTGGCAGGCGGTCTCGACCGAGTCCTCGCCGAGGATCTCGGCGATCCGGCTCCCGGGCTTCAGGTCAAGGCGGTGCCGGCCGAGGGCGAACGCCCCGGTCTCCGGGCAGTGCTCGTCGTTGCCGGTGACCTCGGGCAGATGCTGATGGAGCGTGCCTCCGCGGAGGACGTTGAGCAGCTGCATGCCGCGGCAGATGGCGAGGACGGGCAGGCCGGCGCCGAGCGCCCCGTCGACCAGTGCCAGCTCGGTGGTGTCCACGTCCGGGTCGGCTCCGCGGGTCCTCGGGTGCGGCCTGCCTCCGTACAGCGACGGGTCCACGTCCGGGCCGCCCGGGACCAGCAGGCCGTCGAGGCGTTCGAGGAGGTGCTCGACGCCGGGCAGCAGCGGAACCAGCACGGGAGTGCAGCCCGCGGCGGCGAGCCGCTCCACATGCGGCTGGAACGCCAGGCTGACCGTCATCTCGCTGCCCTGCAGCGTGACCGGAGCCGTCCGGGCGCATATCCCGATCACCTGCCGCCCGGCGGCGGACCGGGTGCCCACCGCACCATTCAGCGTTCGGTTCATGACCAGCCCCGTCCTTCCGCGCGTCTCGGGTGACCCTCGTCGAGGATCGCCACCGAACGAAATCACGGTCGTGACGCAGGCGAACAGTGCTCACCGCCGGCACCCGATGGTTCAACCGAGGAGAACGCCCGGATGAACGCGCACCAGCGGTGCTGCATCGCCGGTCCAGGGAGCGTCCATCCGCCGTCGACCGCGCTTAAAGGCGCCCTTGCGAGGGTCGTCCGGGTACGGCAGCGGCAGGGAGGAGCACCGGGCATGGCTGGTGGCAATGGACAGGCTCTCCTGGTGGCGGGCGGTGCCGGTTTCGCCGGGCCCGATGCCGACGACTCGGCCACCGACACCGCGCACGCGGACAGCCTGAATCTGCAGAACTTCGAGAAGCTGCCCGCGTGCGAGGTGTCGGTGGGCGCGCTGTCGCCGGGCCCGGGACTTCGGCAGAGCGGGACGGACACCGCGCACGTCCACCTGCTGGTCGACGCGTCCGGCGCCGCGGAGCTGCCGCCCCTCCTGGTCCAGGAGGACGGCTGGCGGGTCATCGACGGCCTGCACCGGCTGGAGGCGGCCAAGCTGCGCGGCGACAGCAGCGTCAAGGCCCGCTTCGTCGACTGCACGGATTCCGAGGCGCTCGTCCTGGCCATGAAGGCCAACAGCACGCACGGGCTGCCGCTGTCGAAAGCCGACCGTGTCTTCGGAGCCAAGAGCGTCCTGGCCGCCCACCCCGACTGGTCCGACCGGGCCATCGCCACCATCGCCGGGCTGAGCGCGAAGACGATCGCGTCGCTGCGCGGCCGCTCGGCGGCCGGCGGTCGGCTCGGCGACAAGCGCCTCGGCCGCGACGGGAAGCGGCGGCCGGTCACCCCCGGGGAGGGCAGGCTCCGCGCCGCGGAGTACATCACCGCCCATCCCGATGCCCCGCTTCGGCAGGTCGCGCGGGAGACCGACGTGTCGCTCGGAACGGTCCACGACGTCCGGGCCCGCCTGCGCCGGGGCGTGAATCCGGAGCGCAACGGGCACCGGCCGCCCACCGTGCCCGCCACCGAGCCGCCCGCCGTGCCGCCCGCCGTGCCGCCCGCCGTGCCGCCCGCCGCGTCAGCCGCCGGGCCGCTCGCCGCCCGGCCGGGTCCCCGCGCGGTCAGGAGGGTCCCCGACGAGGACGTCGCGGCGGCACCGCCCGACAACAGGCCGCCCGACAACAGCACGCCACTGCGCCGCAGGAACCATGCCGACCTGCCGCCGAGCTGGCCCCAGATCGTGGCCAAGATGGCCAACGACCCGGCCGTCCGCTACACCGACAGCGGCAAGGAGTTCCTCCGGTGGATGTCGCTGCACGCGGCCGATCCGCAGCGGTGGCGGGAATTCCTCAATACCGTCCCGGCGCACTGGCAGACCGTCATCGCCCCCATGGCGGAAGCCATCAGCCAGGAATGGAGCCTGTTCGCCCAGCAGCTCAGAAACCGGCAAGAGACGGCGTAGTGGGCGATCCGCGCGGAGAAGGGAACGCCAGGGTGAAGCGGGCGTGGTTGAAATCCGTCATGCGATCGATTCTGCATCGTCTCGACCAGGAACTGATCTGGGTGGGCTGGATGTACTGGCCCTTCGTCTGGGATGAGTATTACGGCGACCGCCCGGAGGAGAACCCGCGCAGGACGGAGGGGTTGTGACGATGAAAACCTATTGCTGGGAGTCCGTATGACCGGCCGACGGGTAGTGATCACGGGAATGGGGGTGCTGGCGCCGGGCGGAACGGGAGTGAAGAACTTCTGGGACCTGCTCAGCACGGGCCGGACGGCGACCAGGGGGATCACCTTCTTCGATCCGTCCGGTTTCCGTTCCAGGGTCGCGGCCGAGGCGGACTTCGACCCCTGGCTGCACGGCCTGGGCCCGCAGGAGACGCGGCGCATGGACCGGGCGGCGCAGTTCGCCGTCGTCACGGCGCGGGAGGCGATGGCGGACAGCGGCCTGGACCTCGGTCCGGTCGCACCCCACCGCGCCGGGGTCGCCGTCGGCACCGCCGTGGGCGCCACCATGGGCCTCGACCAGGAGTACCGGGTGGTCAGCGACGGCGGCCGGCTCGACCTCGTCGACCACGAGTACGCCGTCCCCCACCTGTACGACTACTTCGTCCCGAGCTCCTTCGCGGCCGAGGTCGCCTGGTCGGCCGGCGCCGAGGGCCCGGCCACCGTGGTCTCCACCGGCTGCACCTCGGGGCTGGACTCGGTCGCCTACGCGGCCGGGCTGATCCGCGACGGCTCGGCCGACGTCATGATCGCCGGGGCCACGGACGCGCCCATCTCGCCGATCACGGTGGCGTGCTTCGACGCGATCAAGGCGACGACGCCGCGCAACGACGATCCCGCGCACGCGTCCCGGCCCTTCGACCGCACCCGCAACGGCTTCGTGCTCGGCGAGGGCGCCGCGATGTTCGTCCTGGAGGAGCTGGCCGCGGCGCGCCGCCGCGGCGCCCGCCTGTACGCCGAGATCGCGGGCTACGCCTCCCGGTGCAACGCCTTCCACATGACCGGGCTGCGGCCCGACGGCAGGGAGATGGCGGAGGCCATCCGGGCGGCACTGGACGACGCGCGGACGAACCCGGAGGACATCGACTACATCAACGCCCACGGTTCCGGGACCAAGCAGAACGACCGGCACGAGACCGCCGCGTTCAAGCGCGCCCTCGGTGCGCACGCCCGCCGCACACCCGTCAGCTCGATCAAGTCGATGGTCGGCCATTCGCTCGGCGCGATCGGCTCGATCGAGATCGCGGCCTCGGTCCTGGCCATGGAGAACGACGCGGTGCCGCCGACGGCCAACCTGCACGAGCCCGACCCGGAATGCGACCTCGACTACGTCCCGCTCACCGCGCGAGACCGGCGGACCGACACGGTGCTGACGGTCGGCAGCGGATTCGGCGGCTTCCAGAGCGCGATGGTCCTCGCCCGTCCCGACAGGAGCACGGCATGACGGCGCGGGCGGTGGTGACCGGAATCGGCGTGGTGGCTCCCAACGGGTTCGGCGTGGCCGACTACTGGGCCGCCACCTGCGGCGGGAAGAGCGGCATCGGCCGTATCACGCGGTTCGACCCGAGTGGCTACCCGGCGCGGCTCGCCGGGGAGGTCTCCGGGTTCAGCGCCGAGGAGCACATCCCGAGCAGGCTCATCCCGCAGACCGACCGCATGACCCAGCTCGCCCTCGTGGGCGCGGAGCACGCGCTCACCGGCGCCGGGGTCAGCGTGGCCGACCTGCCGGAGTTCGGGGTGGGCGTGGTGACCGCCAGCACCTGCGGCGGGTTCGAGTTCGGCCAGCGGGAGCTGCGGAACCTCTGGAGCAAGGGCGGCGAGTACGTCAGCGCGTACCAGTCCTTCGCCTGGTTCTACGCGGTCAACACCGGCCAGATCTCGATCAGGCACGGCATGCGGGGCCCCAGCGGCGTGCTGGTCGGCGACCAGGCGGGCGGGCTCGACGCCATCGCGCACGCCCGCCGCCATGTCCGCAACGGCAGTGACCTGATCCTGTCCGGCGGTGTCGACGCCCCGATCTGCTCGTGGGGGTGGGCGGCCCAGCTCGCGGGCGGACGGCTGAGCACCGGCGACCGGCCGGAACGCGCCTACCTTCCCTTCGACACCGGCGCGGCCGGGCATGTGCCCGGTGAGGGCGGCGGCCTGCTGACCGTCGAGAACGCCGACGCCGCGCGGCGGCGCGGCGCGGCCCGCGTGTACGGGGAGATCGGCGGGTACGGGTCCACGTTCGACCCGAGACCGGGCAGCGGACGCCCGCCGACACTGCGGAAGGCGATCGAGATCGCGCTGGACGACGCCGGCCTGTCACCGGGGGAGATCGATGTCGTCTTCGCCGACGCCGCCGCGATCCCGGAACTCGATCGCATCGAGGCGGCGGCGATCACCGAGGTGTTCGGAGCCCGCGGGGTCCCGGTCACCGCGCCCAAGACCATGACGGGGAGGCTCGGCTCGGGGGCCGCTCCGCTGGACGTCGCCACGGCCTTCCTGTCCATGCGCGCGGGACTGATACCGCCGACGACGAACGTCACCCTCTCGCCCGAGTACGACATCGACCTGGTGACCACGGCCCCGCGGCCCGCGTCCGTGGACACCGCCGTCGTCCTCGCGCGGGGCCAGGGCGGCTTCAACTCCGCCGTCGTCCTGCGATCCGCCGACTGGAACTGACCGCGCCAGGTTTCCGGCGGCCGGTTCAGGCGCCCGGTTCAGGCGGGTGCCGAGCCCGCGGACAGGTCGATCCGCCAGGAGATCCCATAGCGGTCGCTCACCCACGCGAACCTCGGGCTGAAGCCGTAGTCGCGCGCCGGCAGGTGTACCTCGCCGCCTTCGGCGAGGGCCTCGTAGAGCTTGTCGAAGTCCTCCACCGAGTCACGCTGTACGTAGATCGTCATGGCCGGGTTGAACGTGAACTCGTGCCAGGGCATGAGGTCGTGCAAACGGCTGTCCGGCGGCGGCGTGTTGCTGCAGACGACCTGCTGTCCGGCGAGCTTGAAGATCCCGTACTGCAGGGTGCCCTCGGTCCACCCGGCGTCTTCCGCGCGGGCGCGGATGACCTGGAGGACCTCACCGTCCTCGAACAGCGACGTGTAGAAGTCCATCGCCTCTTCGGCGTTCCCGTGGAACATCAGGAAGACGGAGAGTTTCTGCGTGCCCGGCTCGGACGTCATGGTTGCTCCTCATCGACACAGACCGGTCAGGCGGAGGGCAACATCATCGCTGCGGCCGCTCTCCACCCGGTCAAGACTCACTCGACCCGCGGGGTGCACGGTGGCGCGACCTCGGCCGGCGGCCCTGACGCAGCGCATATCGCGGCGGCCGAATGCCCGGCCATGGGGAAAGTCTGACCACGCTATTGCGTGCCACGCATTGTCGTAATGATCCGGTGCGAAAGCCGCTATCAGCCTGACAATGCATGGTTCTCACCGGGGGTTCGTGGTCATATGAATTCGACGGGGGAGAGCGCATCGAGAGAGGGAACAGGCGAAGATGAGACGTGGGGTGACCGGTGTCATCGCGGTCCTGGGGGTCGTCGCCGCCGTCGCGTCGGCCGGAAACGCCTCGGCGGCCCACCGGGCGCCGGGAGCGGTGCTGTTCGACGAGTCGTTCACCGCGGCCACCGCGGACTCGCGCCTGATCGGGTACGGGGCCGCCTGCCTGACGGGCGCGCGGCGCGGAGGCCCGGTCCAGGAGGCCGCCAACCATCCGCTCGGCGGATGCCACCCCGATCCGGCGGGACCCGTGCCGCCGGCCGGTGCGGCGCCCCACGGGTACCTCCAGCTCACCGACGCCCATGACGAGGAGACCGGCGCCGTGCTGTTCGACTCGCCGGTCCCGGCGGCGAACGGCGTGGAGGTGACCTTCGAGCAGTGGCAGTACGGCAGCACCACGCGGACCCCGGCGGACGGGATCTCCTTCTTCCTCACCGACGGCGCCAGGCGGCTCACCACGCCCGGCGCGTTCGGCGGCAGCCTCGGTTATGCCCAGAAACTGCCGGACGGCAGGGCGGGCGGTCAATTCGTCCCGGGTGTCGACGGCGGATATCTCGGTATCGGGCTCGACGTGCTGGGCGACTACTTCGGCGATGGAGAAAGGCGCGGGAATGGCTGCACGCGGCGTGCCCCGGCCGGGACGCGTTTCCCGGCCCCTTCCCCAGGCCCCAACATCGTGACCGCCCGCGGACCGGGAGACGGCGTCGACGGGTACTGCTTCCTCGCCGCCACGACGAGCAACACGACTTCCACCGGTCCCTGGCCGTCGACGCTTCCCGGGCGACTCGATGGGAAGCTGCGGGAAATTCCCGCCGGCGTGCCACCGGCGCGGGCCGAGGCCCTGCTGGAGCCGGTGAAGCGGGTCGTCCGTCTCGCGGTGCCACCCGGGCCCGAACCGATGGCGACGGTCGACATCGATTTCCGGAACGGCGACGGCTTCCAGCGAGTGCTGCGGTTCCGTGCTCCCCGGTCCCTTCCGAACACCGTCAAGTTCGGGTTCGCCGCTTCGACGGGACCGTTCACCGACGTGCACCTGATCCGCAAGGTGACCCTGCGCTCCCTACGTTGACCGGCCCGGACACGCGATCATGGAAGCCGGGCGGAACGACCGGACCGGGCTCATGACGGCCTTCCGGAGCGACGGCCACGTCCCGCTGCGCGACTACGCGGTGATCGGCGACGGGCGGAGTGCCGCGCTGGTCGCCGCCGACGGGACGGTGGACTGGCTGGGGCTGCCCGATCTCGACTCGCCCTCGCTGTTCGCCGCCGTCCTGGACCCCGCCCGGGGCGGCCGCTTCCTGCTGGAACCGGAGGAGCCCTGCACGGTCGCGCGCCGGTACCTGCCGGGCACGAACGTGCTGGAGACCACGTTCACCACCGGCCGCGGCACCGCGCGGGTCACCGACGCGCTGACCCTGGACGGCGGCGGGGCGCTCGGTCCCATGCGGGAACTGCAGCGGCGCCTCGACGGCGTGGCGGGGACCGTGCCGATGCGCTGGAGCGTCCAGCCGCGGTTCGGTTACGGTGCCCGGAGCCCGCGGATCACGAGCCGCTCCGGTGTGCCGGTGGTGGCGTCGGGCGCGGACGCGCTCGCGGTCTGCGCCTGGGACGCCGGAGAGCCGGAGTGCACCGACCGGGCGATCAATGGCCGCCTGGAACTGATGCGGGGGCGGCGGGCCCTGCTGGCGATGCCGTTCGCGCACCAGGAACCGCTCGTCCTGCCGACCCGTCCCGAATGCGACGGCCGTATGGCGCACACCATCGCGGCCTGGCGCGGCTGGTCGGGGGAACGGCCGTACGAGGGCAGGTGGCGGGACGCCGTGCTGCGCAGCGCCTTGGCGCTCAAGCTGCTGATCTTCGCGCCGTCGGGGGCGATCGCCGCCGCGGCGACGTGCTCGCTCCCCGAGGAGATCGGAGGCGAACGCAACTGGGACTACCGCTTCTCCTGGGTCCGCGACTCGGTCTTCACTCTCGACGCGCTCCTCCGGCTGGGCTGCTCCGCCGAGGCGCACGCCTTCTTCTGGTGGCTCATGCACGCCACCCAGCTCACCCATCCGCGGCTGCGGGTCCTCTACCGGCTGGACGGCGGCGCCCGCGCACCGGAACGCACGCTCCCCCTGGCGGGGTACCGCGGCTCCAGACCGGTGCGCATCGGCAACGCGGCGGGCGCCCAGCTTCAGCTGGACACCTACGGTGAGCTGCTGCAGACCGGCTGGCTGTACGCCGGTGCCGCCGGGCGGCTGGACGCGGACATCGCCCGGCGCCTGGCCGAGCTGGCCGACCTCGTCTGCACCGCCTGGCGGCGGCCGGACTCGGGCATCTGGGAGGTCCGCAGCGCGCCCCGGCACTTCACCCACTCGAAGATGATGTGCTGGATCGCCCTCGACCGGGCCATCGACCTGGCCGAGCGCGGGCTGATCCGGGACCGCGGCGCGGCCCGCTGGCGGGCCGCCCGCGCACAGGTGCGCGACTTCATCGAGACGCGCTGCTTCTCCGGCGGCCGCCGCTGCTACACGCGCTCCGCGGACGGCACGGAGCTGGACGCCGCCGTCCTGCTCGGCCTCCTCCACGGCTACGCGCCACCCGGCGACCCCCGCATGCGCGCCACGGTCGACGCGATCGGACGGGAGTTGCGGCACGGCCCGTACGTCGGCAGGTACACCGGCGAGGACGGGCTGGCCGGCACCGAAGGCGCGTTCCTGGCGTGCTCCTTCTGGCTCGCCGAGTGCCTCGCCCGCACCGGGCGTCTCGACGAGGCCGTCGCGCTGATGGACGACCTGGTCGGCCTGGCCAACGACGTCGGCCTGTACGGCGAGGAGATCGACCCGGACACCGGCGCCTTCCTGGGCAACCTGCCGCAGGGCCTGAGCCATCTGGCGTTGATCAGTGCCGCGTGCGCCATCGGCTCGGCCGCCGGGGAGGCGGGCAGGTGAGCGCCTGGGGGACCGCCGCGGGCGCCTTCGTCGGCACGCTGGTGCTGACCACCGTCCTGCGGGCCGCCAGCGAGTTCCGGCTCACCCGCATGGACCTGCCGTTCCTGCTCGGCACCGCCGTGACCGCGAACCGGGCCCGCGCCAAGGCGATCGGCTACCTCGTGCACTTCGCCAACGGCCAGGTGTTCGCGTTCGTCTACTACGCCGTCTTTCTCGCCATCGGCCACGCAGGCTGGTGGCTCGGGGCTCTCTTCGGCCTGGTGCACGGCCTGTTCGCCGGGACGGCGCTGGTGAACATCCTGCTGCCCTTGGTCCACCCGAGGATGGGCAGCCCCCTGACCAGCGCCCCCGACGTCGCCCTCCTTGAACCCCCGGGCTTCCTGATGCGCAACTACGGCCCCAGCACGCCCCTGGTCACCGTCCTGGCCCACGTGGCCTACGGCTCCATAGTCGGCGGCTTCACCGCCCTCGACCCCCACTGATCACCTGTCGAGTGCTCAGGGGCGGGGTAGGTCCTGGGGGCCGAGGAGGTGCCGGCCTCGGCTGGTCAGGTGGTGCATGACGTGGGCGCCGTCCCGCTCGCTGTGGACCAGGTCCGCGTCCCGGAGCACCTTCAGGTGGCCGCTGACCGTGGACGCGGGCATGCCCAGCCGGACGGCGAGAGACCCCGTGGTGAACGTGCCGGTCAGGGCGCCGAGCACCCGCGCCCGGCCGGTGCCCAGCAGGGCGGCGAGCGCGTCCGCGCGGTCGGCGGCGGTCCGGTGATCCGGCGGCCGGGCGCCGGCCGGGTAGACCACGACCGGCGGCAGGCCGGGGTCGGCGATGGCGATCGGCGCGGTGTGGCAGAAGAAGGACGGGACCAGCCGGACGCCGCGTCCCCTCAGGTGCAGGTCGGCGTCCACCGGATACGGCGCGCTGAGCACCGGGTCCCGCCACACGAACGGCGGCAGCGTCTCCAGCATCGCCACCGTGCCGCGCTCAAGGGTCTCCGCCCGCCTCTCCCGGTCGGTGGCGACGGTGGCCTCGACCTCGCTCCAGTCCGGTGCGATCAGCCGGGTGTGGAAGTGCAGGACGGCGTCCGCGACCTGGCCGAGCAGGACGCGGTCGCCCGAGGCGAGCCGCCGGGTCCAGCCGGGGAGCGTCCGGTACCGGGCCGCCTCGCGCAGTTCGCGGGTCAGCCGGGGGCCGGGGGTGCCCCGCAGCGTCCGCAGGGCGGCCGCCATCCCCTCCTCCGACTCGGCGGGGGTCAGGAAGTCGGGGAAGTACGCGGCGTCGGCGGGCGCCAGGTCCCGGAGGAGCCGGGACGCCGCGCGTAGCCCGCCGTCCTGCAGGCGTTCCACCGCCTGGCGCCGCCACGGGTGCAGCCGCCGGGGCAGCCGGGCCAGGGGCGTGGTGAGCACGTGGAGCCCGAGGAACGCCTCCCATACCGGATCGGCTGATCTCGCGAGCCGCACGTGCCGGAAATCGCGGTCGCTGAAGTGGATGCGCAGAACGCCGCCCATCGCCCGACGTTAATACCCGGCGGTAACGAGGGGATTTCGACTGGGCTCGAAAACCTCGGCCGAATTCGGTTCGCCAGGCTTTTACCATCCGCCTGCGTGCGAGAACGAAGTCCCCACCAGGAGGTTCGGGTGAGCCAGTCGAACATCTCCCGCCGGCAGGTGCTGAAGACCGCGACCGCCGCGACCGCCGCGGCCGCGCTCGGCGGCGCGGGCGTCATCGGATCCGCCACCGCCGCGCACGCGGCCCGTGACGGTTTCGGCCTGCGCATCGTCGAGCACGACGAGCGAGACCCCCGCATGAAGTACTACCGGTTCGCCACCGACGCGATCGGATGGAACCCGGGGGTCAACGTCCTCCTCCCCGACGACTACGCGAGCGGGCGGCGGTACCCCGTCCTGTACCTGTTCCACGGCGGCGGCCTCGGCCAGGACTTCATCACCTTCGACCGGTGGGGCATCCGCGCCATCAGCGCGGGCAAGCGCATCATCATCGTCATGCCCGACGGCGGGCACGCCGGCTGGTACAGCAACCCCGTCTCCTCCAATGTCGGCCCGCGCAACTGGGAGACGTTCCACATCGCCCAGCTCCTGCCCTGGATCGACGCGAACTTCCGCACCTACGCCGAATACGACGGACGCGCGGTCTCCGGGTTCTCCATGGGCGGCTTCGGCGCGCTGAAGTACGCGGCCAAGTACTACGGCGACTTCGCCTCCGTCAGCTCCCACTCCGGCCCCGCGAGCCTGCGCCGCGACGCGGGCCTCGTCGTGCACTGGGCGAACATCAGCTCCGCGGCCGTCGACCTCGCCGGCGGCACCGTGTACGGGGCACCACTGTGGGACGAGGCCAGGGTCAGCGCCGACAACCCCGTGCAGCGCATCCCCAGCTACCACCACAAGCGGGTCTTCCTGGTCGCCGGGACCAGCCCCGACCCGGTGAACTGGGCCGACTACGTCCAGGAGACCCAGGTGCTCGCCGGCCAGCGGGAGTTCCGCGCCGGCCTCGGCGCCGCCGGGATCCCGCACGAGTGGCACGAGCTGCCCGGCGGCCACGTCCTCCGAGAGAGCATGCTGCGCCGCGATCTCGACGGCGTCATCGCCCGGCTCCGCAAGGCGTGACCGGCCGGCCCCGGCGTCCCGGCCCTGTCTGCGGCCGAGAGCAGGGACTTTGGTCCCGGTGAGCGTGGACGTCTCGCCAGGGTCCTTCGGCCGGTGATGGGAACGGTTGGTGTAGGAATGCCCGGCCCCGGCACTCGGGTCGCCGGGCGACCGACCGTTGGGAGGCCGACATGGACGGTCAGCGGATGCCGGTGCGGGTGGACGGGCGGCTGGACGAGCCGCTGTCCCGGTGGCTGTGGCTGGTGAAATGGCTGCTGCTCATTCCGCACTACATCGTGTTGTTCTTTCTCGGGATCGCGTTCGCGGTCCTCACCGTGGTCGCGTTCTTCGCGATCCTTGTCACGGGCCGCTACCCCCGGGCGATCTTCGAGTTCAACCTGGGGGTGCTGCGCTGGGCGTGGCGGGTGGCGTTCTACGGGTACGGCGCGCTGGCGACGGACCGATACCCGCCGTTCACGCTCAAGGACGTCCCCGACCATCCCGCTCGCCTGGACATCGACTACCCCGAGGAGTTGTCGCGGGGTCTGGTGCTGGTGAAGTGGTGGCTGCTGGCGATCCCGCACTACGTGGTGGTCGCGCTGTTCATGGGTGGCGGCCTCGGGGGAGATGACGGAAACTGGAACGCGCCCGGGCTGGTCGGGGTGCTGGTGCTCATCGCCGCCGTCGCGTTGCTGTTCACGACGCGTTACCTGCCCGGCGTCTTCGCCTTCGTGATGGGCATGCACCGCTGGGTGCTGCGGGTGGCCGGTTACGCCTTCCTGATGACCGACCGGTATCCGCCCTTCCGGCTGGACATGGGTGGCGCGGAGCCGGAGCCGCAGCCGGGGCCGGTGCGGGCGCCCTGAAGGTCGTCCCCTCAGGGCGGGACCTTTGGCCGTGGAGCGGCGACGTCCCACGGCCTAGCGTCGAAGGCGAAGAGCAGAAGACGGCCCAGGAGGACTGACCGATGGCGGCTCCGACCGTGGTGGGCATCGATGGTTCCGCGCATGCCTGGCGGGCGCTGGACTGGGCGGCGGACCGCGCCGTCCGCCGGCGGCTGCCGCTGCTGCTGGTGCACGGTTCACGTGCCCTGGCGGACGATGGCCCGATTCCACCGGACGCGTTGCGCCGGCTGGTCGCCGAACGCGAGGACCTGCTCGGCGAGGCCCGGCAGTACGCGCTCAAGCTCCACCCGGACCTCGACATCCGGACGCGGCTGGTGCCGGTGGACCCGGGCAGGGCGCTGGTGGAGGAGAGCGAGCACGCCGGCCTGGTGGCCGTGGGGTCGCGCGGGCTCGGCGGATTCGAGGGCCTGTTGTTCGGGTCCGTCGGCCTGTACACCGCCGCGCACGCCCGCTGCCCCGTGCTGGTGGTCTCGCGTTCGGCCCCCTACCCGGCCGACGCGCCGGCGGAGATCGTGGTCGGTGTCGAGGGCCGTCCCGGCGAGGACGCCGTCGTCGAGTGGGCGTTCGCGGAGGCCGCCGCGCGGGACGCCAAGATACTGGCGCTCCACGCGGTGGGCGGGGAGTTCGGCTCGCCGCGCCGGCGTGTGATCGAGGACATGGAGCTGTCGGAGGCCCTGGCCGGGATGGGAGAGCGGTATCCGGACGTCCGGGTCGAGCAGTCGGTCTCCGATCGGACGCCGTCCCGGACGCTGGTGGAGGCGTCGGAGAAGGCCGCCATGGTCGTTGTCGGCGCCCGTCCAAGGCGAGGGCCGGCCGGTATGGCGCTCGGGCGGGTCAACCACGCGGTGCTGCACCACGCCCGTTCACCAGTCGTGATCGTCCCCACCCGGGAGTGATCCCACGTGCTCTGTGCGACACCCCCGGGAGGACTGAGAAGGGAGTTGACATGTCCCATCCGATCATTGTCGGGGCCGACGGCTCGGTTCCGTCCGAACGGGCCGTGGCCTGGGCCGCCGAGGACGCCGCCCGGTACGGACGCGGCCTGGAGATCGTCCACGTGGTGGAGCGGTGGCCGCTCGACGTCCCGCTGACCCTCGCGCCAGGGGAGGCAGGCTCCGTGTCCCGCGTGGGCGGGGAGGTACTGGCGGGCGCCGAGCGCGTCGCCCACGGCCACCGGCCCGAAGTGCCGGTGAGCGTTGAGTTGGTGTCCGGGCACACTGTCCGTGCCTTGGCCGACCAGTCCGAGAGGGCGTTCGAACTGGTGGTCGGGCACCGCGGCCTGGGCGGTTTCGCGGGCCTCGTGCTGGGGTCGGTCGGACTGGGCGTCGTCCGGCACGCCGCCTGCCCGGTCGTGGTGATCCGCGGCGAATCGCCGGCCGAGCCCGCCGGCGGACATGGCGAGATCGCCGTGGGAGCCGGCCTGGGTGATGACTCCGCGGCCCTGGAGTACGCGTTCCGCGCCGCTGACGCGCGGCACGCCCGGCTCCGCGTGGTGCACGCCTGGCGGTACCCCGAGGCGCTGGACGGGCCCGGCGCGGGAGCCGACCTGAAGCGTGTCGAGGAGCGGGCGCGCTGGCGTGTCATCGAGGCGCACGCGCCGTTGCGCAAGCGTTTCCCCGGTGTGGACGTCGTGGAGGAGATCGTCGAGGACAACCCCGCGGCCGCGCTCGTGGCCGTGTCCCACGACGTCGACCTGGTGATCGCGGGCTCGCATGCCCGGGAGGGCCTGATCGTCCCGCGCAGCCGTGCGGTGACGCACGCGCTGATCCACCACGCGCACAGTCCCGTCGCGATCGTTCCTGACCGTTCCGGCGCCTGAGCGATGGACGGCGGTCACCCATGGCCGGGACCGAAGCCCGTTGGCCCGTGCAGCGCAGGTGAGCCGGCCGCGGGGCGCAGTAGGACCTTCGACCCCTGCATGACGCCCGTGCCCTGCGGAAACTGAGGGGGAAGCCTGCGTTCGCGGAAAGGGGGAGACCCAATGGTCGCGCTGACGCGGGTCCAGCGGCCGAACATCCTGCTGGGCTACGACGGAACCGAAGAGAACGAGCCGGCGCTGCGCTGGGCGGTCGAGGAGGCCCGGCTCCGCGGCCTTGACCTGGTGATGTGCTACTGCTGGCGGTGGCCTTATCCGCGCGAGCACGTCGACACCGGTGTCCAGGCCGTCATCGAGCGGGTGGGGGAGAACCTCCTGCGCGAGGGCGCCCGCCGAGCCCGCGACCTGGGAGTCGGCGGGAAGGTGAGCACGCTGCTCAGGCGCGAGCCCGTCTCCGAGACGCTCGTCCACGAGTCCGCCGACGCGGAGCTGATCGTGGTCGGCTCGCACGAGCGGCATCGCCTGCCCGCCGGGTCGACGGCGGTGCAGCTGCCCGCGCGAACCCGTCGCCCGGTGATCGCCGTCCGCGGCATCGCCGAGCCCCGGGGCCTCGTCGTGGCCGGGGTCGACGGATCGGCGGGCTCGGACGCGGCGCTCGGCTTCGCCATCGAGGAGGCCGCCCTGCGCGACAGCGAGCTACGCGTGGTCTACGGAGCCTGGGAGCCGGGCGCGGTGCCCGAGGCCGAGCTTGCCCTGTTCACCGACCGGGACCGGCTGCTCCGCACACGTGCGCCCATGCTGGACGAGGCCGTCCACCCGTGGAGGCGGCGCTACCCGCACGTCCGCGTGCAGATCTCGCTGCAGCTGGAGCGTCCGCGGGAGGCCCTGCTGGAGGCGGCCTCCGGCGCCGACCTCCTGGTCGTCGGCGACCGCGGGATCGGGGGCGTGGATCCACTGCTGCTGGGAGCGACCAGCTCGGCGATGCTGCACCATGCCCCCTGCACGGTCGCGATCGTCCCCGACCCCACCGCGCCGCCGGCCGCCTGAGGGGCGGCCGGCCACCGCGCGGCTACCCCAGCTTGGCGAGCCGCTCGTCGTACTCCGCGGTGTCGATCTCGCCGCCGGCGTACCGTTCGGCGAGGATTTCGCGGGCGCGCTCCAGTCCCGTCTCGCGGTGGCCGGACGCCTCGGCGCGGCGGGAAGTCGCGGTGGCACGGACGATCAGCCACGCGGCACCGCCGATGATGGCGGTCCACAGCAGCACCATCGCCACACCTCCCAACCACATCCAGCCGGACCAGGCGCCGTTTCCCATGTGTCCCCAGCCGTCGCCGTGAGCGGCGAGGGCAAGGGCATGACCGGTATTCATCGCCATACCTCCTGACACCTCCACCCTGCGCCTCCGGCCGCACCGCGGACAGGGCCGAAGGTCACCCGCTTCGGCGGACCCACGCCCCCCGGGAGCGGGCCGCTCTCGGCGTGATCAGCGACGATGGTGAAGGGCTCGTCCGTGGTGGACCAGGGCGCCGGGCAGGATCGGCAGCCAGAAGCTCAGGAGCCGGTAGAGCAGGACGGCCAGGACGGCTTCGGTGGCACCGGTCCCGAACGTGACCAGGGCCAGGACGAGGACCGGCTCGACCACACCCAGGCCGCCCGGGAGCGGGCCGAGGAGCCGCAGGGGGATCAGCAGCAGCAGGATCGCCGCCAGGACCGCCGGTGGGATCGGCACGCCCACGGCGAGGCACACGGCGAGGAAGACCAGCACCGAGCAGGAGGTGACCGCGGAACCGCCCGCGAGCAACGCGATGAGGCGCCCCGGCCGACGCAGCCGCCCGGGCAGACCCACCGCGGCCATCCGCAGCGGCAGGACGACCTCCGCCCGCCGGCGCCACAGCAGCACCCCGCCGAGCGCGGCCACCGCCGAAACGATCAGGAGCAGCCGTCCGGACCAAGCCGGCGAGTGCGGCGTTCCCCATCCCTGCGCGGTCGCCGCGGCCACGGCCAGCGCCAGGGCGATCAGGTGCACGAGCGCACCGGTCAGCCTGGTGAGCGCGACCGTCTCGGTGGCTTCGTTCGGCCCGGCTCCATGCTCGCGGAGGTACGCGCCGAGGACGGCGTCGCCGCCCCGGCCGGCCGGGTGCTGCCGGGCGGCGTAGGAGGCGGCGACCTGGCGCGTCCAGGTGCGTCCGAAGGCCAGGTCGCGCGGGGAGGCGCCCATCAGGGAGAGTGCGCCCGCCGCGTACGAGGCCGCCACGAGCAGCACGGCGGCGAGGAGCCAGCGCACGTGGACGTCCGAGAGCACGGCCAGCGGGGAGCGCGGGCCCGCGATGCCGGCCAGTGCGTGGTAGGTGACGAATCCCGCGGCGACGAGCAGCAGCAGGAGCCAGGGCCGGGTCGGGATCCGCGCCAGCGGCCGGGGCTCGACGCGGGTGGCGCCCGTACCGGTCAGCGTCCGGCGGAGCTCGTCCAGGAGCCGGGGGTGCCTCCGCAGCTCCGTCCGTGTGGAGCCCGCCAGGGCGAGGGGCTGCAGATAGGGGGCGGCGGCCTCGACGGCGGGCATGCCGAGCACGTCGACCGCCGCCCGGACGGAACGCCGCGGACCGGTGAGCAGCGCGGTGGAGACGAGGAGCTCGGCCACGTCCTGGGCCAGCCGCCCATCGCCGGCCGCGTCCTCGGCGAAGCCGAAGTCGATGAGCACGGGACGGCCCCCGGTGGCCACGAGGATGTTGGCCGACCGCAGATCGCGGTGGGCGATGCGCGCCGCGTGGAGTTTCGCCACCTCCCCCCACAGCATGCGCAGGCGGGCGTCGTCGAGCGAGCGGAGGGGACGGCCGTCGGTCTCGACGGCCTCCTCGGCGAGGATCCAGGTGCCGTGCCCGGCGGGCGCCACGCCGATGACGGCGGGCACGCGTGCGCCCGCCGCCGCGGCGCGCATCAGCATGTACGCCTCGTGCTCCACCTGCCGTTTGGGGCTCGCCATCGGTGTCTCGTCCTCGACCTCGCGGTACAGCAGGAAGCGGGCGGCCTTGAACAGCAGGTCCGCGTCGCGCTGGTCACGGCCGAGCGCCTTGACGAACGCGGTGCGGCCGTCGGCGGTGACGGCGGTGAACGGAACCGAACCGCGCGCGTCCGCCTTCACCGGCCTGACGTCGGGTTCCGCCAGGCCGCAGCGGATCAGTCCGGTGGCGATCCGCGCCGGCGGCGGAACGTGGTTCGGTGTGCCGCGCACGAGGTGGACGGCGCCGCCGATCGCCCATCCGAGCGCGGCTCCCGCGACGACGTCCAGCGGGAAGTGGGCGCCGACGTAGACGCGCGCCACGGCCACGGCGACCGCGACGGTCCACAGCACCCACCGGACCGGGCGGCGGACGTGCGCGGCGGCGACCGTCGCCAGGGCGGCGGCCACGGCGGCGTGGCCGGAGACGAACCCGAGGCCGCCCTCGTGCGCGCCGCGCAGGACGACCTCCTCCAGCAGCGCCCCGGGCCGGCCGCGGTCGGCCCAATCCTTGATCAGCTTGGCGAGCAGCCAGGCGGCGGTGCCCCCGAGGGCCAGGTCGGCGGCGAGCCGGACCCGGCGGGCGGCCAGCGCGGCCGCCGCCGTGACCGCGACCGCGCCGAGGGCACCGGTCTGCATCACGATGTCGACCGGCCGGAACAGCCAGCCGGGCAGGTGGTTGACGAGGCGGAACACCCCGGCCTCCGTGCCCAGCAGGAACCCGTCCGCGGCGAAGATCGCCAGGGACGAGCAGACGGCGAGCCCGGCGAGGACCCGGACCACGTCGGCCGGATGCCGCGCCGTGACGGGCGACTTCGGCGGGAACAGCGCGAACCGGGATGCCCGCAGACGATCGGGCCATCGCTTGCGGAGGATCCGCGAGGACGGCCGCTGCGCGTGGTCCCCGGACCGGGCGGCGAGCCCGGCCGACTCGTCGGCGCCCAGCACGCGCCGCGCCGCCGCCAGCGCCTGCCCGCGGGTGGTGGCCGCGGCGGTCATGGCGAGCAGCCGGTCCGCGTCGTCGTCCAGCACTTCCGGTGCCGTGTCGGTCTCGGCGCGTCCCCAGCCGACGATCCAGGGACGTCCCCGCCCGTCGATCAGGATGTTCTCCGGCGCGAGGTCGCGGTGCGCGATGCGGTCCCCGCGCAGCGCGGCGTACTGCCGCCACAGGTCGTCCAGCGCGTCCTGGGCGAGCTCACCGGCCGCGGTCATGGGGCGGCCGTCGACATGGTCCATCACCAGTGCCCAGCCGCCCGGGCCGGCCTCGGCCACGAACCGGATGGCCGGGACGCGGGCACCGGCTCGCCGGGCACGCATGAGCAGATAGCCCTCGTGTTCGGCGAGGTGCTTGGCGGTGGCGAACGGCGGCTCACCCGGCCTGCGGCGCCACAGGCGGCCCAGCCGGTGCAGCGTGTCGGCGTCGCGCTGGTCACGGCCGACCACCTTGACGAAGAGGCGACCGGCGGACGTGGTGACGGCGAAGGGCACCGCATGCCGCAGATCGCCCGGCACCTCCCGCACGTCCGTCACCGTCGAGCCGTGCCCGGCGAGCAGCTCCCGTACCGCCGCGAGCCGGGGCCGGTGGCCCGGCGTCCCGGCGACGAGCAGCACCGCCGCCCCCACCGCCCAGCCCAGCGCCGCCCCGCCGAGCGCGTCCAGCGGAAAATGCGCCCCTATATAGATTCTGGCGGCGCCGACGACGGCGACCACGAGCCACAGGACGCGCCGGTACGGACGCGGAAGATACGCGCCGGCGACCGTGACCAGCGCGGCGGCGACGGCCGTGTGCCCGGCGACGAAACCCGTTCCCCAGGGCGTCGCGTCGGCTCGGAGCGTGACATCCTCCAGCAGCGCGGCCGGCCGCGGCCGGCCGGCGACCTCCTTGACGACCTTGGCCAGGATCCACGCGAGCAGCCCGCTTCCGCCCAGCGCGGCGGCGAGGCGGAACCGGCGGAAAGCGGCGGCGGCCGCCATCGCGGCGGCGGCGGCGCCGAGCCAGCCGCCCTGCATCACCAGCCACACCGGCGGCTCGATCACGTCGGGAAGATCGTTCAAGAGCCGGAACAGATCGGCGTCCCAGCCGGGCACGCCCCGGCTCACCGCGACCAGCAACGCCAGTAGGGTCAGCGCGAGCGCCGGCCGGACCGCGTCCATCGGGTGGCGGAACGCGGCCCGGCGCGGCCGCGCGGCGGTGGCCGGGCGGATCCACCGCCACCACGACCACAGCACGCCGCCCGCCGGCAGGTAGGCCAGATAGGTGAAGAACCGGAACAGCAGCACGCCCGCCGCGGCCGCGGGCAGGTCCGCCCCGGTGAGGTTCAGCCCGCCGATCAGCGCCAGTTCGAGCACGCCCGCGCTGCCCGGGGTGAGCGGGATGACCGTCACCTGCCGCGCCACCGTGTACACGGCGAAGGCCTCCAGGACGCCCACCCGGGTGGTGCCCGCGGCCTGCAACGACAGGTAGAGCACCGCGAACACGCTGGCGTGGTAGGCGA
This sequence comes from Actinomadura sp. 6K520, assembly GCF_004349245.1. Lineage (GTDB taxonomy): Bacteria > Actinomycetota > Actinomycetes > Streptosporangiales > Streptosporangiaceae > Spirillospora. Next base: position 32,156 of record NZ_SMLC01000023.1, on the reverse strand, counting down.
TGGCCGACAGTGTCAGGGCGAGCCACCGGGCGCGGATCAGCTCCCGGGCCTCGCCCTGGAACCGCGCCACGCCACCGGTATGGTCGCCCGCCTCGCGTCGCAGCAGCCGCAGGACGAGGCGGGCCGCGCGGTATCCGGAGGCCGCCACGGCGGATGCCGCGCGATCGTTCCAGAGCATGACACCCGTCAGCGCGACGAGCACGGCGGCCAGCCCCACTCCCAGGACCCCGGCCCCGCGGATCCCCGGGGGAACGTCCGACACCAGGGCGAGCAGGCCCAGCGCGAGCAGCGGCAGGGTCAGCCGGGAGACGACGTTCCAAAGGCCGGTCACCAGCACCTGCAGCGCGATCGGAACCGCCCGGAAGCCGAGCTCCCGGGACATCGCGACGTTCAGCGCCGCCCCGGCGGCGCCGCCGCCCGGCAGGGCGTAGGAGAGCGCGGTGGTCACCACGTTGATGACCGCCGCGGGCAGGAGCCTCAGGCCGGGAAGCGCCGCGCTGAGCGCGGCGGCCGACGCGAGCACCGACAGTGCCGTGAGCACCGACAGCAGGACGAGCTCCGCCGTGGTCACCCGCGTGCGCAGGATCTCGGCGACCTCAGCCAGGTCGACGAAGCCGGGCAGGATCTTGCCGAAGATCGCGGCGACCACCAGCAGGGCGAGGACGCGGCCGAACCACGTCCGGGCGCGTCCCCGTCCCGCTTCGCCGTCACCGGAAGCCGAGGAGTCGGCGAGGCCGCCTTCGGCGACCCGCGTGCTCATGCGTTCACCTCAGGCGTCGAGGGCGGTGAGGGAGCAGCCGGCGTCGCGGAGTCCCTGGATGCTCGCGGGGGGCAGGGCGGCCGTGAAGAGTGCGGTGATGCGTCGCATCGTGGCTCACCGTCCTTGATGGGGACTTTCAGCGTCCTCCACCGCGTCGGCCGGTGCAGCGGACGAAGGTCCCCCCGCCGTCCGCTGAACGGCTCGTTCTCCCCGCTACGTCATTCGTGCGGGGAAGGGACGATCACGGCCCGTCCGGTGAGCTCCCCGGCCTCCATCTGCCGGTATGCGTCCATCGCCCGGTCCAGGGGGAACTGGACGATGTCGGGACGCAGCAGCCCTCGCGCGGCCAGGTCGAGGACCTCGACGAGTTCCGGTCTGGTGCCCCAGTAGGTCGTCTGCAGGGACACCTCGTAGGGGACGGAGAAGAACGACAGCGGCAGGGTGCCGCCGCCGATGCCGACGATGGTCACATCGCCGAGCGTCCGGACCGAGGCCGCGGCCATGGCGAGGGTCGAGTCGGAGCCGACGAAGTCCAGGACGACGTCGGCGCCGCGTCCCCCGGTGGCGTCGCGAATGCTCGCCGCCGTCCCGTCATCGGACGGGACGGCGAGGTCGGCGCCGTTCCGCAGCGCGAGGTCGAGGGCCTCGGTGCGGGTGTCGACGGCGATGACGGTCGCGGCGGTGGTGGCCTTGAGGATCTGGACGGCGAGGTGCCCGAGCCCGCCCGCGCCGATCACGACCGCGGTCGCACCGGGCGGCAGCTTCCCCCAGGACCGGCGGACGGCGTGGTAGGGCGTGAGACCGGCGTCGGTGAGCGGCGCCGCGATCGCCGGGTCGAGGCCGTCGGGAAGCGGGAGGAGGAGCCGCGCGTCGGGGATGACCATGTACTCGGCCATGCCTCCGTCAAGGCCGAGTCCGCCGCCGCCGGACGGTACGGGCGCGTTCGCCGGGTCCTCGCAGTAGTTCTCCGCGCCGAGGCGGCAGCGCGCGCACGTCCCGCAGCCCCACGGGCCGTAGACGGCGACCGGCTGCCCGACCTGGAGCCCGGTCACACCGTCTCCGAGTGCCATTACCCATCCGGCGTTCTCGTGCCCGAGGGTGAACGGCGGTGCCCAGGGGAGCTGCCCGCCTTCGAAGTCGCGCATCAGGTGCAGGTCCGAGTGGCATGCCCCCGCGCCGCCGACCCGGATGACGACCTGGCCGGGCCCGGGTTCGGGATCGGGGACGTCGACCGGCACCGGGTCGGACCTCCATTCCCGCAGTCGCAATGCTCGCATGGTCCTCCTCCATTCCTCTCCTACCAGCCAATTACCTTGTGCATCGCGTGCGTAACGGACGAAGGTCCCCAGGGGGTCACTCGCTCTCGATTCGGGTGCCCGCGGTGCCGGACAGATGCGCGGAGACATCGGTGAGCGAGCCGATGACCGCGACGGCGCCCCGGCGGTGCTCCGCGAAGCGGCAGGCGGCCTCGGCCTTGGGACCCATGGAACCGTCCGGCAGATCCATCGCCCGCAACGCCCGGGGAGTGATCTGACCGATGGGCCGGGCGTCCGCCGTCCCGTGGCCCCGCATGACGGCCGGGACGTCGGTGAGGAGCAGCAGCATGTCGGCCGCGAGGTGTTCGGCGAGCAGCGCCGCGGCGAGGTCTTTGTCCACCACGGCCTCGACTCCCCGGTATTCCGGATCCACCGGGACGCCGCCACCGCCGGCGGCGATGACCAGGCAGCCGTCGTCGACCAGCCGGGCGATGGTGGGAAGTTCCACGATGTCGCGGGGATCGGGCGACGGGACGACCCGGCGCCAGGCCGCCCCGTCCCGGCGGACGGCCCAACCGTGCTCCGCCTGCAGCCTGTGCGCCTCGGAGGCCGGATAGGTGCGGCCGATGAACTTCGTCGGGTTGGCGAACGCGGGGTCGTCCGGGGCGACGACGGTCTCGGAGAGCACGGCGACGATCTCGCGACCGGGCAAGGCCCGGCGCAGCTCCCGGGCCAGCCAGTAACCGATCATGCCCTGGGTCTGGGCGCTGAGGACGTCGAGTGGATAGGGCGCCCGAAGCGCCGGGTCTGTGGCGCTCTCCACGGCCAGCAGCCCGACCTGGGGACCGTTGCCATGGGTGATGACCAGTTCGTTGCCGGACGCCGCGGCCGCCAGGCCCCGCACGGCCGCACGGATGCGCCCGATCTGGACGGACGCGTCGAGCGGATCGCCCCGGCGGAGCAGCGCGTTGCCTCCCAGGGCCGCGACGATTCTCATGGGGTGTTGCCTTCGGTGTCCAGGGGCATGAACGCGCGTCGCTTGGGCAGCCGCGCGGCGATGACCTGGCGCGCCTTGCCGGCGGTGAACAGCCGCCGGGCGAGCAGTTCGATGGCCTGCGGGGTGGTGCGCTCGCTCATGCCGACCAGGACGGCGCCGTTGCCGAGAACGTGGTTGCGCGCGTAGGCATAGGGGCCGCCCGTCTTGGGGTAGGCCCGGGCGAGGCGGGCGAACACCAGTGCCAGCAGGATCGCTCCCGCCGCGGTGAACACCCACGCCACCAGGCTGATGGGCCCGTACGCGGCCGGCGAGCTGGGCAGCAGGACCACGCCCGATCCGACCATGTTGCCCACCACCAGGGCGGTGGCCATCCACAGCCCCAGTCTCCGGCGGGCCGGTTGCGCGGTCATCCCTGGCTCCTCTCATCGGCGGCGTCACCGCCGCCGGTTCAGCTGATCACCACGCCGCCGTGCCGGGCGCCGGGCGTCCGTCCCCGGACCAGCGGACCAAGGTCCTCTCCTGCGCGGCCCACAGAAGGGGAAGGTTGAAGAGGACGGGCGAAAGGAGATGGGAACAATGAGAAGAACGCTTCGCGGCACCGTTTACACCGTTCTCGCGGCCGGCGTCTACGCGGCCCTGGTCCGTCCTCGCCTGCTGCGCTGGGGCGCGACCCGGGAAGAGGCGAGCGCCTCCTATCCCGGTGACGACCTCATCGAGCGTGCGACCGCGCAGTCGACCATGGCGGTCTCGCTGCCCGCGCCGCCGGAGGAGGTCTGGCCGTGGCTGGTCCAGATGGGATGCGGGCGGGCCGGCTGGTACAGCTGGGACCTCCTCGACAACGGAGGACGCCGGAGCGCCGACGAGGTCGTTCCCGAGTGGCAGGACGTGGCCGTCGGCACTCGCGTGCCCTCGGTGCCCAGCGGGGCGTTCTACTTCGTCGTCGAGGTCCTCGACCCCGCGAGGACCCTGGTGCTCAGGTCCGATTTCGAACTTCCGTCCGGACGGCCGTTCGACCCGCGCGGCCCGATGCCCGACGCGTACACCGACGGGATCTGGGCCTTCCATCTGCGGCCGCTGCCGGACGGCGGGACCCGGCTGATCGTCCGGACGCGCGGCCGCGGGAAGCCGGCCGCGGCCGACCGGCTGATGGGCCGCCTCTTCGGCGAGCCGGCCCATTTCATCATGCAGCACCGGCAGTTCCGGAACCTTCGCCGGCGCGTCCGGCGGGACGGTCCGTCCGCAGGGCGGCCCCGCACATGGTCGCGATACCGGGATCCTCGGTCCCGTTCGGCGTGGCGGTGATCATCGTCGTCATGGTCGGAGTGGGGTCGGGGTTCGGGCTCCGCTATCCGGGCGACCGCGGCGCCGGGCGGTACGACGACTCCGCCGGGGGGTCCGGCGCAGGCACTGACCCGCGGGGCGCCAGGTCGCCCGCGATCTCGGACGCCCAGGCGTCGATCGCCGGCCAGTCCCGGTAGTCGCCGTACCGTACTCCGAGCAGCCTGCAGATCACGCGCCCGGCGGGAGAGATGTGCTCGCGCCGGAAAACCCCGGAGAAGAGCCGGTGTTCGCGGGCGTCGAGCGTCCGGCGGAGGTCGTCCGCCAGCAGGGCCTCCTCCTTGGGTCCGTAGCCGCGCCAAGGGCCGCGCAGCGCGGCGGGCATCCCGACGCTGAACAGCCACACCGGCCGCTTGGCGAGGGCGTCGCGTTCCCGTTCCAGGAAGCCGGTCGCCTCGGCCAGCCAGGCTCGGCTGTGGACGGCGCTGCCGAGGACGAGCGCCTCGTAATCAGCCGCATTGCCCCCACTGCTCATGGCGCGGACTTCTACCCGCGCACCGTGTTCGGTCAGTACCGCGCCGATCCGTTCGGCGATGCTCCGCGTGGACCCGTGCGTACTCGCGTACGCCACCAGGACGGTCATGTCCTCACCTCCAGTCCGCGCTGCGCGCCCCCCGGAGCCGCCGCCCGCCAGGCGAAACCGACGGCGTCCTCCCCGCCGGCGGGGACGGCCCCGTGCGGGGACGCATGAACCTCTTGTCGAGTCGAGTGATCCGCAGGATCCGCGCGAGCTGCGGACGGACGCCGGTCAGCGTGACGGCACCGCCGCGGCGCCGCGCTAGCCCGTCGGCGGCCACGATCGCCGCCAGTCCCCGGGCATCGCAGAAGGTCAGGGCGGACGCGTCGAGCAGCACGTCCGGTCCGTGCTCGTCGATCACCCGCGCCAGTTCGATCCCGAAGTCGGCGGCGGTCGCGATGTCCAGCACGCCGGCGACCGCCACGCGCGACACACCGGTCGTCCCGTGCTCGAACACCGTCGTGAGCAGCGCGGACGCGCTATGCCGGACGGCATGGACGCACATGACCGTTCCTCTCTGCGGCTTCGCTGGTGACACCAGGCTCCGTCGTCGCTCACCGCGCTGCCAGGGACCAACGTCCCGATATTGCGCGCGGCGGGGCTCGCCGGACGCCCCGAGGGGGCGGCGCGGGCGGTTCGGCGAGCTCAGGGAAAGGGAGGGGTGATCAGGACGGTGCCATTGCCTCTGGCCACGCCCGACATATCCCTGGGCGATCCTTGGCCGGGCGGATGCCACCGGCAAGATCGACTTTCTGGCTCGGATGTGGGCTGCGGTATGACCGAGGGCGGGGACATCATTGTAGTGGATCCGCCATCCGTGCTGAACCCGCATGATGCCCCGAATGTCGCGATAGGGGTATTTGGCGGCACTGGGGAGCCGGGGTGCAGCTTTCGCATGATCGCCCGGTAGGGGCGTGGTACGGGTACCCGCGCGACGACAGATCACCTCATCATCGACGGGTGGCTTGGATGGTCATGCAGGCGCCGGAGGATCGCCCGCGAGGGCATCGGAGCCGCTCGGCTCCCGGGTCAGTCCGCATGAGGGGAGGGATCTTGAGGTACGAAGTCCTGGGGCCGCTCCGCGTGATCGACGAGAGCGGTTCCGCCTCCATTAGCGCACGGAAGGTCGAGACCGTGCTGACCGCCATGGTGATCAGGGCGGATCAGGTGGTGGCACTCGACCAGCTGATCACCGAGGTGTGGGACGACGCGCCACCGCGGCGTGCCATGGCCGGACTCCACGTCTACATATCCCAGGTCCGCAAGTTCCTCGCGCGGCCCGGCCAGGAGGAGAACCCGGTGCTGACCAAGCCGCCCGGCTATCTGCTCCGGAAGGGCGCCGACGACATCGATTTCCACATCTTCCGGCGGCTGGCGGACCGGGGGCGGGCCTGCATCAGGGAACGCCGGTACGAGGAGGCCGCGGACGCCCTGGAGCAGGCGCTGGGCCTGTGGCGCGGGCAGACGCTCGGCGACGTGCGCACCGGCCCCATCGTCGGGGGCTTCGTCCGGTGGATGACCGAGCTGCGCCTGGAGTGCCTGGAGATGCTGAGCGACGCCTATCTCCGGCTGGGCCGGCACCGGGAGCTCGTCGGCTGGCTGTACTCGCTCGTCGCCGAGAACCCGCTGCGGGAGGTCTATTACCGCCAGCTCATGCTGGCTTTGTACCGCTCCGACCGGAAGGCGGACGCACTGCGGGTCTACCAGTCCGCCCGTAGCACGCTCAGGGAGGAGCTCGGCCTGGAGCCGTGCCAGGCTCTGCGGGACATGCAGCGGGCGATCCTTTCCGCTGACGAACGGCTCGACCTGCGCGTCGCCTCCTAGTCCTTTCCGGGCCGGACGGGTGCCGAAGGCGGCGCGGCACGGCAATGTGCCGAATCAATTTTTTTCATTTAGTATTTGGTCTCTTTTGTTTTCTGGGTGATGCTGAAGGTCATCTGTGTGTCAAGGACTGCAGGGTGACGGTTGGATTGCCTGGGGTCTGGATGACTATGTCCCTGCGGTCCATGGAGGAATCGTGCTCTTTCGTCGAGATCGCGGCTTTTGTCGGATCTCGCTGGATTCGGTGGGCTCATGTGTGGAGTGCGCGGGGCGCAGCAAAGAGGTTAATGTCACATTCTACTAATGTCCGGAACGATGTGCCTTGAGAATCCGTGCAGCTTAATCGTCTTATCACGCACGGTGGCCGGCTGTGACGTTTAGTTGATGTTGTAAAACAATGGCCAGAGTGTAAGGATGGTGGCATTTGTGAAGCATGTCGACGAGCGGCGCTCCGAATCGGTGGTGATCACGGCGCCGGGTTTTCAGTGGGGTCGGAGAAACGAGGCGGTCTGCTTAGGAGTCACTCATGATTCTGGTCGGCAGGGAGAATGAACTGGGCACCCTGAAGGGCCTGTTCGGAAGCTTCTCAGGGGGCTCGGTAGTGGTGATTAGCGGGGGAATAGCCACCGGTAAGACGGCTCTCCTGCGCGCCGCCGGCGAGTGGGCCGCCGAGTCCGGCGGCCTCACGCTCGGCGCGGTCGCCTCCCGGAGCGAACGCGACCTGCCGCTGGGGGTGCTGGAACAGCTGGTCCGAAGCCCGGGCCTGCCGCGCGAGAGCGCGGAGCGGGCGATGCGATGGCTGGACGCAGACGCCCTGAACGCCGGCCCGGGCGCACCGGTGGCCGGGGAGGGCGGCGAGGCCGTCGTCCAGGTCCCCACCCGCGTCCTGCGCGGGATGCTGGGGATTCTCCGCGACCTGCTGGAGGACCGGCCCGTCGTGCTCATCGTCGATGACGCGCACCACGCCGACGTGCCGTCCTTGCAATGCCTGCTGTACCTGGTCCGCCGGCTGCGGGGCGCGCGCCTGCACGTCATCTTCGGCGAGTGCTCCCATGCGAACGGGTCGAGCGCCCTGATGCGCAGCGAGTTCCTCCGGGAGCCGCTGTTCCGGCGGATACGGCTGGAGCCGCTGTCCCGGGCGGCCCTCGCCGAGATGGCGGCCGCGCACCTGGACGACCGCCCGCCGCACGACCTGGTCACCGAGCTGTACGAGGCGAGCGCGGGCTACCCGATGCTGGCGCAGGCCTTCCTGGACGACCACCGCGACGGCTCGTTCCGGTGGTCGGGCGCGACGGGGGGTGAGGCGTTCGGCCGCGCCGTGCTCGATTTCCTCTACCGGCACGAAAGCCCGGTCGTCGAGTTGGCACGTGCCATCGCGGTGCTGAACAAGCCGGTGTCGCCCCTGCTGCTCGCCGGCGTCCTCGACATAGGCGTCGATGCCTGCCGCCAGGTCGTCCACCTGCTGACCACGGCGAAGGTGCTGGTGGACGGACGGTTCCGGCACGAGGCGTTCCGCGCCGCCGTGCTGGAGGGCACGCCGGCCGGCACGCGCCGGGCCGCCCACGCGAGGATCGCCGACCTGCTGCACAACGAGGGCTTCCCGGCCGTGGAGGTGGCGGCGCACATCGTCGCGGCGGGCCGGCTCGAAGCGCCGTGGGTCGTTCCGATCCTCCAGGAGGCCGCGGAACACGCGCTCGCCGGCGACGACGTGACCACGTGCGTCCACTACCTGCGGGCGGCCCACCAGGTCTGTGACGAACGGCAGCGCGCCGTGGTGGTGTCCATGCTCGTCGACGCGGAGTGGCGGCTCGATCCCGCCGCCGTCCTGCGGCGGCTGCACGAGTTCTGCGCCGTCGGCGACGCCGACCCCGAAGGCGCCGACCCCGAAGGCCCCGACCACTTCATACCGGCCGGCTACCTGCTGTGGCATGGGCGTGTGCGCGAGGCGCTGGCCATCCTGGACCTGCTGGCGTCGGGCCACGGGGTGGCGGCGGAGTGCGAGAAGGCGAGCACCGCGGATCTGGACGGTCCCGGCCTCTGGGGCGCCTACCTGTATCCGGCCCTGTTCAAGCGTCCCCGGCCGGTGACCTTCCGGCGGCACGGACCCATGCCGGTCCTGGTGAATCCCGAACTGCAGGGGGCCGATGTGATCGCGGCCGAACTGGTGCACGGGAAACAGGCCACGGTTCTGGCGGCGGCCGAGGGACTGCTGCAGCGGTCCCGGCTCAGCGAGCGCATGCTCGCTCCGCTGACCGCCGCGCTCGCCGCCTACACCTACAACGACCGGCTCGCCGAGGCCGCCGGCTGGTGCGACGTGCTGCTCGCCGAGGCCGCAGTGCGCCGCAGCCCGACCTGGCATGCGCTGTTCGCGGCCGAACGGGCGATGATCCACGTCCGGCAGGGCGAACTGCAGGCGGCGGAGGAGCAGGCGAAGGCCGCGCTCAGCCTGATCTCCCCGCCGAGCTGGGGTGTCGTGGTGGGACTGCCGCTGGCGGCGGCGGTCCTCGCGCTGACGGGCAGGGGCGATCTCGACGAGGCGGCGGCCTATCTCGACGTCCCGGTGCCCGAGGCGATGTTCCAGACCCGGATGGGGCTGCACTACCTCTGCGCGCGCGGCCGCTATCACCTGTCCACGAACCATCCCCATGCCGCGCTGAGCGACTTCCTGGCCTGCGGCCGGCTGATGGGGGACTGGGGCATCGACCTGCCGGTCGTGGAAGCGTGGCGCAGCGGGGCGGTCGAGGCGTACCTGCAACTCGGAGACCTTCCCGAGGCCAAGGCGCTCGGTGACGAGCAACTCGCCCTGATCGACCCCCAGCACCTGCGGACGCGGGGGATGGCGTTGCGCGCCCACGCCGCCACGCGCGACCTGGCCGCGCGCATCGCCGTGCTGGAGGAGGCGGTCGGGTTGCTTCAGCAGTGCGGGGACAAGCTAGAACTGGCCTATGCCCTGGCCGACCTGGGCCGCACCTGCCTGCTGCTGGGCGAAGCCAAGCGCGCGCGCAAGCACGCGCGCAAGGCGCTGGCGCTTGCCCGGCAATGCGGCGCCAAGGCGCTGGACCAGGGCGGCGGGTTCGATGCGGGGCCGGCCGGGCCGGAGGGCGCCGCGGCCCATGCCGACACGGCCCCCGGGCTCAGCGACGCCGAGCGCCGGGTGGCGGCCCTCGCCGCCGCGGGCCACACCAACAGGGAGATCTCCGAGAAGCTGTTCGTCACCATCAGCACGGTGGAGCAGCATCTGACGAGGATCTACCGGAAGCTCAACGTGACGCGCTTCGACCTGCAGGACGCCCTTCAGGACAACGGCGCCGAGCTGACGGATCCGGACTGGTTGAGAATCCTTGAGAAGTGCAGCTAGCCGATCGGTCCTTCAGTACCCCGGGTGGGAGTCGAACCCACACTGGACGGATTTTAAGTCCGCTGCCTGACTGCCTGATTGGGCTACCGGGGCGTGGCGTGCGCGTCGTTCGGGCTGATCGTCTTTCAGTGCGGGTGGACGATGGTCTCCGTATCATCCCCTGTTCGTTCGGCCGCCTCCTCCCTATTCGGCGATTTTCGTGCGCATGGTCCAGCGGAAGACCGGCGTTTCCTGCTCATCGGGCCTGCCGATGCGGCGGTCGCGCTCGAAGTGCTCGTATCCGCCCCGGTGCGGGATTTTGATCGTTTCACCGGCGGCCGGGGCGCGCATCCGCCTGGCCGCCGCCGGGAGGTCGTCGGGTCCGCCGACGAGCACGACATCGATGGGATTGCTCCGAGCGGCGTTGTCATCGAGGCCTTTCACCGGGCGTCCTCCTCGCGTGTCGTTTCCTCGATGATTTGCGTCACACCGCCGCGGCGATACCCCGTGACCCCCCCTATTCGCAGGTGCGCGGGATGCCCGGGTGTTCGGGGTGGCCGCACCTCGCGGCCCCTAGGACGCATCGGGGGCGCGGAGCGCGATCGCGGTGATGACGATGTCGGTGCCGGCGAGCCAGCGTCCCGCGAAGCCCTCGACGCGGCGCCCGTCGGCCAGGGCGTGCCCGGGGACGAGCAGCCGCGCGGTGAAGCGTCCGCGGAGCGGGTCGAAGTCGATGTCGGCGTCCTCGAAACCGAGCGGGCGGCGGGTCATCGGGAACCACGCCTTGTAGACCGACTCCTTCGCGCTGAACAGCAGGCGGTCCCAGCGCACCGCGGGGAACTCGGCGGTCAGCCGGTCGATCCGGGGCCGCTCCGGCGGGATGGACACCGCCTCCAGCACTCCCTCGGGCAGCGGGCCGTGCGGCTCGGCGTCCACGCCGATCGCCGCGCAGTCGCGGTCGCTGGCCACGGCCGCGGCCCGGTAGCCGTCGCAGTGGGTCATGCTGCCCACGACCCCGGCCGGCCAGCCCGGCGCGCCACGGATCCCGGGCAGGATCGGGGCGGCCGGCACCCCCAGCCGCCCCAGTGCCTCGCGTGCGCAGGCGCGTACGGTCGCGAACTCCCGGCGCCGCTTGGGCACGGCCTTCGCCACCAGCGCGGCCTCCTCGGGGAACACGTGGGCGGGGCGGACATCGCCGAAGATCTCCGCGGAACGCACGGACGCGGGCAGCAGGCTCTCGATCACACCCGGCTCCGCAGCGCGATCTGTACCTCGCTCAGGCCGGGCGCGGGCCGGGGACGGCGCCGCCATTCACGCGGGTAGCCCACGGAGACCTCCTGGAAGGGCACCCCGTCGCACCAGATCGTGCGGGGTATGTGCAGGTGCCCGTAGACCACGGCCGCGGCGTTGAACCCGTGGGTGCCAGGCGGCCGTGCGCTCGGTGCCGCACCAGAGCGCGAACTCCGGGTACCACAGCACGTCCGTGGGAGAGCGCACCAGCGGATAGTGGTTCAGCAGCACGGTCGGCAGGGCCGGGTCGAGCTCCGCCAGGCGTCGCTCCGTCGACTCCACCCTGGCGCGGCACCAGCTGTCCGGACCGGGGTGCGGGTCGGGGTGGAGGAGGATCTCGTCGGTGCACACCACCCCCGCGTCGCGGGCCTGCGCCAGCGCGGCCTCCTTGGTCGTGCCGGGCGGCCGGAAGGAGTAGTCGTACAGGACGAACAGCGGCGCCACCGCGACCGGGCCGCCCGCGCCCTCCCAGACCGGGTAGGGGTCCTCCGGGGTGATCACTCCGATGTCGCGGCACAGGTTCACCAGATGGGCGTAGCGGGCCTCTCCGCGCAGCGCCACCGGATCCTCCCGCGGCGTCCACAGTTCGTGGTTGCCGGGCACCCACACGACCTTCGCGAAACGTCGGCTCAGCGTGCGCAACGCCCATTCGATGTCGCCCATCATCTCCCCGACGTCACCGGCGACCAGCAGCCAGTCGCCATCGTTTCCGGGACGTAGTGAATCGACCAGCGTCCGGTTCTCCGGGAACATGACGTGCAGATCGCTGATGGCCAGGAGTTTCGGAGGTGAAGTCAGAGATCTGGGCATTTGACGACGGTACCCGGCAAGCGTTTTACGCGGAACCCTTGTTCCGCTCGTCCGGCAATCTGGGGTTGCCATGGCGCCCGTTAGGGGATGGCTTTTTCCGATAGGGGGTGACCATATCTCTCCGGAGCTGCACGGCGCGTTCGCGACGCGATCTATTTCTGGGGTGCCCGCGCATTGCAGGACGGCGTGGAACGCCGGTTACATTGCCCGAAGGCCCTGCTGTCCGGCCATTGTCCTGCCGCGATCACCGCGGCTGCGGGCAGTGCGCGCGGCGGTTGAATTGGAGTGTCGTGACCGTAACCGGAGAAACAGCCGAAGCCACGATGCGGTCCGACCACGGCGGCCCGGTCGCCATCGTGGGACTGTCGTGCCGCATGCCGGGCGCCGCGGGTCCCGAAGAATTCTGGCGCCTCCTGCGGAGCGGGACCGAGGCGGTCGGGGAGGCGCCCGGACGGCGGCGGGCCGCCGGCACGCTGTGCGATCTGAGCCGGCTGGACGTCGCGCCGGGAGCGCGGCGCGGCGGGTTCCTCGACCAGGTCGACGGGTTCGACGCCGCGTTCTTCGGCATCTCCCCGCGCGAGGCGGCCGTCATCGATCCCCGGCAGCGCCTGATGCTGGAGCTCGCGTGGGAGGCGCTGGAGGACGCGGGATTCGTCCCGCGACGCCTGCACGGCGGCAGTACGGGCGTCTTTGTCGGCGCCATCGGGGACGACTACGCGAGTCTCGGGACGCGCTACGGGACCGGCACGATCACGCAGCACACCGCGACCGGGCTGAACCGCGGCATCATCGCCAACCGCGTCTCCTACACGCTCGGACTCGGCGGCCCCAGCGTTACGGTCGACACCGGGCAGTCGTCGTCCCTGGTGGCGGTGCACATGGCCGCCGCGAGCGTGCGCAGGGGCGAGTCGGACCTGGCGCTGGCCGGCGGAGTCAACATCGCCATCACCCCGGACGGGTTCATCGCGGCCGACCGGTTCGGCGGCCTGTCCCCGGACGGCCGCTGCCACACCTTCGACGCCCGGGCGAACGGGTACGTGCGCGGTGAGGGCGGCGCGGTCGTCGTCATCAAGCCGCTGGAGCGCGCGCTGGCCGACGGCGACCGGATCTACTGCGTCATCCGTGGCAGCGCGGTCAACAACGACGGCGCGGGGGAAGGGCTGACGGTCCCGGCGCAGGCCGGGCAGGAGGAGGCCGTCCGCCTTGCCTGCCGCCGCGCTGCGGTCGGCCCGGCGGACGTCCAGTACGTGGAACTGCACGGCACCGGAACACGGGCGGGGGACCCCGTCGAGGCGGCGGCCCTCGGCGCGGCGCTCGGCGTCCCGGCCGCATCGCAGGGGGCGAGCCGCCCGCTGGCGGTCGGCTCGGTCAAGACCAACATCGGGCACCTGGAGGGCGCGGCCGGGATCGCGGGGCTCGTCAAGACCGTCCTGTGCATCCGGCACCGCGAGCTCGTGCCCAGCCTCAACTTCGAACGCCCCCACCCGAGCATCCCCCTGGACACCCTCAACCTGCGGGTGCAGGACGCGGCGGGCCCCTGGCCTCAGCCGTCCCGGCCTCTTGTGGCGGGCGTGAGCTCCTTCGGGATGGGCGGCACCAACTGCCACGTCGTGCTGGCCGAACCGGACATCACGGAATCCACACCCGAGGCCGGCCACTCCGCCGGGGTCCGTCCCTTCCTGGTGTCGGCGCGGAGCGAGCGTGCGCTGCGCGCGCAGGCCCGGCTGCTGCGGGAGCATCTGGACACCGCCGATCCGCGACCGGCCGACCTCGCCTACTCGCTCGCCACGACCCGCTCGGCGTTCGAGTACCGCGCGGCGGTCCTCGCCGACGACGCCGCGGGCCTGGCCAGAGGGCTCGACGCCGTCGCGCGCGGCGGCCCGGCACCGGCCCTGGTCCGCGGCCGGGCCACCGGAGGGCAGGTCGCCTTCCTGTTCGCCGGCGGCGGGACGCAGCGCCTCGGCATGGGACGGGACCTCTATGCCGCCCACCCGTTCTTCGCCCGGTCGTTCGACGAAGCGTGCGCATGCCTGGACCGGCATCTGGACCGCCGGGTGCGGGACGTGGTTTTCGCCGCCCCGGGATCGGGCGAGGCGGCGCTGCTCGACGAGACCCTGTACACCCAGGTCGGGCTGTTCGCGCTGGAGGTGGCGCTGTTCCGGCTCCTGGAGTCGTGGGGGGTCCGGCCGGACTACCTGATGGGGCACTCCAGCGGAGAGGTGGTCGCCGCCCACTGCGCGGGCGTCCTCTCGCTGGAGGACGCCTGCGAGCTGGCCGCCGCGCGGGGCCGCCTGATGCAGGCGCTCCCCGGGGGCGGGGCGATGGTGGCGGTCCAGGCGTCCGAGGACGAACTCTCGCCCCTGGTCGCCGAGCACGGGTCCCGTGCGTCGGTCGCCGTCGTCAACGCGCCGCTGGCGACCGTCCTGTCCGGTGACGAGGAGGCCGTGCTGGAGGTCGCGGCGTACTGGAAGGAGCGGGGCCGCAAGACCAAGCGGCTCCGGATCAGCCACGCGTCGCACTCCTCGCACACCGAGGGCATGCTGGAGGAGTTCGAGGGCATCGCGCGGCGGCTGGCCTTCCGCCCGCCGCGGATCCCGGTCGTGTCGAACGTGACCGGCCGGGTCGCTCCGGACGATGAGATCTGCGCACCGGGGCACTGGGCCCGGCAAGTACGCGGCACCGTGCGGTTCATGGACGGGATGCGCGCCCTCGAAGCCGCGGGTGTCTCCACGTACGTGGAACTCGGTCCGGGCGGCGAGCTGTCGGCGATCGGCCGCGACTGCGTCGACCCTGTCACGGCCGGGTTCGTGCCCACCTTGCGCGACGATCGCCCCGAGCCGCGCACGCTGCTCGGTGCGGTGGCAGAGCTGTCGGTGCGGGGCGCGGACGTGGACTGGGAGGCGGTGCTCGCCGGGACGGGCGGGCGCCGCATCCCGCTGCCCACCTACCCGTTCCAGCGCGAGCGGCACTGGCTGCGGCCGCCCGCCGCGGGGGAGCCGGCCGAGGGGGAGCCGGACGAGCCGTCCATGGCGGCGGAGCCGGTGCGCGCCGAGGCGCGCACGGACCACGGGGAGGACCACGACGACCACGACGACGACCACGACGACCGCCCGGTCAGCGGGCTCGCGATGCTCGACGTGGTCCGCGCCGAAGCGGCGACCGTGCTGGGGTACGACCGGCCGGAGGCGGTGGAGCCGCAGTGGACGTTCCGAGACCTCGGCTTCGACTCGCTGACGGCGGTCGAGCTGCGCACCCGGCTGGCGCAGGCGACGGGGCTGCCCCTGCCGTCGACGGTGCTGTTCGACCATCCCTCGCCCGAGGGGCTCGCGCGGCACCTCGCCGAACGGGCGGCGGGAACGCCTGACCCGGATCCGGGCGCAACCCCCGGGGCGGTGGCCGCGGCGGACGAGCCCGTCGCGATCGTCGCGATGGCCTGCCGGTTCCCCGGAGGCGTGCGTTCCCCCGAGGACCTGTGGGAGCTCGTCGCGGCGGGCCGTGACGCGATCTCCGGCTTCCCGGACGACCGCGGCTGGGACCTGGCGGCCCTGCACGACCCTGACCCGGGCCGGTCCGGCACCACCTACGCCACCGCGGGCGGGTTCGTCCGGGACGCGGGCGGCTTCGACCCCGACCCGTTCGGGATCTCGCCCCGCGAGGCGGCGGCGATGGACCCCCAGCAGCGCCTGCTGCTGGAGACCTCGTGGGAGGCCCTCGAACGAGCGGGGATCGACCCGATGTCCCTCAAGGGCAGCCGCACCGGCGTGTTCGTCGGCGGCACCCACCAGGAGTACGGCCCGCGGCTGCACGAGGCCGGTGACGACGCCGAGGGCTACCTGCTGACGGGGACCGCCGCCAGCGTCATGTCCGGCCGGATCGCCTACGTGTTCGGCCTGGAGGGGCCGGCCGTCACCGTGGACACGGCGTGCTCGTCGTCGCTGGTCGCGCTGCACCAGGCATGCCAGGCGGTGCTGCGCGGGGAGTGCGAGCGGGCGCTGGCCGCGGGCGTCACGGTGATGTCCACCCCGGGGATGTTCGTCGAGTTCGGCCGGCAGCGGGGCCTGGCGCCCGACGGCCGGTGCAAGTCCTTCGCCGCCTCGGCCGACGGGACGAGCTGGGCGGAGGGCGCCGCCGTGGTCCTCGTCGAGCCGCTGTCGGTGGCGAGGCGCGCGGGCCATCGCGTGCTGGCGACGGTCGCCGGGTCGGCGACCAACCAGGACGGGGCGAGCAACGGGCTGACCGCGCCGAGCGGCCCGGCCCAGCGCAGGGTGATCGCCCAGGCGCTCGCCGCGGCCGGGCTGGCACCGGACCAGGTGGACGCGGTGGAGGCGCACGGGACCGGTACCGCCCTGGGCGACCCGATCGAGGCCCGGGCGCTCCTCGCGGCCTACGGGCGGGACCGCGACCGGCCGCTCTGGCTGGGATCGATCAAATCGAACATCGGCCACACCCAGGCCGCGGCCGGGCTGGCGGGCGTGATCAAGATGGTCCAGGCGATGCGCCACGGGACGCTGCCGCGCACGCTCCACGTCGACGCGCCCACGCCCCACGTCGACTGGTCGGCGGGCAGGATGGCGCTGCTGACCGAGTCGGTCGGCTGGCCCGCCGCCGACCGTCCGCGCCGCGCGGCGGTGTCCTCGTTCGGCATCAGCGGCACCAACGCCCACGTGATCCTGCAGGAGCCCCCCGCCGGGGCGGCGGACGGGCCGGACGCCCCCGCCGGGGAGCGGCCGGGCCGCGTGGTTCCGCTGGCCGTGTCGGCGAAGAGCGAACCGGCGTTGCGGGCGCAGGCCCGCAGGCTGCGCGAGCACGTGGCCGCCTCACCGGATCTGAGCCCCGCGGACGTCGCGTATTCGCTGGCCACCACCAGGGCGGGCCTGGAGCGGCGCGGGGTCGTCCTGGCCGGGGACCGCGCCGGGATGATGGACGGCCTGGCGGCTCTCGCCGAGGGCGACGCCGGCTCCGGCGTCATCCGGGCGGAGGCCCGTCACGGCCGCGTCGCCGTGCTGTTCTCCGGCCAGGGGTCGCAACGGCCCGGCATGGGCCGCGAACTCTACGAGACCTTTCCCGTTTTCACGGCCGCCTTCGACGAGATCTGCGCGCACCTGGACCCGCTGCTGGAGCGCCCGCTGCGCGACGTCGTGTTCGCCGAGCCGGGACGGCCAGGGGCAGAGCGGCTCGACCAGACGGCCTACGCCCAGCCCGGACTGTTCGCCCTTGAGACGGCACTGTTCAGGACGGCCGAGGCGTGGGGCCTCCGCCCCGACTTCGTGGCCGGTCATTCGATCGGCGAGCTGACCGCCGCCCACGTGGCCGGGATCCTCTCGCTGGAGGACGCGTGCGCGCTGGTGGCGGCGCGCGGCGCGCTGATGGGGCGGCTGCCCGCCGGGGGCGCCATGGCGGCGGTCCAGGCCACGGCGGAGGAGGTGGGCCGGCTCCTGGAGGAACGCGGCGGGCGCGCGTCGATCGCGGCGGTCAACGGCCCGGCGTCGGTCGTGGTCTCCGGCGACGAGCCCGTCGTGGCCGAGATCACCGACGCCTTCCGCGCCCGGGGCCGCAGGACCAGGCGGCTCACGGTTTCGCACGCCTTCCATTCCCCGCGCATGCAGCCGATGCTGGCCGAGTTCGGCGAGGTCGCCGGGCGGCTGGCGTACCGGGCACCGCGGATTCCCGTCGTGTCCAACCTGACCGGCGCGCTGGGAACGGCCGAGGAACTGTGCTCTCCGCGGTATTGGGTCGAGCACGTGCGGCGCCCGGTGCTCTTCGCCGCCGGCGTCGGCCGGCTGGCGGGGGAGGGCGTCACCAGGCTGGTGGAGCTCGGCCCCGACGGCACCTTGGCCGCCCTGGCCGAGGAGATCCTCGCCGACCGGGACGCCGGCGCGGACGCCCTCGCCGTACCGGTGCTCCACCGGGACCGCCCCGAAGCGGAGTCCTTCACGGCGGCCCTCGCCCTGCTGCACGCGCACGGCGTGCCGCTCGACTGGGAGGGGGTCTTCGCGGGCTCCGGAGCCCGCCGGGCCGAGCTGCCCACCTACCCGTTCCAGCACCGCCGGTTCTGGGCGCCGGCGCCGCGCGCCGCCGCGTCCGCGGCAGACCTGGGACTGGACGCGGCCGATCACCCGCTGCTGGGCGTCGCGACCCGGCGAGCCGACGGCGACACCGTGACGCTGCACGGCCACCTCTCGCTGCGCACCCACCCATGGCTGGCCGACCACGTCGTCGCGGGAGTGCCGATGGTGCCCGCGACCGCCCTGGTGGAAATGGCGCTGCGCGCCGCCGAGGAGACCGGCTGCGACCAGGTGGAGGAGCTGGTCCTTCAGGCTCCGCTGGTCCTGCCGCCGGACGGGGGCATGCAGATCCAGGTCACGGTGGGCGGCGCCGACGCGTCGGGCCGCCGGCCGCTGACGTTCGATTCCCGGACGACCGACGTGCGGGCCGGCTCCGACCGTCCCTGGACCCGCAACGCCGACGGTGCCGTGCGGACCGGATCCGCGCCCCCGCCCGGGGGCGAACCGGCCGCCTGGCCCCCGGCGGGCGCGGTGCCCGTGCCGCTGGACGGGTTCTACGACGAGCTCGAACGGGGCGGCTACGAGTACGGTGCGTCGTTCCGGGCGCTGACGGCCGCCTGGCGATCGGGGGACGAGATCTTCGCCGAGGCCGCCCTGCCCGGCGAGCTGCGCGGCGACGCCGCGCGCTTCGCAATCCATCCGGTCCTGCTGGACGCGGTCCTGCACGCGCGGGTCGGGCTGGACGGCCCGGGCGGGCCGGACGGCACCGCCCCGCGGCTGCCCTTCGCCTGGAACGGCGTGACCCTGCACGCCACCGGTGCCACCCGGCTTCGGGCGCGCATGTCGGCGGACGGCGGGATGACGGTCACCGACGGGACGGGCTCGCCCATGGCGACGGTGGACGCGCTCGCCCTGCGCGCGCCTGCCCGACCCACCGCGGCCCCGGCGCGGGTCGTCCGCGATTCGCTGTTCCACGTGGAATGGCGGCCGATGCCGGAGGCACCGGGCGCGGCAGAGCCGACACTGGCCGTCGCCGACCTCCGGCCGGAAGGGCCCCGGGCGGAGGAGCCCCGGGCGGAGGCCGCCACGGTCCGCGAGACCGCCGAACGAGCCTTGCGAGTGGTGACGGACTGGCTCGCCGCGGACCGTCCCGGGAGCGCGCGGCTGGTCGTGCTGACCCGTGCGGCGGTCGGCGTCCACGACGGCGAGGCCGCCGACCCGGCGCAGGCGGCGGCCTGGGGGCTCGTCCGCTCGGCCCAGGCGGAGAACCCCGAGCGCCTGCTCCTGGCCGACTCCCTCGACACGGATGAGGGGAACGCAAGGCTGCTGGAAGCCTGCCGTGCCGCGGCGGCCGCGGGCGAGCCGCAGCTCGCGCTGCGGGAGGGCCGGGCCCTGGTGCCCCGGCTGGCGCGGACCCCCGCTCCGGCCCCGGAGCCACCGGAGCTCGATCCCGCCGGAACGGTCCTGATCACCGGGGGCACGGGCACGCTGGGCGGCCTGCTCGCCCGGCACCTGGTGGCCGAGCACGGCGTGCGGCACCTCGTCCTGGCCGGGCGCCGCGGCCCCGACGCGCCCGGCGCGGCCGAACTCCGGGCCGAACTCGCCGCCGCCGGAGCGCGGGTGACCCTCGCCGCCTGCGACGCGGCCGACCGCGCCCGGCTCGCCGCGACGCTGGAGGCCATCCCCGGTGACCACCCGCTGATCGGAGTCGTGCACGCGGCCGGAGCGGTGGACGACGGGATCGTGACCGCGCTCACCGCCGAGCGGCTGGACCGGACCCTGCGCCCGAAGGTCGACGCCGCGCTGCACCTCCACGAGCTGACCCGCGGCCTCGACCTTTCGATGTTCGTCCTCTACTCCTCCATAGCGGGCACGCTCGGAACGGCCGGCCAGGGCAACTACGCGGCGGCCAACGCGGCCCTGGACGCGCTCGCGCGGCACCGCCGGGCGCGGGGGCTGCCGGCCCTGTCGATCGCCTGGGGCCTGTGGGAACCGGAGAGCGCGATTAGCGGGACGCTGACCGCCGGCGCCATGGCGCGCCTGCGCCGCACCGGCATCGCGCCGCTGCCATCCGAGGACGGCCTGGCGCTGTTCGACGCGGCCGTCGCGTCCGGGCGGGCCGAGGTGGTGGCGGCCCGCCTCGACCCGGCGGGCCCGCGGACGGGTGCCGGCGGCGGCCCGCCGCCGATGCTGCGCGGGCTGGTCCGCGGCCGGAGCCGCCGGGTTGCGGACGGCGAACCGGCCGGCGGCGTGGCCGGCCGGCTCGCCGCGCTCAGCGAGGCCGAACAGCACCGGGAACTCCTCGGGCTGGTGCGGGCACAGGTCGCCGAGGTGCTGGGGCACGCGTCGTCCGGCGCGATCGGGGACGACCGGGCGTTCGAGGACATCGGGTTCGACTCGCTGACCGCGGTGGAGCTGCGCAACCGGCTCAACACGGCGACCGGTCTCCGGCTTCCGCCCACCCTCCTGTTCGACCACCCCACCGTCCGCCGCCTGTCCGCGCGCCTCCGGGAGGAACTGCTGGGCACGGCCGCCGCGCGGGCGGACGTGACGCCGGGGCCCGCCGCGGGAGCACCGGACGAGCCGATCGCGATCGTCGGGATGGGCTGCCGCTATCCGGGCGGCGTCGCCTCCCCGGAGGAACTGTGGGAGCTGGTGGCCGCCGGCCGCGACGCCATCTCGGGTTTCCCCGGCGACCGCGGCTGGGACCTGGACGGGCTCTACCATCCCGACCCGGACCACCCCGGCACCTCGTACGCCCGCGAGGGCGGGTTCCTGCACGACGCGGCGCAGTTCGACGCCGGGTTCTTCGGCATCTCGCCGCGCGAGGCGCTCGCGATGGACCCGCAGCAGCGGCTGCTGCTGGAGACCTCCTGGGAGGCCCTGGAGCGGGCGGGCATCGATCCGGCGTCGCTGAAGGGCAGCCCGGCCGGGGTGTTCGCCGGTGTCATGTACTACGACTACGCCCGCGGTGGCAGGCTGCCGCGGGTCGCGGAGGGCTACGCGGTGACGGGCACGTCGGGCAGCGTGGTGTCCGGCCGGGTGGCGTACCTGTTCGGGCTGGAGGGACCCGCGGTCACGGTGGACACCGCGTGCTCCTCGTCGCTGGTCGCGCTGCATCTGGCCGCGCAGGCGCTGCGCCGGGGGGAGTGCTCGCTGGCCCTGGCGGGCGGGGTGACGGTGATGGCGACCCCGGACACCTTCGTGGAGTTCAGCCGGCAGCGCGGGCTCGCGCCGGACGGCCGCTGCAAGTCGTTCGCCGCGTCCGCCGACGGGGTGGCCTGGTCGGAGGGCGCGGGCGTGCTCGTCCTGGAGCGGCTGTCGCAGGCGCGGCGCAACGGGCACCCGGTGCTGGCGGTGGTGCGCGGCAGCGCCACCAACCAGGACGGCGCCAGCAACGGGCTGACCGCGCCGAACGGCCCGTCCCAGCAGCGGGTGATCCGCGCCGCGCTGAGCGCCGCGCACCTCCGGCCGGACCAGGTGGACGCGGTGGACGGGCACGGGACGGGGACCACGCTCGGGGATCCGATCGAGGCCCAGGCGCTGCTCGCCGCCTACGGCGGGGACCGCTCGCCGGACCGGCCGCTGTGGCTGGGCTCGGTCAAGTCCAACATCGGGCACGCGCAGGCGGCCGCCGGCGTCGCGGGCATCATCAAGATGGTCATGGCGATGCGGCACGGCGAGCTGCCGCCGTCGCTGCACGGCGCCGAGCCGACCCCGCACGTGGACTGGTCCGCCGGGGCGGTGTCGCTGCTGGCCGAGCCGGTTCCGTGGCCGCGCGGCGACCGCCCCCGGCGGGCTGGCGTCTCGTCCTTCGGCATCAGCGGGACCAACGCCCACGTGATCCTCGAAGAGGCGGACGGGGAAGAAGCGGACGGGGCGGCCGCCGCGCCCGCCGAGCCCTCCGACGCCGGTGCGGCGGTCGTTCCCTGGCCCTTGTCGGGCCGGACGGAGCACGCGTTGCGGGCCCAGGCGGCCAGGCTGCGGGGCTTCCTCACCGCCCGCCCCGACCTCCGGCCGGTGGACGTGGGCTTCTCGCTCGCCACGACGCGAACCGCACTGGAGCACCGCGCGGTCGTCCTGGTGCGCGAGCGCGAAGAGGCACTGCAGGACCTTGCCGAGTTGTCGCAGGGCGGGCGGGCGCCGGAGGTGGTCCACGGCGAGGCGCGTGCCGACGGCCGTGTCGCGTTCCTGTTCCCCGGCCAGGGCGCGCAGCGGGCCGGCATGGGCCGCGGCCTCTACGAGGCGTACCCGGTGTTCGCCGAAGCGTTCGACCAGATCTGCGAGCGCCTCGACCCGCTGCTGCGGTGCTCGCTGCGCGAGGTCGTGTTCGGCGGTGCGGCGCCCGGCGGGTCCTCCCTCGACGACACGGTCTACGCCCAGGCAGGGCTGTTCGCCGTCGAGACGTCCCTCTTCCGCCTGCTGGCGGCATGGGGGGTGCGGCCGGACTTCCTGCTGGGGCACTCGATCGGCGAGGTGGCCGCGGCCCATGTGGCCGGGGTGCTGTCCCTGGACGACGCCTGCTCCCTGGTCGCGGCGCGCGGGCAGCTGATGCAGCGGCTGCCGGGCGGCGGCGCGATGGCCGCGGTGCAGGCGTCGGAGGACGAGGTGCTGCCGCTGCTGGCCGGCCGCGAGGACGCGGTGGCGATCGCGGCCCTGAACGGGCCGTCCGGCACCGTGCTCTCCGGGGACGCGGAGGCGGTCGAGGAACTGGCCGCCCACTGGCGGGACCGCGGCCGCAAGACCAGGCGGCTGCGGGTCAGCCACGCCTTCCACTCGCCGCGGATGGAGCCGATGCTGGCCGGCTTCCGCGCGGTGGCCGAGGGGCTGTCGTTCCGGCCACCGGAGATCCCGATCATCTCCAACCTCACCGGCGGGCCCGTCCCGGCGGAGCGGCTCTGCTCCGCCGGCTACTGGGTCGAGCACATCCGCGGCGCCGTGCGCTTCGCCGACGGCGTGCGCTGGCTCGAAGCGCAGGACGTCGCCGCCTGCATCGAACTGGGTCCCGGGGTGCTGACCGCGATGGCGCGCGAGTGCATGGAAGCGGCGCCGGCGACGGCGGTCGCGCTGCGCGAGAACCGGCCCGAGCCCGAAGCGGTGCTGGGCGCGGTCGCGCAGGCCCACACCGCCGGGGTGCCCGTGGACTGGGCGGCCCTGTTCGCCCCGGCGCGGCCCCGCAGGGTCGACCTGCCGACCTACGCCTTCCAGCGGCGGCGCTTCTGGCTCTCCGCGGACACCGGGCGGGAGGACGCGGCGGGGCTCGGACTGGCCGCCGCCGAGCACCCCCTGCTGGGAGCCTCGGTCGGGCTGGCCGACGGCGACGGGATGCTCTTCACCGGCAGGCTGTCGCCGCGCACCCACCCGTGGCTCGGCGACCACCGGGTACTGGGCACGGCCGTCGTGCCCGCCACCGCGTTCCTGGAGATGGCCGTCCGCGCCGGCGACGAGCTGGGCTGCGGCCGGGTGGCGGAGCTCACCCTGGAGGCGCCCCTCGACGTTCCGGACCAGGACGCGGTCGCGTTGCAGGTCAGGGTCGTGGCGGACGAAGAACCGGAACGCTGGGCGCTGAGCGTGCATTCGCGTCCGGAGAAGGCGCCGGCGGGAACACCGTGGACGCGGCACGCCACCGGAGCCCTCGGTCCGGCCGCGGCCGCGCCCCCCGCATCCGGCGAGGCGGTGTGGCCGCCGGAGGGCGCGGAGCCGGTCGACGTGGCGGACCTCTACGCGCGAGCCGCCGCCGGGGGCCTCGACTACGGTCCCGCGTTCCGGCGGCTGCGCGCGGTCTGGCGGCGCGGCGACGAGGTGTTCGCCGAGGCGGACCTCGACCCCGGCGCCGATCGCGCACCGGACGGGGACGCCGATGGCGCGGCGGACGGCTTCGTCGCGCATCCGGCGCTGCTGGACGCGGCCCTGCAGGCCGGGCTCCCGCTGATCGCCGGGGAGGGGGACGCCGGGGGACGGCTGCCGTTCGTCTGCGCGGGGATGGACGTCTACGCCTCCGGCGCGTCGGAACTGCGGATCAGGGTCGTCCCGGAGGGCGGGGAAGGGATCTCGGTGACGGCCTGGGACCCGGACGGGAGCCCGGTCGCCGCGATCGACTCGGTGGTGCTGCGGCCCGTGCCGGCCCGGCGGGCGCGCGGCGGCGGCGAATGGCTCTTCCAAGTCGACTGGACACCACTGCCCGGAGACGTGCACGGAGCCCCGGACCCGCACGACTGGGCCGTGCTGGGCGCCGACGGCCTCGGGCTGGGCCGGGCGCTCGAATCCGGTGGCGTGCGTGTGCGCCGCCACCCGGACCTCGCCGGGCTGGCCGCCTCGGTCGAGGCGGGCGCCCCCGTACCGGACGTCGTGGCCCTGCCGTGCGCGGGTCCGGCGGACGCCGGCGACGGAGCGGCCGCGGAGCGGATGACGGTGGCGGTCCTCGGCACGGTGCAGCGATGGCTCGCCGACCCGCGGTTCGACTCCTCCCGGCTGGCCGTGTTCACCCGCGGAGCGGTGGCGGCGGGCGACGGGGCCGAGGTCGCCGATCTGGCCTGCGCTCCGCTCTGGGGCCTGATGCGGTCGGCGCAGGCGGAGCATCCGGGCCGCTTCCTGATCGTCGACCTCGACGGCGATCCCGCCTCGCCGCAGGTCGCGGCGGACCGCCTGCCCGCCGCGGCGGACGCGGACGAGCCGCAGCTCGCGATCCGGCACGGCGAAGCCCTCGTGCCCCGGCTGACCGGCACCGGAACCGGCCCCGCGCTCGCTCCCCCCGCCGAGGCCGGGGCCTGGCGGATGGCGGCGCCGGGAAGCGCGACGCTGGAGGACCTGGAACTCGTCCCGCACCCGGAGGCCGAGGCGCCGCTGGCCGCCGGCGAGGTCCGCGTGGCGGTGCGCGCCGCGGGCCTGAACTTCCGCGACGTGCTGATCGCCCTGGGCATGTACCCCGACGCCGCCGCCCCGCTCGGCAGCGAGGGGGCCGGGGTGGTCACCGAGGTCGGCGCCGGGGTCACCGACCTGGCCGCGGGCGACCGCGTGGCGGGCCTGTTCCCCCACGCCTTCGGCCCGGTGGCGGCGGTGGACCGGCGGATGCTCGCGCGGATCCCGGCGGGCTGGTCGTACGCGCAGGCGGCAGCCGTGCCGGTGGCCTACCTGACCGCCTGCTACGGGCTGGTCGACCTGGCCGGCCTGCGGCCGGGCGAGGCCGTGCTGGTGCACGCCGCGACCGGCGGCGTCGGGATGGCCGCGGTGCAGCTGGCCCGGCACCTCGGCGCGGAGGTGTTCGCCACGGCGAGCGAGGGGAAGTGGCCGGCGCTGCGTGCGCTGGGGCTGGACGACGCGCACATCGCGTCGTCCCGCGACCTGGACTTCGAGCACCGGTTCCTGGCGGCGACCGGCGGCCGCGGCATGGACGTCGTCCTCGACGCGCTGAACGGCGAGTTCGTCGACGCGTCGCTGCGGCTCCTGCCGCGGGGCGGCCGGTTCGTGGAGATGGGCAAGACCGACATCCGCGACGCCGACGAGGTCGCCGCCGCCCACCCCGGCGTGGCCTACCGCGCCTACGACGTGCTGGAAGCCGGGCCGGAGCGGCTCGGCCGGATGCTGGCGGAGATCCTCGCGCTGTTCGAGCGGGGAGCGCTCCGGCACCCGCCGCTGCGCGCGTGGGACCTGCGGCAGGCCCGGCAGGCGTTCCGCTTCATGAGCCAGGCCCGGCACGTCGGCAAGATCGTCCTCACCGTGCCGGTGGCGCCCGACCCGGCGGGCACGGTCCTGATCACCGGCGGCACCGGCGCGCTGGGCCGACGGGTGGCGCGCCACCTGGTGGAGCGGCACGGGATGCGGCACCTGCTGCTGACCGGCCGCCAGGGCTCCCGGGCGGCCGGCGCCGCCGAACTGGCGGCCGAGCTGACCGGGCTCGGCGCGCGGGTCACCGTGGCGGCCTGCGACGCCGCCGACCGTGCCGACCTGGCCCGGCTGCTGGCCGCCGTCCCGGCGGAGCACCCGCTGACCGCGGTCGTGCACGCGGCGGGCGTGGTGGACGACGCGGTGGTCGGCTCCATGACCCCGGACCAGGTGGCACGGGTGCTGCGGCCCAAGGTGGCGGCCGCGGCGAACCTGGACGTGCTGACCCGCGAGCTCGACCTGGCGGAGTTCGTGCTGTTCTCCTCCAGCGCCGGTGTGCTCGGCACCCCCGGGCAGGCCAACTACGCGGCGGCCAACGCGTTCGAGGACGCCCTCGCCGCCCGCCGCCAGGCCCGCGGGCTCCCGGCCGTGTCGCTGGCGTGGGGGCTGTGGGCGGAGACCAGCCGGATGACGGCGCACCTGGACGGCGCCGACCTGGCCCGGCTCGGCCGGTCCGGAGTGGTGCCGCTGCCCTCGGAGCAGGGGCTGGCACTGTTCGACACGGCGCGCGGCGACGGGCGGGCACTGCTGGTGCCGGCCCGGCTGGACGTGGCCGCGCTGCGGGCGCGGACCGGAGCCGGGAACCCCCCGGCGGTCCTGCGCGTCCTGGCCGGCGGCACCGGCCGCCGCGCCGCGGGCCGCGGCGGCCGCGCGGCAGGGCCCTCGCTCGCCGAGCGGCTGGCGCGGCTCCCCGCAGGCCGCCGGCACGAGGCCCTGGTGGACGTCGTCCGGGCCAACGCCGCCACCGTGCTCGGCCACCGGTCGGCGGACGCGGTCACCACCACCGCGACCTTCAAGGAACTCGGGTTCGACTCGCTCACCGCGGTCGAGTTCCGCAACCGCCTCAGCACCGCCGCGGGCACCCGCCTGCCCGCGACGCTCGTCTTCGACCATCCGACGCTCGACGCGCTCGCCCGGCACCTGGGCGTGTTCCTCGCCGGCGGTGAGTCGGCGGAACCGGAGCCGGGAGCGCCCGCGGTACTGAGCGAACTGGACCGGCTGGAGACCGCGCTCGGCGCGGCTCCCGGCGGGTGGAGCGGCCACCGGGAGGTGACCGCGCGCCTGGAGGCGCTGCTCGGCCGCTGGCGGGACCGGCACGCCGGCGCGCCCGCGGCGGACCCCGGAACGGACCGCCTCGACGAGGCGGCGACCCCGGACGAGGTCATCGACTTCATCGACAGAGAACTCGGGATCTCCTGAGCCGGCGGCCGGAGGGGCCGTGGCACCCGAAGCGAAGGGACGGGACTCACGTGGACCAGTGCGGACGGAAAGACGACCTCTGGCTGCGGCGCTTCCACCAGGGCGTGGACGGCGATCCGCTGCTGGTCTGCTTCCCGCACGCGGGCGGCTCGGCGGCCTACTTCTTCCCGGTCTCCGCCGCGCTGTCCGGCTCGGCGAACGTGCTGGCCGTGCAGTACCCCGGCAGGCAGGACCGGCGCAGGGAGCCGCCGGTCGACACCATCGACGAGCTGGCCGCCGCGGTCTTCGCGGCGCTGCGCGGCGTGCTGGACCGCCCGCTGGTGTTCTTCGGGCACAGCATGGGGGCCGTCACCTGCTACGAGGTGGCCCGCGTGATCGAGCGGGAGACGGGCGGGAGCCCGCTGGGGATCATCGTCTCGGGCCGCCGGGCGCCGTCGCTGCACCGTACCGAGACCGTGCACACCCGCGACGACCAGGGCCTCATCGCCGAAGTGCGCTCCCTGGAGGGCACCGACGCGGGGGTCCTCGGAGACGAGGAGCTGCTGCGGATGGTCCTTCCGGCGCTGCGGACCGACTACAAGGCGATCGAGACCTACCGGCACCGTCCCGGCCCTCCGCTGCGCTGCCCGATCGCCGCCTACGTCGGCGACTCCGATCCGAAGGTGGCGGTCGCGGAGGCCGCGGCTTGGCGCGACCACACGTCGGCCTCCTTCGGCCTGCGCGTGTTCGCGGGCGGCCACTTCTACCTGGGGGACCGCCCGGCGGAGACCATCAAGGCGGTCTCCGCGGACATCCTCGCCTTCCGGGCCGCCGTCCCGTGACTCCGCGGGCGCGCAAGGACCGGGTTAGCGCAGCTTTAGCCGGTCCCGAGATCGTGAATGCGGGGCCGCGGGAGGCGGTCCCGCTGACGAGGACGAGCCGGACGGAACGCGGCGAGGCCGCGGGGGAGGAGGCGGGCGTGGGCGAATCGGCTCCGCGGGACGGTGTGGCACCGGCCGACGCGCTGCTGGCCCTGCACCGCTCGGGGACCCTGGCCGCCCGGTATCCCGAGGCCCAGCGGCTGGTGGCCGAGCTGAGCGGGCGCGAGCTGGTGCGGGCGGGGAACCTGCTCGCCCGGCTGGACGCCGCCGAGACGGCCGAGCGGCATCCCGGGATCCCCGCGGTGACCGTCGCGCTCACCGGGCACGGCACGCTGCCGGACCTGCTGCCCGCGCTGACGGCGCAGCTCGCCCGGCACGGTTTCCTCCTCCGCCCGTTCACGGGTCGTTTCGATGGCTATGTCCTCGAACTCGGTGACCCGGGCAGCGAGCTGTACGCGGCCGGGCCCGACCTCGTCCTGTGCGTGCTGGACCCGGCGGTCGTGTTCGACGAGGTCGCCGTCCCCTGGCGCCCCGAGGACGTCGAGCGCGCCGGCCTGGAGAAGATCGGCCTGCTGGAGGGGCTGGCCACCACGTTCGAGGCGAACTGCCGCGGCACGCTGGTGCTCAACACGCTGCCGCTGCTGCGGCGGTACACCGCGCAGCTCGTCGACCACCGGTCGAGGGCCCGGCTGGGCGCCCTGTGGCGCGAGCTGAACGCCCGGCTGCTGCGCCTGTGCGAGGAGCACGAGCGCGTCGTGGTGCTGGACCTCGACCCGTTCGCCGCCGAGGCGTCGCCCGCCAGCGACCCGCGCCTGAGCGTCTACGCCAAGGCGCACCTGTCCCCGGACCTGCTGGCCGCGTACGCGCGCGAGGCCGGCCACCTGGTCCGCCATCTCACCGGCCGCACCAGGAAATGCCTGGTTCTCGACCTGGACAACACGCTGTGGGGCGGAGTGCTCGGCGACGACGGCGTGGACGGCATCGAGGTGGGGGAGGGGCACCGCGGCGAGGCGTTCCGGGAGTTCCAGCGCGTGGTGAAGCAGGTCGGCTCGCAGGGGGTGCTGCTCGCCGTGGTCAGCAAGAACGACGTCGAGCCGGTCCGCAAGGTGCTGCGCGAGCACCCCGGCATGGTTCTGCGTGAGGACGACTTCGTCCACGTCGTGGCCAACTGGAGACCCAAGCCTGAGAACGTCGCCGAACTCGCGCGGGAGCTCAACCTCGGCACGCACAGCCTCGTCTTCGCCGACGACAGCGCCTTCGAATGCTGGCTCGTGCGGTCCGAGCATCCCGATGTGGCGGTGGTCGGCCTCGACGACGATCCCGCGCTACACGGCGAGAGGCTGCTGGCCGACGGCTGGTTCGACGTCCGGGAGACGACCGCCGAGGACCACGTCCGCAAGGCCAGGTACCGGGACGAGCGGGCGCGCCGGAACTTCCTGCACACCTTCGACTCGATCGAGGACTACCTGCGCGAGCTGGACGTCCGGGTCGTCCTGGCCGACGCCACCGGGGAGGACGCGGCGCGGGTCTCCCAGCTCACCATGCGGACCAACCAGTTCAACACGGTCACCCGGCGGCTCGGCGTCCCCGAGGTCAGGGACCTGCTCAAGGACGCCCGCACCCGGATCCTGACCATCCGGTCACGCGACCGGTTCGGCGACAACGGAACGGTGGGCGCGCTGTTCACCCGGTGGGCGGACGACGCGGTGCGCATCGACGGGTTCCTGCTGAGCTGCCGCGTGTTCGGCCGGGGTATCGAGCAGGCGTGCCTGGCGGCGGTGCTGCGGCACGCGCGCGCCGGCGCCGCCCGCGCCGTCTACGGCGCCTACCGCCCGACGCCCAGGAACGGCGGCGTCGCGGACCTCTACTCCCGGCACGGCTTCGTGGAGGACGCGGCGTCCGGCGGCGGACCCGCCGGGCCGGACGGCTCCGAGGGGACGACCTGGTTCCGGCACGACCTCGCCGAGATCTTCACACCGCCCGACCATGTCCGCCTCACCGACGAGCTTGGGGGGCACACGCCGTGAACACCATCGACGACTTCGTCGCGCTCGTCCGGGACCACCTCGGCCTGCCCGTGACGACCGAGGACGCCGAGCGCACCCTGGACCAGGTCCCCGGCTGGGACTCGATGCACCTGCTCTGGCTGCTCACGACGATCGAGCGGGAGACCGGACGCAGCGTGCCCCTGCCCGACCTTCTCCAGGCATCGAGCCTGCACGAGATGTACCTGCTGGCGGTGGACAGGTGAGCCGAGGGGTGGTTCCGGATGGCGGATGAACAGAAGCTCGTCGACTACCTGAAATGGACGACGGCCGAACTGCACCGGACACGGGAGCGGCTGTCCGAACTGGAGTCCGCCGACTCCGAGCCGATCGCGATCGTGGGGATGGGCTGCCGGTACCCGGGGGCCGCCCGGACCCCCGCAGACCTGTGGCGGCTGGTCGCGGACGGGACCGACGCCGTGTCCGCCTTCCCCTCCGACCGGGGCTGGAACCTGGACGCGCTCCGCCATCCGGACCTGGAGCGCAGGGGCACCAGCTACGCCCACGAGGGGGCGTTCCTCTACGACGCGGGCCGGTTCGACGCCGAGTTCTTCGGGATCAGCCCGCGTGACGCGCTGGCGACCGATCCGCAGCAGCGCCTCCTGCTGGAGACCGCCTGGGAGGCCGTCGAGAGCGCCGGCATCGATCCCGCCGGCCTGCAGGGCAGCCGCACCGGGGTGTTCGCCGGAATCATCTACCTGGACTACGGGACGGGCTTCCAGCGGATGCCCGAGGAGTTCGACGGCCAGATCGGGATCGGGGGCGCCGCCAGCTTCGCCTCCGGCCGGGTGGCCTACAGCCTCGGCCTGGAGGGTCCCGCCGTCACCGTCGACACCGCCTGCTCCTCGGCGCTGGTGGCGCTGCACTGGGCCTGCCGGTCGCTCCGGCTCGGCGAGTGCGATCTCGCCCTCGCGGGCGGCGCGACCATCATGTGCACCCCCGCCCTGTTCGTGGAGTTCTCCCGCCAGCGGGGCCTGGCCCGTGACGGGCGCTGCAAGTCGTTCGCGGCGGCGGCCGACGGGACAGGCTGGGGTGAGGGTGTCGGGCTGCTCCTGGTCGAGCGGCTTTCCGACGCGCAGCGCAACGGCCACCCTGTGCTGGCCATCGTGCGCGGGTCGGCGGTCAACCAGGACGGCGCCAGCAACGGCCTGACCGCCCCCAACGGGCCGTCGCAGCAGCGGGTCATCCAGGACGCGCTGGCCAGCGCCCGCCTCACACCCGCAGACGTCGACGTCGTCGAAGCCCACGGCACCGGCACCACCCTGGGCGACCCCATCGAAGCCCAAGCACTCATCGCCACCTACGGACAGCAACGCCCCGCCGACCGGCCCCTGCGACTGGGCTCTATCAAATCCAACATCGGGCACACCCAGGCCGCCGCCGGTGTCGCCGGTGTCATCAAGATGGTGCAGGCCCTCAATCACGGGGTCGTGCCGCGGACGCTGCATGTCGACGAGCCGACCCCGCACGTGGACTGGTCCGCGGGGGCGGTCGAGTTGCTCACCGAGCAGATCCCCTGGCCCGACACCGGACGGCCCCGCCGCGCCGCCGTCTCCTCCTTCGGGATGAGCGGAACGAACGCGCACACCATCATCGAGCAGGCTCCGGCCATCTCGTCAGAGGCGGACGGTGAGGTAGTCCGTCTCCAGTCTTCTGCGGTGGAGGTGCGGCCTGAGCCTCCGGTGATTCCGTGGCTGCTGTCGGCCAAAACACCAGCCGCGCTAGCCGCCCAAGCCCAACGCCTGATCCACCACCTGGACACCCACCCCGACCTGGACCCCGGTGAAGTGGCCTGGGCGCTGGCCACCACCCGCTCCACCCTGGACCACCGCGCCGTCATCACCGGCAACCCAGCCGCACTGCGCGAAGGGCTGGAGGCGTTGGCGGCCGGGGAGCCGCACCCCAGCCTGGTCACCGGCCGCGCCACCCCCACCGGCGGCAAACTCGCCCTGCTGTACTCCGGACAAGGCTCCCAACGCCCCGGCATGGGCGCCCAGCTCTACCACCACCTGCCCACCTTCGCCCACGCCCTCGACCAC